>CALAJP010000135.1 GCA_937922815.1 uncultured Saprospiraceae bacterium
TGTATGTTACACAACCTAATGCATCTACATCATAAAAACCTTGGCCGTTATTACCAGCTATATTGCTCCTACCTCCTGAACATGATTCTATACTTAATGGCCCAGCACTCACCCAACTCGTATCTACACACAATTCCGTACTCTCTCCTCCTTCTACTGTCGTCTCTGGATATACTTCCGATCCACTCGTGTCTATTAAAATAATTGCTAATGTTTTATTACACATTCCATTTGTATCACACACCTCAATACACAAAGTATCGATTAATTTAGTAGGATTTACATTAGCAGTATATGTTGCACAGCCATCTACGTCCACTTTATACGTTCCTTGTTCATTGCTTCCATTTATATTGGAAGTACCTCCGCTACAACTTCTAATAACTGCAGGACTAGCTTCTACCCATCCCGTATCTATACATATTTTAACTGAATCCCCTTCATCTACAGGTGCAGATACATACTCTATACAACCATTCAGTAAAGAATCTAATGCATAATTTAACCCCTGTCCTGATAAACTATCCACCAAGAGAGGAACTCCATTTGTTCTAACTATACCACTTAATCGATTGCTAAGAATTGACGATACGCCAAATAAATCGCCCCCTTCTCTTGCATCTGGACACCCGTCAGCATCGCTATCCAAGTCATACCTATTTATTATCCCATCTTCATCTCCATCTAAACCTATAATCTCAAAGTTAACATTCGAAACTTCGCCACTTTCTACAAATACCGTAACATAATTAGCTCCTTGCTCCAATACTACTTGATAATCTTTAGTGGGGGTTGTTGTTGAAATTCGCTCACTAGTAATTGTATTCGGAGATATATCATCTCCATCTGCTGTTGTTCCTACTCTAAAGCCAGCCATACCTGATATGGTACCTCCTGTTAATCGAATCAAATAATTTCCCGATAACGGTGTATTTATTACAGGTAAGTTAATGAAATTCATCCCCGCTCCTGCTGGATCAGATAGACCTCCTGTCTGATATGATATTGAATAATCTTCTATACTGTCTAATATTCCATCATTATCATCATCTAAATCATTAACGTCTGCCACATCATCATTATCGTTGTCTTTTAAATAAGTAGCAAAAGTAAAATAGTTTCCATCTGAAATATCTATTCCTGACTCGCCAGATGCTATTTCCCAATTACCCCCATTTAATACAAGACTTTTTTCTGTAGTCCCTCCATTAGTGAAGTCTCCATCATCGTCTATCAATATATAGATACTACCATATTCTGTTGGTATCTTCGTACCAACAGTCGATAAACTTGAAGGGATAGATGGATATACTTCTCCAATCGTTCCTGTTTCTTGTACTTTCCATACACGTTCTAGTATGCCCCTACCTTCTGGTGCTCCTGTATCTGTCCATGACGATATAGGAAGCCCATTATTTGACCAAACCATATATGATACATCTGACGATATATCGCTTCTTATTGATGTGTCTACATTCGATGCCGTAAAATTATTGTCTATCGCAAAAGTCACTAAGCCAGAATCATTAACCGACTTAGATATACGTTGATGTAACCGTGTTGTATCATCACGTCCTATTCCTGCTATATCATAATTATATACACCTGCTTCACTAGCGTCCCATATAATACTATCTCCCATACTTGACACATAATCCGAAGCCGTGCTTTGATCTAACGTTATTCCATACTTTATTGCTAAATAAGACTCTATCTGATTACGTTTGTCTATATTACTACCATTATACAGAATCATCTCTGCTACTTCTCCATTCAGATGACGTTTCGTTTCGCTTATACTACCTATACGCAAATATTTCACCTCATTACCTTCATGGTTACGCTGTTCACTATGCCCATTTAATTCACCCCCACTATTTAAAAACATTTTTTTAATCCCATCTGTTAAATCTAATGCATCACCTCCATCATAAAATGCAGAAAACAAATTGTTACTCGTTATAGATACATTACTTATTTTATCATTACTATCATTTCCACCAGAGGACGGGGGCGATCGATGTAATAACCTTATCCTAGATGCACTATTGTATCCCAATACAATCGCATTAGTGTCTGTGGGTTCTGTTTTCGTGGCATTCAAAAATGTAGTATTATCTGCATCTGTATAACCTACCATGTATATCGAATACCCATCATTAAAAGAGTTATCATTTAGTTCAAATACATCAAAATATTCAGTATTAGAATTATTAAATGCTATTGTAGGGTTATAATTCGTAGTCGCTGATTGACTAAGTCGTTCAGGTCTAAAGCTATCGTCGTCCTGTGCAATAGTATAACCATTATTAGAATTATCCACCCATTCAGATACGCCTTGCCCCATTTCTGTTACTCCGGCATCAGCTCTTAACCATAACTCTAAACCTATAGGTTCTCCTCCTGGGCTTGGTTTTATATCACCTATTACCAAATCTGAATTATCCCCTAAGTTTTGTCCCGCAGGAATTATTGTTGAGGTGCTACTTAGACCAAGAGTGTCTGTTACGTTAGATGATATTATATTTTTTACGGTTAAGTCTGGTGATAAATCAAACTCACCTACCGTATAGGTACCACATATTTGATTAGAAGCAGTTGGAGGTATATTGTCATCTCCATCAAAAATTACAATATAATCTGCATCTTCATTACCTGCATAGTTTGTCATACTACCAACAATAGCTATTCTTCCATCTGGTAGTTTTACCATATCTGCCAAGGAATTAGTAGTTATCGAGGAATACCCCATATTAAAAGTAGTATCAAGTGTTCCATCATCATTGACTCTTACTAAGCCGTCTTGATTTGACGTAGGTGTATTAGTTGCAAGAAAAAGAAAAGTATTATTAGGCTCTGCGATTATTTTTGACACATCATATTCCATTGTAAAGTCAGGCATAAGGTTCTCATCTAGAGAACCATCCGCATTTAAAATAGCAAAGTAACTAAACCCTACGTTACCTCCATAACGTAAAAAATTGCCAGTAACTGCTATTTTCCCATTTGGAGCTATAGCAATATCTCTATTTACGAGAACACTACCGTTGTTTGACGGATTGAACTCATGTGTTAAATTAAAAGTTGTATCAAGACTACCATCTGCATTAAGACGACCTACATACTTGCGATTAGGGTCACCGTTAATTGTAGTAAAATTGCCAATAAAAGCTATTTTTCCATCGGAACCTATATCCGCAGCATATATCATTGTATTTGAAGGAAACACGGGTGGAGTAAAAGTCAAATCTAGAGATCCGTCTGCATTCAATCTAGCTATTTTAGAGAATTGCGTATTTCCTCGTATTTCAGGAAAATTTCCAAATATATATAGTTTACCATCTTTATCCTCTATTACTTCGCTTACTACATAATTCGTCGATAAACCATTCTGAAAGGTTGAATCTATTGTTCCGTCTTGGTTATAACTCACAAGTCCTGTCAAGTCAGCTTCAAAATCAACCTTTACATCATGAAGTAGTATTTTACCACTTCTTCTAATAAAAATAGATCTTGTTGAAACAGTTCCTCTATTCATCTGGAATGTAGTATCCACCGTCAAATCTGTATTCAATCGATACAAATCCCTACCTGGAAAACCTCCAAAATCTACAAGATTAGTGCCATAAATCAAAATTTTACCATCGTCCTGCACTGCTACGGATTCAAGAATAGCCCTGACAGAGGGAGTAACTATAGCAGTAGTATCATAACTAATATTACCTCTAATTATTGGAGAAAGAGGTCCTGATAGATTGACTGTCCCTCCAGCATCTAATTCTACCTCCATAGTAGATGGAGATTGTAAATCAGTATCAAAAGTAGCACAAATTTCGATTTGATCTCCTTCTACATAATTACTATCTGTAGTAGGAGAAGTAAAACTAGTAAGCGTGGGGGGTTCTATATATTTTGCTAAAGTAAATGTCACACTATCTGGCAATGTATTACTTGTGGTAAATTCTCCGTCAGCATTTAATGCTCCCAGTACTGTTACTCCATCTGAAAAATCGCCATTGGGTGTTGTAATTACACTCCAACTATCATCATATCCTTCAAATTTCAAACTTATATTTTGATCAAAACTACTCGTACGATCTACTTTCCACTCTCGCGAAATACGGGTATTTAAACCCGATGCTGCTGCGATTTCAGTCGTTTGAATTTCTAGTTCTCCCTTAGAAGCTATCATCAAAAACTGTAAATCGTTTGTATGTTCGGTCATACGAGCGGTAGTATCACTATTGGCAGCCACAAAATCAGCGTCTAATGCTAGAGTTAATATAGCATTAGAATCCACAGACTTGGATACACGTTGATTTAATCCGGAAAGGTCATCTCTTCCTATTCCAAATATACGCTGAACATAATCATCTCCATCGTTTTTCCAAATAATACTGCTATCACTTGCCAAATAGTCCGTAGCTGTGGTCTGATCCAAAGTCATTCCATATTTTATCGCCAAGTAGGATTCTATCTCTTGACGTTTGGCTAAATTGTTGCCATTGTATAGAATTATTTCGGCTATTTCTCCATTTATATGACGCTGTGTTTCGCTAATACTACCGATACGCAGATACTTCACCTCATTGTCTTCGTGGTTACGTTGATCACTATTTCCATCTAATTCTCCACCACTGTTCAAAAACATTTTTTTAACCCCAGCATCTCCATCATAAAACGCCGATAACAAATTGTTATCCGAAGTAGAGACATTACCAATCTTATCATTACTCGTATTTCCATTTGAAGAAGGAGGAGCTCGATGTAATAACCTTACCCTAGAGGCATTATTATACCCCAATACAAAGGCATTAAGTTCTGTCGGTTCTGTTTGGGTGGCATTCAAAAACGTAGTATTATCTACATCTGTGTATCCTACTATGTACATCGAATATCCGTCATTAAAAGAATTATCATTTAATTCGAATACATCAAAATATTCAGTATTTGTAGTATCAAAAGCTATAGTAGGGTTAAAGTTCGTACTTGCCGATTGGCTAAGTCGTTCGGGCCTAAAACCATCATCGTCTTGACTAACGACGTACTGATTACTAGTATTATCTAACCATTCCGATACGCCTAGTCCTGCCTCGGTAACCCCTTGGTCTGCTTTGAGCCACAACTCTAAACCATTTTTTTCTCCTGCAGGAGATGGTCTCCCTATTACCAAATCTGCATTATCTCCTAAGTTTTGACCCACAGGGATTGTAGTTACGGTACTTTCAACCCCCAATTCATCGAATATATTAGACTCTAATATATCTGTAACCGTCAAATCAGCACTAAAATCCATCTCCCCTACGGTATATATGCCACAGATTTGATTAGAAGCAGGAGGGGGCGTATTAGCATCTCCATTTAATATTGTAACATAGTCTATATCTTCATTTCCGTCATAATTTTCAAAACTACCAGCTAGAACCATTCTTCCATCAGATAGTTTTTCGACATAAACTATAGTCCGATCGACAAAATCTCCATTGACAATAAAAGTTTCGTCATAGCTTCCATCTGGATTGAGCCTAACTATACCTTCTTGACCGCCAGGAGCAGCATTCGGAAAACGTCCCGCAAAGGTAAAGGTACCGTCAGGTTCTGCAAGTACTGATCTTAACCGATTAGTGCCTGTATCATTTGTAAATGTCCTTAATGGTATAAAGTTTTCATCTCTAGTCCCATCAGGATTTAAGAGTCCTATTCCATCTAAAACGGAAACACCGTCGAAGTCTGTAAAAACACCTACAAAAGCAATTTTTCCATTAGGTCCTATAGCTAAAGATTCGACAAAACCAGGAACAGGAAGAATATAGGGTGGAGCAAAACCCATGTCTAAACTTCCGTCTTCATTAAGACGTGCTAAACCAAATCGAGGAACTCCATTAACAGACGTAAATCCCCCTCCTATAATTATTTTTCCATCAGGTGATAATATTCCGTCATATATAGCTTGATTGAATGTAGGAGGGACAAAAGTATCATCTATTGTTCCGTCAGGATTTAATCGAGCTATATAATCAAGATTAGGATTGTCTCCGTAATTAGTGAAGTTCCCGAATATATATATATATCCATTTTTATCTACCATGATGTCCTGTACGGTATTATTCACTATATTGAAACCACTCTCGAAGCTTGTATCTAATGTACCATCACTATTAAGTCGAATAAGCCCAAATCCTGTTGGAGTTGAAAACCGACCTCCTACATAAATTTTACCATTAGGCATTACATGAATAGCTAGTACCTCCATACTAGTTCCGCCGCCACTAAAATTAAAGTCTTTTATAAATGTATCATCTCTAGAACCATCGGGGTTTAAGCGTACTAACCGATCAAGGTTATTCTGACCGTCGTATCCAGTAAAATTTCCTCCAATTAAAATTTTATCATCGGGTTGTACTCCTATTACTGTAGTAACACTTGTGAAATTAGGAACAGTTGCAGTCCCATTAATATTACCACCTATCATACCTTTCAAAGGTCCCGATAGGTTAACAACTCCTCCTGCATCTAATTTTACCTGCATTCTTGAGGGGGCTTGTATGTCCATATCAAAAGTAGCACAAACTTGTATTTCATCTCCTTCTACATAATTACTATCTAAAGTCGTTGTAGAGAAGCTAGTAAGTGCCGGTGAAACTAAGTCCTCAGTAAAAACTAAGGTTGAACTATCATTTAGAGTTGAACTAGGTTCTATTTCACTGTTAGCATCGAACAAAAGGTCTTTTTCCTCATAATGATCAAATTCAAACAAGTCTGAATTAGAATAAATTTCATTATAAACAATATCATCTCCTTTAGCCCTAAAAACGTCATGAGCTATATATTGAGCGTTTACAAAAGTATAATTTAACAAAATTATACTCAGAAATAGTTTTGAGATTTTCATTTCAACAAGTTTGTGCTTTATTATATTTTATATTCAGATAGCTTATTAGGAGCTTATTTTTTATTAATAGTAAATACTCTTTAAAAAGTAATCTTGTTTCGATATAAAGAAAGATTCATATAATAAACCTTCGAAATAGTCGGGCTTTATCAATAAAAAACCAACAATCTATCCCGTCATGATATATACATTAATAATACTTTTCAAAAAAAAGGAGAAAAGCAATTTATTTCTAAACAACGAGATATTTCCTGTATATACAATGTGATTGAAGAATAAAAATGTAATTAACTAAAAAAAACAAGACTTTAAACAAAAAGATAACATATAAATTACGCACCCAAAAAGTATGCCGAAAGGGTTCTTTACATTAAAAAAATTAACTTTATGCTTAATTTATCTTAAGTTTAGACAAAAAAATCCACTTCATTCGTGAGATTGAATTTCATACCTAAGAGGATTAAGAGAAAATAGCTTGATTCTTTTACAAGAAAACTTATGTTTTACGCTTCATGTAAAAAAGGAAATTAACTACGAAAAGCAGTTACAATATATATCAAATACGACACTGATTACTGATGAGTTTATTGTTATAATTAGACAAAGTCTCTCCGAAGATAAAATTTCACTCAAAAGCAGTTGAAAGGTACACAACAAGTGACAGCAATTTGTAAAAAAAATAAGCAGCATAAATTCAAAGAACTCATGCTGCTCAATTTTTTCTTAGCAGAATTTTTTTAAACCATATTTTATGGTTTTAGACCTTATTACGAATTGGGTTGAATGAGAAAAAAATAGGAGCTTTATATAGCCGTTAAATTAACTTTTCTATTAATTCTCAGAATCATCCCTTTTAGGACTTTTCCATTTCCTCCTACTTCTACAAACGAATCTACCCCGTCAGCCAACATATTTTGAACCGTTTGAGTCCATCGAACGGGTGCCGTTAATTGTTTAACCAAATTATCTTTTATAACAGCTGCGTCAGTAGTTGGCTTCGCATCAACGTTTTGATAAATCGGACAAATTGGAGTATTAAATGTAGTTTCTAAAATTGCTTTACTTAACTGTTCTTCTGCAGGTTTCATTAACGGAGAATGGAATGCTCCTCCTACATTCAAAACAACGGCCATTCTTGCTTTTGCTTCTTTTGCTTTCTCAACAGCCAGATTAACTCCTTCTATTGTTCCTGAAATCACTAATTGACCTGGGCAATTATAATTAGCTGCCACCACAGTTTCTTCCGTTATACTTGCACAAATATCTTCAACTACCGCATCTTCTAAACCTACGATTGCAGCCATAGTACTTGGCGTTACTTTACAAGCTTCTTGCATCGCTTCAGCACGTTGAGCTACTAATTTCAATCCCGTTTCAAAATCTAACGCTTTTGCAGCAACTAAAGCAGAAAATTCTCCTAAAGAATGTCCAGCCACTGCATCCATCGATAAATCATCAGCCAATAAAGCACGAATTACAGAATGTAAAAAGATTGCAGGTTGAGTTACATTTGTTTGTTTCAATGCTTCCTCATCTCCCGTCAACATGATTTCTGTAATATCAAAACCTAATATTTCATTGGCTTTTTTTAATAAATCCTGAGCTGCTTGGGAATGATCAATCAACGATTGCCCCATTCCTACGAATTGAGCTCCTTGTCCTGGAAATACTAATGCTTTCATATTTAATTTTGTTTGTTTTAAATTTTAATCCTCAAATATAACTACAAAACCTTCTTCGAATGGATCTAAGTTTTGTAATAAAATCGTAAATAATGATTCTCCATACTTTAGATAATAAGGCATAAAGTTTTCATATCGTTCTTGCAAACCTTTAGGGAATAACTTAGTTTTTAGTCGTTGAATTTGCTCTAAGGTTTGACTACTTTTAGCTTTTTCACTACGCTTAACCCAAGAATCTAGCATTTCTACCTGCTTCAAAATTTTGGTGTTTTGAGCACCAATTTTACCATCCAAAGTTGACTCAACTTGTTTCGCTTCCTTTTGAATCTCGCTTAGTGCATTTTCAATAACTTTATAATGATTATCGAAATTTGAATCCGCAGTTTGGTGTTTTTCTAAGTATAATTTAATCAACCCTTCTGCGTCATTAGCAAACCATTCTTCAATTGAACTATCCCATTTTGTAATTTTTTTCAATGATTTAGCATCAATCCAAGCCACAGAATTACGCCTCATCAATACAGGATAATCTACCCCAAAAGCTTCAAACTGCTTTTTTCTTTCCAGCCAATAAGCAATTTCTCCTCCTCCTCCAATATAACAGATATTGGGAACGGTATATTCTTGATAGATCGGACGCATGACCACATTAGGGCTAAATCGTTCGGGATGGTTATTAATCTCTTTTTTCATTTCACCTTCCGAGAACCTAATATCAGTTCCGTCGATACTAAAACCATTTTCTGTTTTAATAATTCTATTTCTTGCCCCTTTTTGTAAATAAAAGAAATTTATTTCTCTGGCATGTGCTTGTTTAGAAAAACCCTTGTTTGATAATTCTTCTTGAGTTTTTTCAATAATAGGTTGAGAAACCTGCTCAAAAATTTCCTTTTCAATTATTGGAATAAATCCTTGTTTTAACTTTGGAGTACTCATATTTAAAACCAATAAGCCATACTCTTTAAACAAGTCATTGGTAAAACCTAACATCGCCTTTCCATAGGAATAAGAAGGCTTAAAATTATTTTTTAAAATTGATTTTAAATTTTCAGCATTTTGACTTTCGCCCAATATTTCAAACAATTGAGATAATGTCTCTTGCAAACTTTCGCAACTCAACTCACCTACAGCCCCCCCACTTTCAGTCTCCCAAACTACCCTTTTACTAAATAAGTGCATATGGTTAATTTCCTCAAAATCATGATCTTCTCCACCTGAAACAAAAATGGGAACAAACTGAAATTCGGTTTGATTCTTATTAAGTTTTTCAACAGCACTAATCGTTGAAATAATTTTATAAATATAATAAAATGGTCCTGTAAAAAGACTAGGTTGATGAGCCGTAATAATACTAAATGTATTTTTCGAACTTAAGGCTTTTAAATTTTCTTTTTGCTTACTTGTTATTTGATACGCATCGTATTGATGATTTATTTCGTCAACAAGAAGTCTTCTTTTTTCATCATCAAATTTTCTATTCTTCGCAGCTTCAATTAGACCATCTACCGTGGGTGCATACTTAAAAAATGGTTTTAAGTATGATTTCTGTGCAACATAATCCTTGTCTTTTGAAGAAAGATGTACAATATTTTGAAAAAGCAGCCTACAAATTTCCATAAATTATTATTTTTAGTGCAAATTAAACGAACATCAACTAAATTAATGTAAAAATGGAGAAATTTGTTTTAGCTATCGACCAAGGAACGACAAGTTCAAGGGCAATAATATTTAATCATTCTGGAGAAATCGTATCAAAAGACCAGATGGAATTTACACAAATTTTTCCAAAACCAGGATGGGTTGAGCATAATGCCAACGAAATTTGGGACACCCAATTAAAAGTTATAAAAGGGGCTCTCAGTAAGGGAAAAATTGATATCAACCAAATAGACAGTATTGGTATTACCAATCAAAGAGAAACAATCGTTGTTTGGGATAAGAATACGGGTGAACCCATTTGTAATGCATTGGTTTGGCAGGACAAAAGAACATCCGACTATTGTAATGCATTAAAAAAAGAAAATTGGGAAGACTATGTCGTAGAAAATACGGGACTGAGGTTAGACCCCTATTTTTCGGGAACCAAGCTAAGGTGGATTCTTCAAAATGTAGATGGTGCATTGGAAAACGCAAAGGCAGGTAATTTGCTTTTTGGAACTATCGATACTTGGCTAATTTATAAACTAAGTGGAGGAAAAGCACATGTTACAGACTTTACTAATGCTTCTCGAACATTAATTTATAATATAAAGGATAAGCAATGGGATGAAAAATTATGCAATTTAATGGAAATCCCAACTTCAATTCTACCAACGGTTCAAAACTCATCTTCTGATTTTTGTAAAACAGACGAAGCCGTTTTAGGTGCTAAAATTCCAGTTTGTGGTGTTGCGGGCGATCAACAAGCAGCTTTATTCGGACAAAACTGTACGGAAATAGGCATGGTCAAAAATACTTATGGAACGGGCTGTTTTATGCTAATGAATATAGGTAATGAATTTCAAGTTTCTAAAAATGGTCTATTAACTACCCTTATCTGTAGTGCAGACGGTTCACCTGAATATGGTTACGAAGGTAGTATCTTTATTGCCGGTGCTGCCATTCAATGGTTACGTGATGGCTTAAAAATCATTTCTGATGCAAGCGAAACTACGGCCAAAGCTGAAGCAATTGACAATACTGATGATGTTGTTGTTGTTCCTGCATTCGTTGGGCTGGGTGCTCCTTATTGGGACTCAGAAGCAAGAGGTGCGATATTTGGACTAACCAGAGGAACTTCAGACAATCATATTGTTAGAGCTACTTTAGAATCCTTAGCTTATCAAACAAGAGATGTTTTGGAAGCAATGGAGTTAGATTCAGGGTTAAAGCTTACCACATTAAGAGTTGATGGAGGTGCTACAGCCAATAACTTTATGATGCAATTTCAATCCGATATTTTAGGTTCAACCGTAGAAAGACCACAAATGACTGAAACAACTGCTTTAGGAGCCGCATTTTTAGCAGGTATTAAAACTGGTTTTTGGGATAAAGAAGAAATAAAATCGGTTTGGAAACTAGATAAAGCTTTTAAAAACGACTTTTCAGAGCAAGAAAAAGAGCGTAAATATGGCATATGGAAAAAAGCTGTTAAAAGAACGATGGGTTGGTTATCAGAATAAATTGTATTTTTGCGTTTTCAAATGAAAATATAAACAAGTAATTCAATTTATGTTAGATCAGTTAGCATCCATCAAAGAGCGATTTATTTATTTAGAAGAACGTCTTTCTGACCCTTCTACGGTTTCGGATATGAAATTATTCAAAAAAACGAATAAAGAATATGCTGAAATCAGAGAAATTGCAGAATTGCATGATGAGTATAAAAACGTACTTGAAAATATTGTTTCTGCCAAAGAAATGTTAGCCGAAAACGACAAAGAACTCGTTGACATGGCTAAAATGGAGCTATCTGAATTGGAAGAAACTAAAAAAGAATTAGAAGAAAAAGGAAAAATATTATTGATTCCTAAAGACCCTGACGATTCTCTTGATGTTATTTTCGAAATTCGTTCGGGTACGGGCGGAGACGAAGCTTCTATTTTTGCAGGAGATTTATTAAGAATGTACACCAAATATTTTGAAACCAAAAAATATAAAACTGAACTTCTTTTTGAAAATCCAGGCTCTTCAGGTGGTTATAACAAAATTGTTCTCGAAGTAACGGGAGATAATGTATATGGCGATTTGAAATTCGAATCAGGTGCTCATCGTGTTCAAAGAGTGCCAAAAACAGAATCTCAAGGGCGAGTTCATACTTCAGCAGCAACGGTTGTTGTAATTCCTAAATACGAGGAAGAAGATATTGATATTGATCCAAGTGATATTCGTGTCGATGTTTATCGTGCGAGTGGAGCGGGTGGACAGCACGTTAATAGAACAGAATCAGCCGTTCGTATGACGCATATTCCTACAGGAATTGTTGCTGAATCTCAAGATAGTCGTTCTCAGATTAAAAATAGAGAAATTACACTAGGTAGGCTTTATGTAAAAATTAAAGAAAAAACATTAGCGGACAGAGATTCCGAAATGGCAGCTACTCGTAAAAGTCTTGTAGGGTCGGGAGATCGTTCTTCTAAAATTAGAACGTACAATTATCCGCAGAATAGAGTTACTGATCACAGAATAAATTTAACCTTATATAGTTTAGACAAAATTGTTCTCGGCGATATAGAAGAAATCATTTCGGCTCTTCGAATGGCAGATAATGCCGAAAGAATGAAAAACGGAGAATCCTAAATAGAACAAAAGCCATATGAAACGAATCATATGGCTTTTTTATTTGTATTAGAGTGTTATGCTTATTTATATCTTTATTCCATAATAATTTCTTTTTCAATTACGCCATTTTCGGTATCTAATTTGATACTATAGAACCCTCGAGTATAATCGTTTAATTCTAATTCATAAAAAGTATTCTTACTCAATGTAGATACATCGTCATTAAAAAACTCTTTATTTTCATTAGCTACAATTATATTATTTACTCTTGCATCTAGTGTTCCGAAATCAATATAAACAATCTTTGATTCAGGGTCAGAGAAGAACGTCCATTCGGAAATATCCTCTTCAATGACTAAGATAACTTTACTTGCTTTGCTATCCCTGAAAAAATCATTGTAATCGTCACCTACCGCAGAAAGCACTTGAGCTGATGTTGCAAAAGAGAATAATAAAAGTAGTGTAAAAGAAAAAATGGTTCTGGCCAACATTTGCTTATTAATTTTATAAATTCAAATATGTATGTAATGTCTTAGTATGTGTTTCATTTCTCATGGAAACGATTATAGTACACTAAATACGTTTCGCAGACTTCACGAATGTTTCTGTATACTGGTTTACAAGATTCCAAAAATGATGCCACACTTAACCATTTTGCATTTTCTATACCTTCTTCGCTTTGTAATTCAAAAGTATTTTCTGTACAATTCATAACATACCAAAACGTTTGTTTCAAAACCATTTTGCCTTTTTGAGTGAAATATACGTGAAAACTTTTGCAAAGCGGATTATTTACAGTAAGTCCTTTCACCCCTGTTTCTTCAATTACCTCTCTATGAGCAGTTTGCATTATAGATTCACCCTTTTCAGCCTTCCCTTTAGGTAGGTCCCAACAGTTGTTTCTATAGATAAAAAGTATGTTATTTTGGGGGTTTAACACCAAGCCACCACCAGCCGTTATTACCTTAAAGTGTGACGAAAAATCGTGCATTAAAAACTCTAAATTTTCGTAAAAAATAATTTGATTATTTTTTATTTCACCTTTCAAGATACCTTTCACAACCTTCAATAAGCTTTTCTTATTGCCATCATATTCCCAAAATGTATAATTTGTTCTATTTATATTAGAAACATTTCTGTTATTTGTTAAGATCAAAATATTATGATTAATATAGATTTTATACATTTGCATTAATTAAAATTTTATAAATGAATGCTAAAAATACTATTGCTCAACAACTTTTGGAAATAGAAGCAATAAAATTATCTCCAGAAAAACCATTTACTTGGGCTTCTGGTCTGAAATCTCCGATTTACTGCGATAATCGAATGTCTCTTTCTTATCCAAATCTCCGAACACTAATTATTGATAGCTTCGTAGAATTGGCCAAAAAATATAAATTTGATGGAATTGCTGGCGTAGCTACGGCTGGTATCCCTCATGGTGTATTGTTAGCCGAAAAGTTAAATGTACCATTTATTTATGTTCGTTCAGCATCAAAGAAACATGGTCGACAGAACCAAATCGAAGGTGATATTAAAAACTTGCGTAATGTGTTGGTTATTGAAGATCTCATCTCGACAGGAGGAAGTAGTTTACAAGCCATTGATGCATTAAAAGAGCAGGGACTAAATACAATTGCTTTGTTAGCCATATTTTCTTACGGTTTTCCTAAAACAGCTGTTAGGTTTCAAAATAATGACTTAGTTTGTGAAACCATTACGAATTTTGAAACATTACTATCTACTGCCGTTAAATCAAATTATATATCTGACGATCAAGCACAAAGGCTCTCTTCTTGGAATAATAGCCCAGAGCAATGGTCTGAAAATTTTCTAAACAATTCCACCAAACCTTAAATTACTATAATACATGATTAAAGAAATTAGCAAAAAAACAGATGAATTCATTTTTGAATATCTGAATAGTAACTCTCCAACTGGATTTGAAGCTCCTGGTCAAAAAATCTGGGTCGAAAAAATAAAACCTTATGTTGATGAATGGCATTTGGATGACTATGGTACTGCCTACGGAATTATTAATCCTGGCAAAGAATTCAAGGTCGTTATCGAAGCACACGCTGACGAAATAGCTTGGTACGTTAACCATATTGATGAAAAAGGGTTTATTAGCGTGATAAGAAATGGTGGTTCTGACCATATGATTGCTCCCAGCAAAAGAGTAGATATTCATACTTCTAAAGGAAAAATAAAAGGTGTTTTCGGTTGGCCTGCGATTCACGTTCGTAGAGGAAAAGATGCCAATTTAGCCCCCAAAGTAGAAAATATTTTTATTGATGTCGGAGCAGAAAACAAGGACGAAGTTTTAAAAATGGGGATTCAGATTGGTAATGTCGTTACCTTTGATGACCAATTAATGAAACTAAATAATAAGTTTTATACTGGCAGAGCTCTTGATAATAGAATGGGAGGTGTTTGTATAGCCGAAGTAGCTCGATTGATAAAAGAAAATAACGTAGAGTTACCTTATTCTCTTTATATTGTCAATGCTGTGCAAGAAGAAGTTGGTCTAAGAGGGGCTGAAATGATTGCTTCTCGCATCAAGCCCAATGTTGCAATTGTAACAGATGTAACACATGATACAGCTACTCCTATGATGAAAACAAAAGAATTAGGAGTTATCAAATGTGGCAAAGGTCCATCTTTGACCGTTGCTCCTGCAGTCCATAACAAACTGCTAAACCTGATTATCGACTCTGCGGAGAAAAATGATATTCCTTTCCAACGTTCAGCTTCTTCTCGATATACGGGAACAGATACGGATGCTTTTGCGTATAGCAATGCTGGTGTACCTTCTGCATTAATTTCTTTACCGTTAAGATATATGCATACAACAGTAGAAACTGCTCATCAAGAAGATATTATCGGAGTGGTTAATCTAATATACGAAACGTTGAAAAACATTGAAAACAATCACAATTTCAAATATTTTTAGAAATTGAGTTTAAATATCACAAAGTAGTTTGAATTTTTATCACAATTATAAGTTCAAACTACTTTTAAACAATTTCTTGCACAAAGCATTACTATCATGTAATGTATTTTTTTTGACTTGAACTTTCTAAATGCCAAATCAAGACCATCTTCAAAAAGATATTTTAAGTGATCGTAAGGCTGACCATATCGACTTAACTTTTAAAAGTCAAGTCTCAAACCAAGACGAACGTTTTTATTACGAACCCATGTTAAATGGTCATCCGACTGAAAACGAAACTTACCCTGTTAACATCATTCATAAGCAATTAAATTTTCCAATCTGGGTTTCTAGTATGACAGGGGGTACACAACATGCTAAAAATATCAACCAAAGATTGGCAAAAGCATGCGGAGAATTTGGTTTAGGTATGGGACTGGGATCATGTAGGCAATTACTACACGATGATACCCATTTAGAAGATTTTGCAGTTCGAAAATATATCGGCAACCAATACCCCTTATTTGCAAATTTAGGAATTGCTCAAGTTGAAGAAATTATTTCCGAAGGAAATTATTATAAACTAACCGATTTAATTGCTAAACTACAAGCCGATGGATTAATTATCCACATCAATCCGATGCAAGAGTTTATGCAACCTGAAGGAGACCGCATCAAATACTCCCCTATCGAAACGGTTAAACGGGTTTTGGATAAAATTAAATTCCCAATTATTATTAAAGAAGTAGGTCAAGGCTTTGGTCCAAAAAGCTTGGCAGAATTAATGAAACTTCCATTGGCAGCTATCGAATTTGGTGCAGCAGGCGGCACTAACTTTTCTAAATTAGAAATGATGCGTGGTGACAATACTCACAATTCATTTGGCGGATTTACAAAAATAGGACATACGGCGGGCGAAATGGTAGACTTTATCAATAAGATTATCCAAAATAAAAACTACATTTGCAAAGACTTTATCGTTTCGGGTGGCATCAAGGATTTTTTAGATGGATACTATCACATCAATAAATTATCTGCAAACGCAATTTATGGACAAGCGTCTGGATTTTTGAAACCCGCTTTGGTTTCTTACGAATTGCTTCAACAACATATTCAAACCCAAACCAAAGGTCTAGTGATGGCAAAGTCATGCCTTGACATCAAACATTAACTTGACAGATAGTTTCGCACTATAAGGAATTAAAAATTTTATCCATGCAACAGAAGGTTTTGGCATCTTCAGGTCTAATTTCTGGGTTTTCTAAAAAATCGAAATCCGAAAAAATAGAATGGTTACTCAATAACTATGGCACAAATGTGCAATCCAAAGAAATTTTAGAAGAATTTTGGGTTAGTAATATCGACCTACAATCTACTTTTGACGGTTTTTCTGAAAATACAATTTCTAATTTTATTATTCCCTTCGGAATTGCTCCCAACTTTGTTATCAATGATAAAAGTTACGCAATACCGATGGCTATTGAAGAAAGTTCGGTAGTTGCGGCAGCTTCATCTGCTGCAAAATATTGGATGACGAGAGGTGGATTCAAAGCTCAAACCATCAACACCACTAAGATTGGACAATTACATTTCCGTTGGAATGGTAGTTTTGATTTATTGAAACAAAACATGCCTCAGATTAAAGAGTATATTATTCGTTCTTTGCGTGGAACGACAACCAACATGGATAAACGTGGAGGCGGTATTCTAAATATAGAAGCCAAAGAGCTTCCTGCTGTCGATACTAATATTTATCAATTACTCTTTAGTTTTGAAACCTGCGATTCGATGGGTGCAAACTTCATTAATTCTGTTTTGGAAGAAAGTGGGCATTTATTAAAATCCTATTTTTTGGCAGAAAACGCATTCAAAGGAGCAGAAAAAGAGTGCGAAATAATCATGGCTATTTTGTCAAATTATACGCCCGACTGTACCGTAAAAGTAGAAGTTTCTTGCCCTTTTGATAAACTTGGAAAATTTGAAGGAGAAAGAGATGGGCAATATTTTGCCGAAAAATTTCATACTGCTGTTCAAATTGCCAAACACGACGTATATCGTGCAACAACTCACAACAAAGGGATATTTAATGGTATTGATGCCGTAGTATTGGCTACTGCAAATGATTTCAGAGCGATAGAGGCTAGTGGACACGCTTATGCTTCGAGAGATGGACAATATAGAAGCTTGACAGACAGTTCAATCGAAAATAAAGAACTGAAATTTTGGATTGAAGTTCCTTTAGCACTGGGTACGGTTGGTGGCTTAACAAACTTACACCCTTTGGCAAAACTTTCTTTAGATATTCTAGGAAATCCTTCTGCTAATGAGTTGATGCAGATTATTGCAACTACTGGTTTAGCTCAAAATTTTGGTGCGGTACGTTCTTTGGTGACTACTGGCATACAAAAAGGACATATGAAAATGCATTTGATGAATATTTTGCAATTTTTATCCGCCAATGATTATCAAAAAGAAGAAACCGTTAAATATTTTCAAGATAGAATAGTATCTTTTACTGCCGTGAGACAATTTTTAGATTCCATAACACCTTCATAAATGGAGAAAAAATTTCACGCTCAAGGTAAACTATTACTGACAGGAGAATATTTGGTAATGGATGGAGCAGAAGCCCTTGCATTACCGTCCCAATTGGGGCAACGAATGACGGTTAATAAAAATGAGAATTCATTTTTGGAATGGAAAAGCTGGACGATTGATAATTTCTGTTGGCATGAAACTATTTTTGATTCAAATTTTAAAATCTTAAAAACCAATAATCAACCTGTTGCTGAAACGCTACAACAATTATTTGTATTAGCCACTAAAACTTCAAATGTAGATATTGCTTATTCCTCGGTCGATACCTATTTAGAATTTGACCAAGAATGGGGCTTGGGTAGTAGTTCAACTTTGATTAGTCTAATGGCACAATGGTTAGAGGTATCTCCTTACCGCTTACAGTTTTCTGTTTTCGGAGGTTCTGGTTATGATATTGCCTGCGCAGATGCGAAAAGTTCCATTCTTTATCAAGTGAATAATAAAACCCCAAATGTAAAAGCGGTTAACTTCTCTCCTACTTATATCGAGGATATTTATTTTGTTTATCTTGGTAATAAACAAAATTCTAGAACTGGAATTAAAAATTATACTTCTCAAAAGAAATTAGCTACAAATCTACCTGAGCTAATTAAACGAATAACCGAAATTAGTAATAAAATTATCTTACAGAATTGTTCTAAGAATCAATGTATTGCATTACTCACAGAACACGAACAAATAATCAGTTCCTTGATGAATATGCCGAGCATCAACGATACCTTATTTTCTGGATTTGATGGCGTAGCTAAATCTTTAGGTGCTTGGGGTGGTGATTTTGTAATGCTTGTTTCTAATCTTCCTCAACAAAAAACGTTAGAATATATTGAGAATTTAGGATTACAAGCTTCTAGTAAAGTAAAAAGTTCTTTAATTTTTTAGCGAAAAAAAGACCCGCCAAAAATAATTTGACGGGCCAGCATGTATTTGTTTGGGTAAATTACATTTATTCTACAGCGATAGTAACTTTAATCGCATCTGTAAGGGCTGGATAAGTAAAACCGTCGTTTACTAATGAAACGGTACTCGATTCTTCTTCTCCTGTAGTCTTACCTCCTCGAAGAGGTTGATTATTTCCAGCTCCAGGGTATTCATTTACTTCTGTACCTGCATCCCATAAAGATAGTTCCTCTGTTATATCTCCCGAAATAGGTGTTAATCCATCAAATAAACTAATGCCCGTAGATCCAAAAGCATAAAACAAATCATTCGATTCTACTAACATCGTAGCAAGACTTAACCTTTGCATCGTATCTGCCTTGAAAGTAAAAGTATATTTTCCTCCAGCACCTATATTAGATGCTGAATTACTTCCTACTGGAGTGTCAAATACATCGGATAAAAAGATACCATTTCCGTCACTTAAAGCACTTGCTAAATCAGTCGGGTCACCCGCTTCTGCTAATTCCTCAATTCCATTAGATCCCACAAAGAATCCACTATCAAACATAGGCTTAACAGCAGCAGAATGTACTGCCCAAGCACCTGGAGACAAAGGAGAAGAATAACCTGTACTAATCTGTAAAATGTCTAAAAATATTTCATTTTTTCCATCCTCAGCTAATTCTTCTAATCCTGTAGGAGCAGATTCTCCCTCGTTAAATAATCTTCTATCAGATTTATGAACTAACATAAGCCCTGGTGCCAATGACGTTTGAAATGTACTTTCATCAGAAACATTACTTATGGTTAAAGTAAATAGAGAACCTCCATCATGAGCGAGCTCGACTTTAATTACATTTTCGTCAGCAGGATAAGTATAGCCATCATTCACTGAAGAAACTAAATTTACTTTTCCGTTTTCGGCAGCCCCTGTATTAAACCCAGATTGACGGCCAGGTTGATTAGATCCAATACCAGGTTGTTGATTTTCTTCTGTACCTGCATCCCATAAACTAATTTTATTGGTAACATCACCTGTTACGGCTGTGCCATTATCATCATATAACTTTAATCCTTCTTCGTTGAAAGCATAAAACAAATCATTAGACTCTATAAACATGGTAGCCAAAGACAAGTAAGCATCCTTTCCCGCATTAAAGGTAATTGATGTATCTTGACCTGGAGCTAAAGCGCTGGCAGGTAGAGCTTCTACGTGGAGATAATTCTTAGATGGAATTAAATTTTCGATTGTAACCGTGAATGTTTTTTCTGTTGTTTCTGGTTCAGAAGGCATTGTTTCTCCTCCATCATCGTCGTTATTACAAGCAAAAGCAATCAAAGCTAAAGAAGCAAGTCCAAATAGTTTTTTTAAATTCATCATAAACTTTAAATTTCTATTAAGTTATTTTTTAAGTGTAAAAAGTGAATACATAGATATTCGTACTGAACTGTACGGTTCAAATAACAAAATTGATACAAATGGGGTCTAATTATGATTATAAATTGATATTTTGGGACATCAACATGAACCTTTAACGTACTATTATTAATTCATGTTGTATATTATAGATTATTTCAAATGAATTTGTATGGATTAAAAATATTCTTTTCACCTCACTATTCGTTAAGTACTCATCTTAATACCTATAGGTATTAGGTTGCGTGCTTTCCTTGATTGAAATAAAAACTTCTATTTTTCTCTCATACAACTCAATTCGTAATAACCTCTATTTAGGAGTATCAGTCTTCCAATTTTTTAAATTTTCAATATTGACAATTGGCATTCTTACATGAAATACTGTTCCTACTCCAACTTCCGTTTCAAAATAGATTTTGCCATTCGTAGATTCAATAATATTTTTAGAGATAGCTAAACCTATTCCCGTACCAGAACTTTTTGTAGTAAAGTGAGGTTGGAAAACTTTGTCAATCATCTCCTCCGAAATTCCTGTTCCATTATCTTCTACTTTTACAAATACGAATTTATCGTCCGTATAGATATCGACTTTTATCAAGCCCTCTCTTTCGTCGGGTATCGCTTGAATTGAATTTTTCACTAAGTTGGTAAATACTCTCGAGAGATGTTTTCCATCAGCAAAAACCATTATTCTTTTGTCCTTAGGAGCATTAAATAATAGTTGTGAATTACCACTTTCTTGCAAGAATAAGTTACATACAGATTCTGTCAATGATATGATTTCAATGGCTTGGTTATCAGCTCTTGGCATTTTCGCAAACAAGGAAAATTCAGATGCTATTGAAGCTAAAATGTCAATTTGTTTAATCAATGTGTCGCATACTCTTGCCAGTGTAGACCCTATCGTTTCGGGAGACTGTGCATATACTTTTTCCAAATATTGTATCGAAATTTTCATAGGCATCAAGGGGTTTTTAATTTCATGAGCGACTTGCTGAGCCATTTCCCGCCATGCCAATTCTTTTTCCGATTTTTTCAATAATGAGGTACTATGTTCTATCTGGACAACCATTTCGTTAAACTTAGAAATCAACGCTCCTATTTCATCATTCGAGTGCCACTCAATGGGCTCGTGGCTACCGTCTAGTTTAAACGATTTTAATCTATCGCCTACTTCTGACAGTGGTTTTGTAATGGAATTAGCGACATAAAAAGCTAGACCTCCGGCTATCAATAGGATAAAAACATAGACATTTATCAATGTGCCAATAAATTTGTGACTATCGTTAGTTACCTTACTGACCGTAGAATAATACGGAATCCCTAGATAACCTATGACTTCCTGTTGACCTTCTATTGTCAATGGAACGTACGAAGATTTGAAAAACAATTCTCCTATATTTTCATGATTACGAGTACTCTCTTGAACGTCTAATCTTTTGAGGGCTTTAAATGCGGCGGCATCCATTCTGTCCGAAATGATACCTTTTTTGTATAACTCCTCCCCTGCTGAATTCACCAATTTCCCTTCCAAATCGAATATATTAATATCCATTCTATGAATTTTGGATATTTTAGAAATATCAATATCCGAAATAGAATATCCTTTATTTATCTGTAAGTTTAACGCTAACTCATGTTTGATATCCTTTAAAACAGAAGTTGTTTTCCGTTTAGCTCTATTTTCATGATAAACCTGATTGTTTTTACTAAAATACCTAACCGTTACGTAACCTATAAACACAAACGACACAATGATAAGCACCACTACCGAAAGTGAAATTCTATTTTTTAATGAATTTTTAGGGAAAATATTAAATTCAAATAGTTCTGGCAAAAATTTGAAAAAATAATTAAGTGAGGCCACCATTAAAGACAGCACAAATAGCACCGCAAAAATATACGAGAACAAAGAAATGGGCACTACCAACCCCCCTATAGGTCGGGTTATGATAGTTACAAATTCTTTGTTTTCTGATGCATAAATGGTAAAGTGGTCGTTGGATCTAAACCCATGTTTTGCTACACCATAGTCTGGAATATCGGCATCATATTCCTCGAGCATATCTGGAAATAAATCCTTGTCACTAGATTCAATTCTCCTTCCTTTGCGATAGGTTGCATAATCATAGATATCTAATTCTGGTAAATTTCTAAACGGTCTTGTTATCAAAAGTTCTGTGTAAACTCGGCTTGGACCTCTTTTGAATGTATTGATTTCTAAAAATAAATATACGTTTTCATCATTGTTCTTCAAGGGAACACTAACAATATACGTCCATTCGCCTCCCGCCTGAGAACAATACCTTATGCCTCCAAACTCGTTAGAAGTAATACAATTATATTGTTCTTGAAATTTTTCGGAAGAAATATCTCCTTCAAAAAAAGGTTGAAAAAGATGGTCAAATATGAAAAAGTCAAATTGGTAGTTATTAAACAAATAGCCATCCTTCAAAAACAAGTTCATTAGATGGTCATTTATTTTAGCTTTACTATGTTCGGAGGTACTGATTAAGTTAACCAAAGTTGTATCAGTATCAAGAGTTTTTTTCAATTCCAACAGAGTGCTTTCTGCCACATCATCTTTATACGAACTTAATATTTTTGCATAGTTTTCACGGTTCTTTTTATCCTTATCTACATTAAATTTGAATAGTAAAACAGCTGCAAAGATTGAAAAAATTGCCATCCAACTGACTAACCAAGCCAAGTTAAATACTTTTCTATCTATGTAAAAATCAAATAAATATAAATATACCAATGCAAATAAACTCAAATCAAATATTGGTAAGCCTAAATTGAGAAAATATATGATAGGAATAATCATAATGACTGTAACTAAGTATGCAATTACTCTTTTCGTCTTGCTCAAGTTAATCTTCAATATAGATTCCATCATTAACTGTGAAAACACAAACAAACCAAACATCAGTAATATAATACCGACGATAGAGGGCAAACTAAACCCATCAAAAACAAAATCTAAGTAAAAAGAAACTTGTGAGTCTAAAATAAGTCCTTTGAAGATAAAAGCGATAAAAATAACTACCAATATGATTCCTGTGCTATTTAATATCGTCAACAAAAATCGTACAGGTTCCGTTAACCTTGAGAAATCTTGTTCGGTGCTCTTATATTGCCTATAAATAAAGACTATGACCCAAAGCAATAAAAATATATTGATGAAAAAGTCTCCTAATGACCTAGACAAGAAGAAGTTTTTAAACGTTTCTTGAAAAACAATTAATAAATCGAACCTTGATGTAAAGTTGATATAGTTCCCGTACAACTTGAGTCCAAAAAGGATCGAAACGAACAGTCCAGACCCCATAGCAGGGTGATATTTGTAACTAACATAACAAGAAAACCTATCAATAAAAATAAATAATAATAAAAACCCTATCAAATATAATCCTAGTTGTATAGATTGAAACTGTAGATTTTCAACCGTTTTTTCACCTTGAATATAAAATTCAGTCTCTCCATTTACTTTTATTGGAGTAGTACTTTTTTGTTTAGAAATTTCGATTCCATTAGGAATATCCTCCACCAAATATTTATCTAAAAGATATTTAGAGGTTATTTTATATTCAACTTTTATCCAAATAAAACTAAGAATATCGAAGGTTTCGTTATTGATGCTTTTTTGAGTACGTTCCATGAAATAGACCCCATTATTCATATTAAGCAAGGTGTCTATTCCGATATTTAGTTTTTCTAAGCTAATATTATCAGGCAACGAAACTTTATTGTTCGACCAATAATTTAAAGAATCTTTATTGAATATGAAAATCGTGTACGGTTTGCTGTTTAAACTTTCAATTTTTTTCTGATCTTCGAAGGTTATTTTATTTGAAGAATTATAATAAACCGAATCGAATAATAATCGCTCTAAAAATGAATGGTCATCTAAGGTATTGGATATTTCGGATTGCGTTTCTTCTATGTATTCAGAAATTTGGAGGGCCATTTGGGTTTGGGACAAAATGGTATCTTTCATATATTCACGTCCTATGCCTATAGAAATGAATAAAACTGCCAAACATCCAATTATGTAATCTTTTGTTCCCATCCTTTAATCAATCGTTTATGTTTTGTTTTCTCGAAATTAAGACAAATCACTCATTTATAAGCTATAAAACATAGATTTTATCTTAGATAAGTAAATTGACCTACAAAATAGCTGTCAATTTGCTTATTTTTGTATCCAACTTTGAGAATACGGACAATAGTCAAATAGGTTGCTTATATATTAATATTTCTTATAATCTATACCCTGTTTTTCAATAAACACAAACATTCCTACTTTCTAATATGAAAATGCACGATTTAGAACTTCAAATTAATAGCTTAAAAAATAGAATCTTGACAAGTTCTTCTTTTGATGAAAAACTCGCTCTTGATGTTTTTTATTTCCAATCAATGCACAATCCTGTTTACCGACAGTATTTAGAATTATTAAACATATCTCCAAGCCATATTAAAACCATTAAGGAAATTCCTTTTTTACCTATTTCTTTTTTTAAAACCCAACAAGTAGGGATACCTTCTAACCCAATTAATAAAACTGTTTTTTCAAGTAGTGGCACTACGGGAAATACAACAAGTTCACATATTGTTTATGATGTAAATTTTTATTTAAAAATAACCGAAAAATGTTGGACTCAGTTTTATAACAAACTCTCTGAATACTGCTTCTTGTGCTTACTACCTAACTACTTGGAACGCAAAGGCTCTTCGTTAGTAACTATGGCACAATACTTTATTGAGCAATCTAAATATGAAGAAAGTGGTTTTTACCTATACGATTACGAAAGCCTTTCTTTGACTTTGCAACAAAATAGCGCGAAAAAAATACCTACTGTTTTGTTAGGCGTAACTTTCGCACTCTGGGATTTAGCCGAACAATTCCCTTCGGATTTGTCTGATGTCATAATTATGGAAACAGGTGGAATGAAAGGAAAAAGACCTGAGATTATTCGTTCCGACTTACACCATATTCTAAACAAATCATTTCAAACTTCATCTATTCATTCCGAATATGGAATGACGGAATTGTTATCACAGGGCTATTCCAAAGGAAATGGAATTTTTGATTGCCCTTCTACCTTAAAAGTTCTTATTTCTGAAATTAATGACCCTTTTGCATGGCAAAAAGATAACAAATCGGGTATTATTAACATCATTGATTTGGCAAATATCGAAAGTTGTTCCTTTATCCAAACCGAAGATTTGGGTTTAATACACTCCAGTAGTCAATTTGAAGTATTGGGTCGAGTTGATAATTCAGATATTAGAGGGTGTAACTTGATGATTAGTAATTAGACCTTAACATAAAACAACGATTCAGTAGCTATTTTTCAAAATCTATTATCAAAATGAAGTTAGTAAGCAGTATAAAGCAAGTTATAGATTTGACAAATAATGAGATGAAAATTATCGAAAAATACTTCACTCCTAAATCAATTAAAAAGAATGAATGTTGGGTCAAAGAAGGGGAATATTGCAACCACATTGCTTTTATAAAAAGTGGAATAGTCAGGGTGTTTTATAATGATATAGAAGGTAAAGAAATAAGTTGTTTTTTTATGCCCGCCAATAATTTCATATCGTCTTTTACTAGTTTTTTGACTCGTATGCCAACCAAAGAAAACATTCAAGCGATAGAAAATGTAGAGCTATTGGTCATCAATAGGTCAAACCTAGAAAAACTAAGCAAAGAATTGCCCAAAATTCAAATTTGGAGACGAATTATGGCTGAAAACCTTTTTATTATTATGGAAAGACGAATTGCTCTGCTTCAACATCAAACGGCACAAGAACGATACGAAACGATGATTAAAGAAAATGGTGAACTTATGCTAAAAGTTCCATTACAATATATCGCATCATTCCTTAGCGTAACTCCTCAACACCTTAGCAGACTTAGAAAAAAGTAAGTCCTTCATTTCTTAACATATGTTCAGTAATCCTTATAAAATTAGACTGAAATTTGTCTAATTATTTAATAGGCGTTATTACGAATTGAGTTGTATGAAAGAAAAAATAGAGGTTTTATTTCAATCAAGAAAAGCACCCAATCTAATACCCATAGGTGTTAAGATGAGTACTTGACGAAGAGTGAGATAAAAGAACATTTTTAATCCATATACACTCATTGCTAATAATGTAAAACAAAACATATGAATCATTTACGAAGGCTTACTATCTGCCTAATATTGGTAGCCATTGCAGCAACTTCTTATTCACAGTCTAAAACTAAAGAAAAACACGAATTGGTTTTTCTGGTAGGAACCATCCAACCTTTTCTTTTAGATGGGCTGAATTTTGAGGTCGATTATTATACTCCGAAGATGGTATTTAACTATTCGCATGGGTATTCTTTGGAACTAACGGAAGAATTAGGAACCACTGTTGGAGAGCTAAAGAATCAGAATTTAGCAATCCACATCCCTATTAGTACAGGGTTCGGAATTGGGTATAGGTTAAATAAATACTTCGACATTAGAATTGAACCCAAATATCATGAATTTGAAGTTTATTACGACAACACAAACAGAAACCTATCCACAAACCAGATAACTGATTATTCAACTATTACACTAGGGTTGGGCACATATTTCAGGTGGAAACCTTTTGAAAAACAAGACAATTTACTAAAAGGCATATTTACCTCTACTAGTATTAGGTTTTGGCCACAAATTTTCTCTTCATTAAAAGACCATAAAATTCAATATTATAATACGGTTAATAAAAAAAATGAAATACATGAAACTTCGAATATCGGAATTGCAAACACTCCTATAATTTTCAATATTAGTATAGGTTACGCTATTCAGTTTTAAATTATCACTATGGTACGCAGAGTATATTTTGATTAAACATCGTTATCCAAAATACATCACCACTAAACAAAAAGGCTTTCAAACATGAAAATTTGAAAGCCTTTCTTTATGCACAAAATTGTTTATTGATTAGCTGACGATGCCTACTATTGCAGCAATATCGTCAATAGTTTGGTTACTTTCTTTACTTTTTGTTTTAGAAGTTCCCTTTATTTTCTCAACAGCGTTTTCAATTTTTTGCTTACTGTCATTTGACAATCCTTCTTGTTTTTCTTGAATAGATTGCTTTATTTTTTGAGCAGCTTCAGCTTTAGCTTGTGCTTTTTCAGCTTTGATTTTATCCTCAGCCGCTTTTTTTGCTAAGTTAGTTTGTTTCTTTTCTAACTCCAATTTTGTTCTCTGCATTTCATCTAGTTTTTCTTGTTTAGATGAAATTCGTTGCTCTATAATTCCAATTTTAGCCTGACGAATTTGAGCTTCTAATTGCCCGTCAGTATTTTTGAATCTACGCGTTTCAAATTCAAGGTCTTTTCGATCTCTTCCTATCGAATTTTCCATTTTCGATATTGCATTAATCAAGCCATCATACCTTCTATTGATTCTATCTAATGGGCTATTAGTACCGCTTCCTTGTTTGGCATTAGAAGAACCAAATTTCTTTTCTTTAACCTTTTTAAAAGCAGCATCGATTATTCCCCAAACGGCAGAACGATCTGATTTTGTAAACTTAGTATCTTTAAATTTGCTTTGTAACGATTTCAAGTCGTCGAACAGTCCTGACAATCTAGCTCCAGTTTCAATTTTATCTTCGACCTCTTTTATTTTTTCTAAGAAGAATTTCTTTCCTTCGGAAGATATTTTATCAAATTCCTTATCCGCTTCTTTTCTCAAAGCTTTCATTTTGTCAAACAAAGCATTTGAGTTTTCTCTTAATTCTTTTGAATGTTCAGGGAAGATATTTTTTTCATTAATTTGTCCTTGAACTTTCCCCCAGAAGTTTTTCAAATCATTCCACACTTCAGAGCTATACGTCTCTAATTTTTCTACATTTTCTTTCAAATCATTAATTTCTTCTTCTAAAGAAGATTTTAATTTTGTAGAAAGTACGATGAATTGCCATTCAGCTTGTGCTCTATTTACTCGATCTGTTTCAGAAGTACGGATGTCATCTGGTAAAATAGAGTCTGCAATTGTTAATTCTCTTTCAATCATCTCGAAGCCCTCTGGTAATTCTAAATTATCCAATTTGGACCATTTTTTTCTAAGAAAGGCATCGTTTTCTTCATTGATTGCATTTTCGGGATATACTGCGATTAAAACTTTATTTAAGTTTTCTTTCAGTTCTAGAGCCATAATGATTTTGTCATCATTTCCTTTTTGTCCTGTTAATACTAATTTCTTGTTCATAATGCTGATAGTTAAATCAATTCGTTAAAACTTGTAGTAAAAAATCTGCTTAAAAAGCGTTATAAAGCAAGGAGAGAATTTCCAATAGTCAATTCTCTCCTCTAAATCTCTTTTATATTAAAATAAATTCAAATATATTAAAAATTATACTAAACAGTCGTTTGTATTTTGAGCCATTTTTTTAGAATACAAATATTCCGCAATTTGAATAGCGTTAGTAGCAGCTCCTTTTCTCAAGTTATCGGCAACGATAAACATATTCAAACCATTATCTAATGAATTATCTCTTCTTATTCTACCTACAAAAACTTCATCTTGTTGGTGTGCCATTAATGGCATCGGATAGACTTCGTTAGCAATATCGTCCTGAACAATAACGCCAGGGGTCTGACTTAATGTTTCTTTTACTTCACTTACTTCGAAAGGTTTCTCAAATTCTAAATTTACAGCCTCTGAATGTCCTCCGAAAACAGGAACTCTAACCGCAGTAGCTGTTACTCTGATAGAATCATCAGACAAAATCTTTTGCGTTTCATTAACCAATTTCATTTCTTCTTTTGTGTAATCATTTTCTAAAAACACATCACATTGAGGAATACAGTTTGCAAAAATCGGATATTTATAGGCTTTGTCTTTTACGTCAATTTCCTTATTCTGCTTTTCGCTTTCATACTGATTTACAGCAACTTGTCCTGTTCCTGTAAAAGACTGATAAGTAGAAATCACCAATCTTTTAATGGCAAATTTTCTATGCAATGGTGCTAATGCCATCACTAATTGAATAGTCGAACAGTTCGGGTTTGCAATAATCTTATCTGCGTCGGTTAATTCGTTAGCATTAATTTCAGGAACAACCAATTTCTTAGAAGGGTCCATTCTCCAAGCGGAAGAATTATCAATAACCGTTGTACCCACTTCAGCGAATTGAGGTGCCCATTCCAAAGACACTCCGCCTCCTGCGGAAAAAATAGCAATATCTGGTTTCGCCTGAACAGCATCCTTCATGCCGATTATCTTATATGATTCGCCTTTGAAGGTTACTGTTTTACCCACTGAACGTGCCGAAGCAACGGGCAAAAACTCCGTAATTGGAAAATTTCTTTGGGCTAATAATTCTGTCATCACAGTTCCCACTAATCCTGTAACACCTACAACTGCTACTCTCATAATTTTTTAAATTTAAAATCGAAATAAAATATTTTTAAAATGCAGTGTACAAAACACAACGTTATTATACAATAAATCCACTTTTTTAATTAGATTTACGATATACGCACACCAAAACGCATTTTGATATGCAAAAATATACCTTAATCTCAATAAAAGCTATTAAAAGACAACTAAATATTAGCTACCTCTTATTTTCAGTCGCTTTCTTGTCTTTTATAAATCCCACTTATTCACAAACCGATTATCATTTTCACTTCAACAAAACATCTATTGATAGTCAGTGGATAGGTGATAGGAATGGGTTTAAAATAGAGAATGGGTCCTTGGTAAGTTTTGATGAAGAATATAATTTTCAAGGAAAAAGTAACCTTCAAGTTCCTTACATAATTACTGATTCTACTCAAATTCGTAGTCATTTTTCTTATAACTTCTCTCCTTCTAATAGTAATTATTTAAGCATCGGCTTAGCAAAGAAAAAACCATTCCTAAATGCCGAAGGTCTCTATTTGAAACTTGGAGGACAAAGCGGTAACGAAGACCCTTTAGTATTATACGAAATAGATGAACATGGCATCGAAACTACTATTCAAACCATTGCATTTGGTGTCTTTTCGAAAGCACAGGAGATAGAATTAGATGCAACCAAATCAATGGATGGTTTTGAAATTAACTTGCAAACTAACGATACTCTTATTCAAACATATGTTCCGTATTCACTTGATTCTAATCCCTATTGTTATTTCTCTTTCGAACCTAATTACTCTAAATCTAGACACGATAAATTCCGCATAGGTGAAGTAGTTTTAAGTAAACTACAACCCGACACCGTCGCCCCACAAATTTGTAAAGTAGATATTAATCCTGATAGTATTTCTATATTTTTCAATGAGTCTATTCGTGAAATATTTGAAATTGAACCTTTAGAAAAGAACACTTGGAAACTTCAAAACAATCACCTCTCTATTCTAAATGATGATAAAGATATTTGGGCTTTAACAATAAAAAAAGCAACTGATTTATATCAAAATTCGGTAGATATACCCTTCGATACAACTATCTTAAAATATGCTACACCTTCTACAAATGAGCTTATTTTTAGTGAAATAATGATTGACCCTACGCCCAGTCAAGGCTTAGTAGGAGAAGAATGGATAGAAATTTATAATCCTACCCAAAAGAATTTCAAATTAGATCGTCTAATACTGTCCGTTAATGGAAAAACTTTTTTTCTAAAGGATGAGATTCTAGCCAACCAATATTTATTAATAATAGATGAGGGCAAAGATATATTTAATGAGATTTCTAATAAAATTGAAATTAACTTACCCGCCCTAACGAATACAGAAGGGGAACTTAAAATTCTCAACAATTCTTTTGAGAACAATATCGTTTGCGAATTAATCTATAATAAAGATAGCTATCAAAATGAAGATAAATCCAATGGTGGTTTTAGCTTAGCACTTCAATCCAAAAATTACGAATGTATTAATAATTCCTATGCCGCAAGTAATTCAATAACAGGAGGAACGCCAGGCAAAGAAAATGTGTGGGAATCGTTAAAACTTGTCAATAATAAAGTACACGAAAACGAACTAACATTAACTAGTAATTATGATATTGAAGAAATATTTTGGTCTACGGGATTGAACGCCACATTACAAGATATTATTTCAGAAGAATACGAGCATACCCTTTTCTTTGACCTAAAAATAGAGTCCGACATTTCGTTTCATATTGATAGTATAATGCTATGTAATTCCGAAATGGCTATAATTGATTCTTCTTTTCATTTTAAATATCAGAAACCATTGGTTTATGGAGATGTAATTATATCCGAAGTTCACTTTGCCCCTACCGATGGCAAATCCGAGTTTATAGAAATTGTTAATCTAAGTAATCGAGATATTCCTTCAAGCTTGATTTCAGTATCCAAAAGCAATGAAGATAAAAATCTAATTCAATCAAACAAGATATTAAAACCAAACCAGTATTATATGCTGTCCAATTCACCAGATACATGGTTTAATCATCCTCGTATTGATACGGCATTAGTCATCAAGACAAAAATTCCCGCATTAAATAACGATGGAGCGAATCTTTTACTTAGTTATGAGAACAATGGAATAGTAAACGTTTTAGATAGCGTAACTTTTTCGCCAACGAGTTATTCTTATTTCCAAAAAGAAGATAAAGGTGTTTCTTTAGTTAGAGACTTATTAGATAAAAATGTATGGTCTGTAGCAATAAATGAACCTTTTGGGGCTAGTCCTACCTATAAAAAAGGAAGTAATCAACTTGAATACAATGGCTTTTCATTTCAAAATAATTCATTAGACTACACCCATCCATTGTTTGAAAACATTGAAATTCATTATACCCTAAATGTAGATGATGCTATTTTAAATGTATGGCTATACGATGCAGGTGGAAATAGTTATGGAAAAATAATAGATAGCCACTGGGTTGGGGATAAGAATGGAACGATTATATGGAATGGAATAGTGGAAGAAAAAAAACTCCCCACAGGAAATTATATTTTACAACTAGAACTAATAGAATCCACAGGGAATGTTATCTTGCAGAAAAAAATTATTTCCATAGTGAATTAAAATACAAATGAAAGAAATCATAAACATTTGGGGTTCCGTTATTCTTTTTGCGATTTGTCTAATCACAATGGCATTTCCAGATGATAGCATTGGTCAGATATTTAACCAAAAATCCAATCTAATTCTATTAGGATATGCTGTTCTTTGTATCGTCTTTCTTGTCAGTTCTCAAAAACGACTACTTCTTACCTCCTTTATTTGTACCGGTTTATTAGCATTCTACCTTAAAGTAAATACCAATCATCAAATAAAACTTAAAGGAGACAAAAACGAAATTAGTTTTAGTGTAGCCAATATCACAATGTCTGATATTTCAGAAGCGCCTTTTTTAAGTATTACATCGGTAGCCGAAACAGAACCTGATGTGATATTTTTTCAAGAATTAGATCCAATTTGGTCTGAAAAAATCATTGATGTTTTCGGAAGTCACTACCCATATTCGGTTAAGATGATTCCCCAAAATGATTTTGTTGGGACGATGGCTATTATGAAAAACAAAGCCATAATGGTCGATTCTAATGCACTGGTCAATGACCAAATCATTTCTTTTCTATACCCTGTCATGAATACAAATATTAATCTTATAAACTCGTATTTACCTTTGAACTTCAAAGAAAAGTCCGACAGCACTATAAATACCTATATTTCTCAATTGCAATCTTCTACATTAGGTGGACCTATTATTTTTTCGGGAGAACTTAATGCAGTACAATGGGCAAGTATAACCAACCGTATAAAAAGTAGTCTAAAATTAAGTGATGGTCAGATTTTTCATCCGCTAAAATCTCTAACAGACCAAGTATTTTATTCTCAAGAATTTAGCCCAATTAATTATAGAATAATGAATACCGCTAATAACACACACTTTGGAATTTTAGCACAATTCGAATTGGAAATTCAGTGATACTTTTATACTTTTAGCTTTCACATTTTATTGGTTTTACTCAAACAATTTCTATCATGCCTGAATTCGTACATCTTCATTGCCATACTCAATATTCTTTGCTTGACGGTGCTTCGGAAATCGGAGCAATGATGGACAAAGCCGCTGCCGATGGTCAGAAAGGAGTTGCTCTTACCGACCATGGAAATATGTTCGGTGCGTTCAAATTCGTTGCTGAAGCTACGAAAAGAGGCATAAAACCTATTATTGGTTGCGAATTTTATTTAGTAAAGGATAGATTCCGAAAGAGTTTTTCAAGGGCTAAAAACGAAAAAGATAAACGGCATCATCAGCTTCTTCTGGCCAAAAACAGAAAAGGATATGAGAATTTAATCAAGCTATGTTCTATCGGTTTTATTGATGGACTTTATGGTAAATTTCCAAGAATTGATAAAGAAATTTTACAACAACATACAGAAGGATTAGTCGCTACGAGCTGTTGTATTGGTGCCGAAATTCCTCAAACTATTTTGCATCAAGGAGAAGAAGCAGCCGAAGAAAAACTAAAATGGTGGTTGGATGTTTTTGGTAGAGAAGATTTTTATATCGAATTGCAACGTCATAAAGGATTGGACGATATTGACGGCCTAGGGGTTAGTCAAGAAGATATCAATCAAGTATTAATAAAATTTGCAAAAAAATACGAATTAAAACTCATTGCAACTAACGATTCTCATTATGTTGAAGAGGACGATTGGCAAGCCCACGATATGTTGTTATGTATCAATACAGGTTCATTGATTGAGAATGAAAAAAGATTCAAATTTCCTTCTTCGGATTTCTTTTTCAAGTCTCAACAACAAATGAATGTTCTATTTGAAGATGTTCCAGAAGCGATAGACAACACCATGGAAATCTTTGATAAAATAGAAACACTTACCTTAGCTCGTGATGTATTATTGCCTGCCTACCCTATTCCTGAAGGATTTAGTACCCAAGATGATTATCTAAAACACATGACTTACGAAGGGGCTAAAAAACGATATGGAGAAATAACCGAAGCCATAAGAGAAAGACTCGATTTCGAATTGGCCGTAATTCAGAATAGTGGTTACCCAGGTTACTTCTTGATTGTTCAAGATTTTACCAATACAGCAAGAGATATGGATGTATCTGTAGGTCCAGGACGGGGTTCCGCTGCAGGTTCTGCGGTTGCTTATTGTATTGGAATTACGAATGTTGACCCTATTAAATACGACCTCCTTTTTGAGCGTTTTTTGAATCCTGAAAGGGTTTCTCTTCCCGATATTGATATTGATTTTGATGATGAAGGACGGGATAGAGTTATAAAATACGTGATTGATACTTATGGTAAAAATCAAGTTGCCCAAATCGTAACTTATGGTACGATGGCTGCAAAATCAAGCCTTAGAGATGTAGGGCGTGTGATGAATATTCCATTGTCAGAAGTAGATGTTATTGCAAAATCTTTTCCCGAAGATTTAAGTGCTAATCTGAGAAAAGTACTCGCCGACGGTGATATTCAACCTAAGTTGAAAGCAAAAATGAAAAGTGAGGATGTTCAAAAAGCTTATGCTTTGCGTGAACGTTCCGAAGTTCAAGACGAGATTGGAGAAATGATTAGAACCGCAAAAAAACTTGAAGGTTCTATTCGAAATACGGGTATTCATGCCTGTGGCGTTGTGATTACTCCCGATGATATTACCAAATATGTTCCTGTAAAAGTCGATAAAGGGGCAGAAATGTTGGTTTCGCAATTCGATAACTCCGTAGCTGAAGATGCAGGCTTATTAAAAATGGATTTCTTGGGTCTAAAAACCCTGACCATTATTAAGAATGCTTTAAAAATGGTGGCCGAAAATTACGACATCGTAATTGACCCTGACGAAATTCCATTAGAAGATGAACTGACTTATGAATTATTCCAACGGGGAGAAACAGTTGGAGTGTTTCAGTACGAGAGTCCCGGAATGCAGAAATACATGAAGGAATTGGTTCCAACTAAATTCGAGGATTTAATTGCCATGAATGCCTTGTATCGTCCTGGTCCATTAGAATATATCCCTAACTTCATTGCTCGTAAGCATGGTCGTGAACCAATCACTTATGACCTTGATGATATGCAAGGATATTTGGAGGAAACTTACGGAATTACGGTCTATCAAGAGCAGGTGATGCTTCTTTCTCAAAAACTTGCCAACTTCACTAAGGGGCAGGCCGATATGCTTCGTAAAGCAATGGGTAAGAAGAAAAAAGACCTTATTGATAAATTACATCCTCTATTCATCGAAGGAGGAACAAGCAATGGACATGACGAAGATACCTTGAATAAAGTTTGGAAAGATTGGGAAGCTTTTGCTTCTTATGCTTTTAACAAATCACATTCAACTTGTTATGCATATATCGCTTTTCAAACAGCCTATCTAAAAGCACATTATCCAGCAGAATTTATGGCTTCCGTGCTGACCAATAATAAAAGTGATATTAAGAAAATTCATTTCTTTTTGGATGAATGTTACAGAATGGGCATTGAAGTTTTGGGTCCTAATATTAATGAATCAAAATCCGATTTTTCTGTTAATAAAAAAGGTCAAATTCGTTTCGGAATGTCGGCACTGAAAGGTGTGGGAGAAGGTCCTGTTGAAGCCATTTTAGAAGAAAGAGCAAATGGTTCTTTTACGGATATTTTCAACGTAATGAAAAGAATCAATTTCAGAGCAATCAATAAAAGAGTTATCGAAAACTTGGCTCTTGGTGGTGCTTTTGATTTATTTGAAGACATTCATCGTGCTCAATATTTTGCTGCTTCTGAAAAATATGCCACTTTTATAGAACATTTGGTTCGATTCGGAAATGGTTACCAAAACTTGAAAGCACAAAGTCAAAATTCACTTTTTGGTGGCTCTGACGAAGTTCTTCTTCCTGACCCAAAAGTTCCGATTGCAGAGCAATGGCCTTTGATTGTAAAATTGGAAAAGGAAAAAGAAGTAACGGGAATCTATATTTCTGGTCACCCGCTTGACCCTCATAAAATTGTATTGAAATATTTTGTTTCTCATACCATAAAAATGGCAAAAGAAACCGAAAACATCCAATTTAAAGTAGCGGGATTGGTGACTAAAGCCGATCACAGAATTTCACAAGCTGGAACAGGTTGGGGTATTTTTTCTATTCAAGATTATTCCGAAAACATTGAGTTTGCCTTATTTAAAGACGATTATTTAGAGTATAAAAAATACTTGGATTTAGGACAAATGATTTACCTCAAAGGTATTCAACGTAAAAATAGCCATACAGGGCAAGTCCGAATGTATGTCGAACAAATCAAATTATTGGAAGGCTTGACCGATGAATTCTGTGAAAAAATAACGATTAAGATTGATATTCTGAAAGTAAACGAAGTTTTAGTGGATTCAATTTTATCGCTTTGCCATAATTATCCTGGTACTCATAAGTTGAAACTTCATTTGGTGGATCAAGACGATAAAGTTCATTTTTCAACATCTTCTTCCCTCTATAAAGTTAACATAAACAACAACTTACTTAGAGACATTGAAGATATGGGGCTACAGTATAAAATCAATGATATTAATCGGTTGAATTAAACGGTTTTACCAAAAAGTGAAGAAAAACACGGCAACATAACAAAAAATAGAAACGCATATTCCTATAATGAAAATAGTATAGCAAGTTCGTAATTTCATGAATTTGCCTCCTAGTGCTTTGCTTGAGAAATAAAGGCTCAAATAGGCAGTTTCGTCAAAGTAATTGGGCGTCTTAATAACATGTTTTATTCCTTTCTTGAAACTTAGAAAATCCATATTAAACATATTTCCAAAAAAGAATAAATCTGATTTTCCCGCTTTAATATCTTCTTCACTTGTCATTCCCATCATTTTGATGGGACGAGTCGCCGCAGTGGCATAAATCATCGCCAATATGCAGGTCAATAGAAATATAGTAAAAGGAATAACCAATATCATATCTTTTCTCAAAGCATCAATCATCATCGGAATGGTAATAGTTATAATAACAGCACTTACGGAAAGCATCGTGTTCGCCTTTCCATCAGCCAAAGCGGACAAATCGGTATTGTTTCTCATTGCTGTTTTATAAAACGTTTGAGCCAATTTATCATCAAGCTCATTCCCTTTTGCCAATCCTTCACTAGCTCTTTTGGTTTTAGCAATCTGCTTATCTAACCATTTTATGTTGTCTAGCTTCTTTGGGGTAAAGAGTTCTTTTGCCGAATCCGTAAAGAATTTATGAGAGGATGCAAATTCCTTTCCCTTTTCTAACCATTCCAATTTTGTTAACGACTCTATTTCTCCTTCGACTAATTCCTTTCTGAGTAATGTGATAACTGTTTTATAAGAATCGTTGCCAATATTATTAACATCGGCATCTTTGATGATTTGCTCTAATAGATTTTGAGGAGTTGTTCCTACTTTCGTTGCTAAAATACATTGCTTCACCCTATTAATATTGTCTTTAGAGTAATTGTTTTTCAACAAGAAATCTTCTGCAATTTGGCTGCTTATACGCTCATGGTCTTCGTATTTTTCACAAATGCCTACATCATGAAACAAAGAAGCGATACATAAAATTTCAACTTCAACTTCTGAGCATTGTTCCAAATCTCCTAACAGGCGAACCGTATTGTAAACAGAAATCGTATGATTAAAATTGTGATAATGATGCCATGCTTTAGAATGGGTATCTAAATAATCTTTTACAAATTCAAATGCTTTAAAAATGATTGGATTTTGGCTCACAATTTCTACTTTTTATGATGTCAAGTTAATGATACTGAAAAGGTAACGAATTTCATCCTAAAACTAATACAAATTGTTAACCAAAAATATTTAGCCATAGCCTTCTAAAATAATTTTGGTCTTTTCCAACCCCATTTTGGCACATTCTTCTTTCATTTCATCTACCATTTTATTCCAACCACAGCCAAAGATATAATCTGGATAGTATTCTCCGTTTTCAATAATACCTTTATATACTTTATGGACATAGCCTTGATGAAAACCATCGCTATTGTTTTCTTCTCTTGATAGGGCTATTTCAAATGAAAACTTAGCATTAGCATCAGACAATTCTTTCCATTCATTATAATAGAGAATATCTTCTATTTTTCTCGTTCCGAAGATTAATTTAATATTGGGTGTTTTGTTCCCTTTGCTCAACTCATCCAAAATAATACTTCTTACGGGAGCAATTCCTGTTCCTGTCGCTACTAACATCAAATTATCTTCGCTGCTAACACTTTCAGGTAATACGAACGCTCCTGTTGGGCCTTTGAATTTTATAACATCACCTATTTCAACTTCATTGAAAAGGTAATTAGTCCCAAGTCCATCTGGCAATAGGACTATGCAAAGTTCAATTATGTTTTCGTCATTTGGCGAATTAGCAATGGAATACGAACGCCACCTTTTCAGCCTTTTTTCATGAATTGGCAAATCTAATGTTATAAATTGTCCTGCTTGAAACTTGAACACTTCATCAGATTCGACTTTCAAAAAAAAACTTTTGACGTTCGGAGCTCTGTCAATAATATTCGTTAAAACGGAATTGTACCAAGTCCACATATTTTTATAATTTAAATTCTACTCCGAAAGCTATAGATCTAAGGTTAAAACTAGAAACAAAAGAGCTATAACTTCTCCTAGTTTTGTTTAGCCAATCTTCTTTTCCTGTAATATAACTAACCCCATTCAACCTTAATACTAGATTGATAGTTTTGTTCGCTTTATAATATAAACCAGGCTTGAATGATACAAATAATTCATCTACATCAAACCTTCCTTCTTCTATTCCTTCTATTGTATTAGTTGAAGTACCTCTAGAATAACCGATTAATGGTTCTATAAAGAAGTTAATTCTATTACTTGGATTAACTATGTACCTTGACATTAAACCTATCGTAAATTTACGTTGACTTTGTTCAAAGTCCGTAGTTTCAATTATTCCATTAATACCTAAAGTGTTACTTTCGCCTTTAAACTTAGATAAAGCTAAACCTAAATTTATCCCTACTAAAAAGTTTGCATTTATACGTTTCCCAACATAGGGATTAAACCTAAACAATGATCTATTTAAATTATCATCACTAACGATAAAGTTATTTGTAAAAGAAAGTGGGAAGATAGTAACTTCGGATAAAGAACCCCCATTTTTTTGCATATTAAAATGAAAATCACCTCCTAAAATAAAATTGTAATCTTTAGTTTCTTGTGCATGGGTGATTTGACAAAACAATATGAATGTTAAAAGCGGCAGGTTTTTGATTAGCTTTTTCATTGAGAAAGTTTGGTTGTGTTTATAATAAAGTTTCAATTACTTCTGGTTTGTAATTTGATAAAATCAAATTTAATGTTCTAAGGTCTATTTCTACTTTTTCAAATTCGAAAAGAGTACTTAATTTATCGGTGACAAGATTGACTACTTCGTCTCTTTGTACTTCTTTTTTGGATTCTAAATGTAATGAAGTAACCGTTTTGTTTTCATCATCAATTCCACAAGGTACAATCTTATTAAAATTTTCCAAATTAGTTACTACATTAAATGCAAAGCCATGAAGCGTAACCCAACGGCTTAAATGGACTCCAATCGCACAGATTTTTCTTTTCATAGGAGAATCATCTTCAATCCAAACTCCTGTAAAATCTTCTATTCTTGACCCTGTTACCTCATATTCAGCCATAGTGTCAATTACCGCTTGTTCCAAAAAACGAACGTACTTATGTATATCTGTAAAAAACTCATCTAAATCAAAAATGGGATACCCCACTATCTGTCCTAGTCCATGATATGTTATATCTCCGCCCCTATTAATTTCAAAATAATCAATATTGTTTTTTTCAAGTTCGGTTTCTGAAACTAATAGATTATCCCTAGAGCCAGTTTTCCCTAAAGTAAATACGGGAGAATGTTCACAAATGAGGAGAAAATGGTAAGGCGAAGGATCTATATTCTCTTTATTTCTGATAGATAGCTTATATCCTTTCACTGCATCATGAACCTTTTGTTGCAACTGCCAAGCTTCTTTATAAGAAATTTGATTTAAATTACATATTAAAACTTTTTTACATGAATTATTTACCATACTTTTGTTATATTCATTTATGTTTTATGGCTAAAATATAGAACTCTTGCCTTTTCTTTGAAAAAATCTAAATTATTAATTTGTAATAAATGATAATTTCGAAAAAATGGTTCATTGTTTGCTTAGTGACATTAAGTATCTTTTTAACATAAAATTAAGCATATATTGAATACTAAAACGAAACAAAGAATGTGACACCCGAGTATATTTGCGTCAAAAAATAAAAATACCAATTAAATATAATTTTTTTTAATAAAAAACGATAATCAAAATGAGGAATCGTATTACTTTTTTAAAGTCCCTAACAGTTATGGCTGTTATGGCAGTTTCTGCTAATGCAAGTGCTCAGAATGAATCTGCAGATATGCCATTTAATGATTTACCACCTTCTTCTGAATTCGGTAAATGTTATGCTAAGTGTAAAATTCCTGATGTATATGAAAGCACATCAGTGAAAAAATTAACTAAAGAGGCATCAACTAGACTTATTAAAGTTCCTGCTGAATACAAAACTGAAACTGAGAAAATCTTAGTTAGAGAAGGTAGAACTGAATATAAAATTATTCCTGCTACTTACAAAACAGTTACTGAACAAGTAATGATTGAGCCAGAGAAAAAAATAGTGAGAACTATACCTGCTGTTTATAAAACAGAAACTGAGCAAATCTTAGTTACTCCAGCTAGAGGTAAATGGGTAAGAAAGAAAAAAGATCCGTCTTGTTTCTCTCAAAATCCTGACGATTGTTATGTAGCTTGTTACGAAGAAATTCCTGCAATTTACAGAACAGAAAGCAAGCAAGTATTAGTTGAGGCTGCTAAAACTGTTGATGATGTAATTCCTGCAGTTTACAAAACAGTTACTAAGCAAGTTATTGACCAAGCTTCTAAGGTTGAAGAAATCAAAATCGACCCAGAATATTCTACAGTTACTAAAAATGTTTTAGTTTCAGCAGAAACAACTAAGTCAGAAACTATTCCTGCTATCTATACTGATGTAGTTGAAAGAAAATTAGTTAAAAAAGGTGGTTATACCGTATGGACTGAAATTCTTTGTGCTGACAAGCAAACAAATGATAGAATTTACAGAATTCAACGTGCATTAAAAGATGCTGGTTATAATCCTGGTCCTATTGACGGAGTTATCGGAATCCAAACTCAAGCAGCTTTGAAACAGTACCAAACTGACAAAGGTCTTCCTATCGGAAACTTGAACATGGAGACTTTGAAAGCTTTAGGTATTGAGTAATATATAATATATTATTACAACATAGAACCATAAGGTCTGTATTCTTTCGAGAATATAGACCTTTTTTTGTACTTTGTGTCAAACACAAAAAGTTTATGGACGCAAATTTTGGATTTTGGTCTCTTGTTCCTCCCCTTGTCGCTATCATCATGGCAATCAAAACAAGACAAGTATTTATTTCGCTCTTAACAGGTATTTTTTTAGGCTATCTCGTCATCCATCAACATTTATGGAATGCCTTTTTAGCTACTATCGACAGTCTTGTAAATGTGTTTTCTAGTGCAGGAAACACACGTACCATCATGTTTTGTGCTTTAGTAGGAGCATTAATTTTATTGATGCAATTATCAGGAGGCGTAAATGGGTTAATAGCATACATGAATGAAAAACTCGATAAGTCGAGTAATGATGACCCTAAGAAAAAAAATATACTCATACAGTTTTATGCATTTGTTATGGGAATATTGATTTTTGTAGAAAGTAGCATTAGCGTTCTTACCGTAGGTACCGTTTTTAGACCTATTTTTGATAAGATGAAAATATCTAGAGAAAAGCTTGCCTATATAGCGGATTCTAGTTCTGCTCCTAGTTGTATTTTAATTCCATTCAATGGTTGGGGGGCTTACATTATGGGCTTGTTAGTGTTAGAAGGTTTTGCTTCTCCATTCAAAATTTTAATGAGTAGTATCTCTTTTAACTTCTACCCTATTTTGACCTTGTTTTTTGTAATTTACATCATATTTAGTCAAAAAGATTGGGGCCCTATGAAAGAAGCTGAACTTAGGGTAAAGGAAACAGGAGCTGTTCTTTCTGAAAATGCTCAACCTACTGTTTCTGACGAAATTTCGGGTGTGGAACCCCACAAAAAGGCCGTTTTCAAACCCTTCAATATGTTAATTCCTCTTTTGATTATGGTCTTATTCATGCCTGTTATGCTTATCTATACAGGAAGTAAAGAATCTGAACTCTCTTTTTCACTTTCTTTTGATTATTTAATTGATGCCATAGGGAAAGGTTCGGGGAGTACATCCGTTTTGGTATCAGTAATAATATCTATAGGAGTTGCATGTTTGCTATATGGTTTTCAAAAAATTCTTACGCCAAAGGAAATGATTGATTCTATACTGAAAGGTGTGGCAGGTTTAATTCCTCTAGCTTTATTAATGATGTTTGCGTTTGCTATTAATACCGTATGTCGAGATTTGCAAACAGGAATTTATATTGCCGAAACAACGAAAGAATGGCTAACACCGACCCTTGTTCCTGCCTTATTATTTGCCATTAGCTGTTTTATTGCTTTTTCTACGGGTACATCTTGGGGTACGTTTTCTATCATGATAAGTATTGCTATTCCTATGGCTAGCACCCTACAAATAGATCCTGCATTAGCTATCGGAGCGGTCTTGGGCGGAGGTGTTTTTGGTGACCATTGTTCTCCTATTTCAGACACTACTATAATTAGCTCTATGGCCGCCAATACTGACCATATTGACCACGTAAGAACACAATTGCCCTATGCCATGGTAACCGGGATTACCAGTTTTGTACTCTATATAATATTGGGGATAGTATATGTCTAAAAACTAAATCTTCTCATGAAAAAAATAAGCCACAATCGCGTCTATTTTTACAAATTTCTCAATGGTGAAATAGGAAAAGAAGAACTTGAAACGTGGATTTATAGTAATCAAAAACTTGAAAACGAGCTCAAAGAATACTTTTACGATTTAATCTCCTTTTCATTTAAAGCAGAGGATTCGAAATCATTTATCACCCAACTGGTAAAGAAATTATATGATTATAAGGAGTATGAATTGTGGAGAACAATCAACCTATTAGAAAGAATATCTTTAGGTAATATTGACATAGTTTTAGCTTCTCGACAATTAAGAGAACTATACGAGGATCAAAAAAAATCTTTAGAAAAACCATTAATTACAAGCAAATTAGGACTAAGTTTCGAAAGTATTTTAGATGAATATCCAACTAGACTTGAATACTCAAATTGGAATCAAAGTGCCCTTAAAAAAAACTTAAATCCGTAGAGCAACATCAGGTTGATTTTATTGATACTATATCGGCAGAACTAGAAGAGTTAAAACAAAGTGTAATTTTTTAAATTCACATTCCATAAGAAACTGCGAATACAAATTGTAACTCGAATCAGCCAAAACGAAAATGAGCTTTTACTTATTTCAAAAGTAAAAGCTCATTATATTTAAAGGAATAACAGTATATGAAACTTAAGCTCGTCTCACTTCTTCTCCATAAAGATTCACAATTTTTGCTTTTAGTTCTTTACGTGCAAAGAAAATTCTACTTTTAATAGTTCCTAACGGCAACTTTAAATGATCTGCAATTTCTTGATACTTATAGCCGTGATAGTACATCAAAAAAGGAATTCTTATACTTTCGTCTAGCTGAGCAATCATCTTCTTTAACTCGTCCATCATTATTTGCCTATCAGCATCATTACTAATTGAAACACTGCCAGAGTTTAAAAAGTATAAATTTTCAGTGCTATCAATTATAGTATTTGCTTTACTCTTCTTTCTATAATTATTGATAAAGATGTTCTTCATGATAGTAAAAACCCAAGCCTTAAAATTAGTTCCTAATCTAAATTTATCACGATTGGTTAGTGCTCTAAATGCTGTTTCTTGAAATAAATCTTTTGCTTCTTCTTGGTTTTTAGTCAAATTAAAAGCAAACATTCTTAATATTTCACCTATTGTATCAAACTTACCATAAAATTCATTCGAAGACATAATACCCATTTTTAAAAAACAACTCCAATATTGGCTAAACAAATATACAAATAAAGTTCAACAAAATTCAAAACATTCAACAAAAAATAGCGTCATTACTTCACAAAACAATAAATTACATTCATAAAACACTAATAAACAACGTATTAAAATAAAATTATATTTTCAGAAAAAATTGAAAATATAGTATACTTATAAATAAAAATTATTTACTTTGTTCAAGGTATCGATAATGGGGATAATTTGATTTGAAGAAGAAAGTTTTTACTTTAGCCTAAATTAAGTTTCAAAACACATTCATTGGATAATTATGGATTTTTTAGATAATATTACTTATTACTTTTCAAATATGCCGAGAGAGCACCGTTCAATCTTATTGATTGGCGGGTTATCTATTTTTTTAATCCTTGAATATTTCAGACCTTATGTTGCCTTTTCTTACAACAAGCTAAGCCACAGTTTAAAAAACCTGTTTTTTACAGCTTGCACAGTCATTATCAACTTAGGGCTGGCTTGGCTCTTACTTAATGCTTCGGATTTTGCTACAGAAAACCAAATAGGAATATTTCACTTAGCAAGTCCTCCTATTGGTGTACAAATTTTATTTGGTTTGATGGCAATGGATTTAATTGCAGCGTGGTTACCGCATATCATTCAACATAAAATTCCTTTTTTGTGGCAATTTCATCTGATTCACCATACCGATAAAGAAGTAGATACAACAACTGCAAATAGACATCACCCTATCGAGTCTGTGATTCGTTTTATATTCACAATAATTGCTATTTTTATAATTGGAGCCCCAATATGGTTGATATTCTTGTACCAAAGCTGTTCATTAATGATGACTCAATTTAACCATGCTAATATAAAATTACCTAAACAGGTAGACCATTTGTTATCATATATAATATGTACACCTGGCATGCACAGAGTTCACCATCATTATCGTCAACCCTACTCAGACATGAACTATGGGAATATATTTTCTTGTTGGGATCGTGTATTTCAAACTTTCGTAAAAGTTGACAATAAACAGCTTATTTTTGGACTTGATACCTATTTCGAAAACAAAGAGGTTAACAATATTGGCAAACTACTTGCACTACCTTTCAAAGGATACAGAAAACCTATAACGTATTCTAAAAACGAAAAACTTTATCCACCTAAATAATTATGAGGATTAAAAGCCAACTTTAATTTTGACATGAGAATTATACCCCTACTTATTTTCATCATTTCTGTCAGTTGTGTTCAGACTGAAAAAACCAATAGAAAGTTTACTTTTCAGTTCGACGGTATTGACGTTTCCCATCATCAAGGAGAGATTGATTGGAGTAAAGTAAAAAACGATTCTATTGATTTCGTGTTTATTAAAGCGACAGAAGGAAAAGATTTTCTCGACACCTCATACGCAACCAATTATCGTGAAGCCAAAAAAAGTGGCTTATTGGTAGGAAGCTACCACTTCTTTAGCACCCTGAGTCCAGGAAAAAATCAAGCTTTATATTTTTTAGAAAAAATGCAAATCGACAAGGGAGATATAATACCTGTTTTGGATATTGAAATTAAGCCCAAACATGATAAGAAAACCTTAATACTTGAAGTAAACGATTTTATTTCAGTGATAGAAGATTCTTTAGGAGTAACACCAATTATATATTCTAATCAAAATTTTTTCAACAAATACTTAGCTAATTTTCAAGATGATTTATTATGGATAGCTAGATATAATCAAAAAGATCCTCAATTGTCGGGCAGTGCGGAATGGCATTTCTGGCAATATGGTCAACGAGGAAAGGTTAGCGGCATAAATGCTTTTGTAGATTTAAATGTTTTCTGTTGCTCAAAAGATGATTTCTATAATCGTTTTGTCTACAAAAAAAGAAAATTAATAAAATTCGCCTCTAATAAATTAAAATCTTAAAACTCCTCTAACTTTAGCTATTGAAGATTCAATCAATTCGTTAATATCCTTTGATATATTAAGTTTGTAACTCAATAATAAGTACAATAAAACAAAAAGTCCACCTTTTATAAATATATTCAAAATAGAGAAACTCGTAGATGGAATAATGGAAATAGCCCCCGCCAAACTAATTGCAATCAATATGACATAAATGGATTTATTGTTAAATGGCTGTAAACCGAATTTATAATAAATGAACAAGCCTCTACTTATATTATAAACAGTAATTGAAATCAACGAAGCCCAAGCCGCTCCAATTAATCCAAACGCTTGAATGAAGCTTAAATTTAAAAAAAAGTTCAATACCCCCAAACCAACTATCGAAATCGTATTAACATAATAGTACTTCGAATACTGAATAATATGTGCATTTACGCTAAAAAGAACATCAACTAATTTAGAAGCTCCTATTACTGGAATAATTATGATTCCTGCTCTATAAACATCCCCTTCAGGCATTAAATCAAACAAATCGTTAACGGTCAATAATACTCCCATGAAAATTAACATACAAGCCCAAGAACCAATAACTGATGTTTTTTTATAAATACTATCAATTGAAGCCAAGTCATAATTCTTCATTTGTTGAGAAATTAAAGGAGTAGCAATCAGAAATAAAGAATGACCTGGCATTGCTATAACATTAGCGATGAAAAGCGAAATGGTATATACTCCTGTTTCGCCAAAACTCAAAATTCCCGAAATCATCAGTTTATCAATTTCAGAAATCGCAAATGAGCCAAGGGTACTAAAAAAAGACATCACCCCGTACATTAACATTTCTTTCTTACTTACCTGTGAAGGAAAATTGATTTTAAAAGAAAATTTAAACTCTCCTAACCAAAATGTATAACCGATGAGACAAATGGTGTTAAACAAGAATATAAAAACATAAAATTTACTGAGCGATTCAAAATTTATCAATTGATAGAAAAATGAAATACACAGTAATGGATATATTATTTTTTGATTTAAATTTATAATTATTTCAGGGACAACTATCCGCTTAAAGTTCACTACATAATTATAGAATATTCCTTGAAATGCCATTCCCGAAACCAAAATAGGGAGATATGGAATCATATCCGTAAAAAAAGGGTTCTCTTCTATATATTTTGAATAAAAAGTGGTTTGAAATAAAGGAATAAAATTTAATATCAGAAATAAAAACGAGCCGAATAGACCTAATGCAATTAATAAAAATAAAAAGCCATTATTCTTTTTCCCGTCACTAAAATATGGAAAATATTTGGTAGCAATAGCTGGGGCAGACAAATAAACAAAGGGGGCGATTAAAGTACCTAAAGAAACTAATGTTACAATAAAACCTAATTCCTCTTTCTGCAAAAAAGTAGTATAAATAAAAACAGTGTTAAGCATGCCAATTATAGATCCTACTAAAGTAACTGCCGACCTTTTAATCCCTTGCCTTTTGACTACTCCCATTTAAATGTTTTGTGTTATAAATTACATTGAACGAACTAGATACAAAATAGTTTTATAAACTATTTAACCGCTTTGGCAACTGTAAAACCAAAAGTAGATCCTATCCCCACTGTACTACGAACATTCACTGTTTGTTTATGTGCTTCAATTAAATGTTTGACAATAGCCAAGCCAAGCCCAGAACCTCCCACTTCTCGAGACCTACTTTTTTCTACCCTAAAAAAGCGATTAAAAAGATGGCTTAAATGTTCTTGAGCAATCCCACTACCGTCGTCGCTTACTTCAATCAAGTAATACTTATCCATATCATAAAAACCAATTTTCGTACTTCCATTATCATTTCCGTATTTTATAGAATTGATAATTAGATTACTCAACACCTTCCTGATTGCCTCTATATCTGCATTTACAAAGATGGGTTTATCGTTCTGTCCTTTAATTTCAAAGGTAATGTTTTTGTCTTGGTTAAAAATTTCTGCTTCTTCAATAACTTCTTTAACTAGCCATTTTATGTCAAAATTTTGCATTTCGAGGTGAAAAGATTCGGATTCTAATTTGGCTATAATATCCAAATCTTTCACGATAGCTAACAGCCTATCTATGTTTTTTGCTGCTCGGTTTAAGTATTTTACATTTACATTTTCATCACTAATTCCGCCGTCAATTAATGTATGAACATAGCCTTGAATATTAAAAATAGGCGTTTTTAATTCGTGAGAAATATCTCCTAAAAAAGCTTTGCGATATTCTTCCATCTCCTTTAGTCGCTTAAACTCAATAGACTGATCTCTAGCCCATTCCAAAACTTCGTTTTGAACATCATCCATTATCGAATTTGATAATTTGACCAAAGCACTTTTCTTTCTTCCCTTTATTTTGAATCGATGAATCGTTTTATATATCAACTTTATTTTATTGAATAAAAATGTATTCACAAAAAACAGTATCGTCCAATAGGAAACAAAACCAACCAAAGCAAACAAAATGAAGAACCACCAAAATGGTGAAACGCCAATATCAATACTAGAAAAGATGAAATACAACATCATAGAAATGATGATAATGCTAGCCGAACATATCAAAGAAATATGTTTGGGCGTTAAATTTTTAAAATATCGTTGAAGCATTTTTCTTTTATTAAAACTCTTTTTAAATATTTTACAAAAAAACAAATTCAATTTGCTATATTCAATTTCGGTAGATTAACATTTAATAAAAAAGATATTAATTTTATTGTTATTCTACTTTAAACACTCAATAATTCAACCCCTGTATTCATATCAATAAATGAACAAACCAGATTTTTTATCTATATTCAACAAATTCGAAGTTAGAGAAGCTTCTTATAGTTTCAACAAAATATCAATGGGTTTTATCAATCAAACCTACATAGTTACAGACTCTAAAACGAATGCCAATATTTATATTCTTCAACAAATCAACCATTCGATTTTTAAAAATATAGAAGCTCTTCAAAACAACATCAGCTACTCATTGCCTTTATTGAAAAAGCACGGAGCATATAAAAGTATTCGTTTAATAGAAACGAAAAGTAAAAAGAAATATCTTAAAGTCGGGGGTGATTATTGGCGAGTGTTTACTGCTGTAGATAAAGCAGTTACTTATGATACCTGCCCTAACCCTTTAGTCGCTTTTGAAGCAGGAAGAATCATTGGTTTATTTCATTCTTTATTAGAGCCTTTGTCCTCTAATCTAATTATTGAAACTATCCCTGACTTCCACAATCTTGACATTAGGTTAAAACAATTAGATGACGCATTAAGCAATACTTCTAACCTATTAAAAAATAGAGCTAAAAAGGAAGTCGAATTTGTAGAAAAAACAAAAATGGTATTTACTTCATTAAAAATGTCCGAAATCCCGCTAAGAATTTGCCATAACGACACTAAATTAAACAATATAATCTTTGATAAAAACCATAATGCAAAGTGTCTTATTGACTTGGATACTATTATGAATGGGCATCTTTTATACGATACAGGAGATGCATTAAGAATTATTTGTAACTCTGTTACAGAAGATGAAAAAGATTTATCTAAAATGTCCTTCAATTTAGAATATTTCGAGCAATTTGTTCAAGGTTTTATTGCTTCTGGAATTAAAATCACCCCTAAAGAAATAAAATCTATTTCTTTAGGGGTAGCATATATGCCTTTTATTCACGGTATTCGAGCGATAACAGATTTCCTGCAAGGGAATAAATATTACACAGTCTCTTATCCCGATGAAAACCTAGACCGAGGGAAAAATTTATTAAAATTCTCAGCAATAGCTTTACAAAAGCTTGATGATATGAATGCTATTTTGAATAAAATAGGTTAATAATCTGCTGTTGCAAATTGTAAATTTTTCTTACTATTTTTGAAGATTTTCTCTACCGTAATTCTATCCGTAATAGACTGTTCTTGTTCGCCTTTCAATAATATTTGATAAACACCAAAAGGGTATGGTCCTAAATCTATATCAATCTTATTTTTCCCCATCAATGCATGAAAATTTTCGATACCGACTAACTCATTATATTCATCGAAAATCATTATTTCAATATTTTCATTCTTACGAGAATAGAAACTCATAGGAATAGAACGAATAGTACTGGTGCTTTCAATATTATTGATAGAAAAAGTACTTGACTGTTCTGTATGAACCACTAACGTTTCCGTAACTAATGGTACGCCATTTTTGGGAACACATTTCAATCGATAGTAGGTCGTTTTGTCATTATCGATATCTAAATCTAGAAAGTTGTATTCCTTGTTAGACTGTTCTCCTTTGAAAGGTAATTCAGAAATATCACTAAACTTTAAACCATCTAATGATTTTTCGACTATAAAATAGCCGCCTGAACTTTCTGATTTAGTACTCCATTCTATTAAATTTCCAATCTGGACTTGTAGAACATTCACTTTTCCGAGTACTAAATCATTTTTAAAAGCATGACACGGAATACTTAAACTTCCACAAAGTAAAAGGTAAATTAAAGTTTTCATCTCTTATATAGTATATTTGGTAATCAATTACTATTAAAATATCAATATTTATGCCAAAAAACACACTAAAAAAAATCTATAAAAATCTAAAAACCAGTAAATTATTAATTCTATTTGGTTTTTTATTCATATTTAATGCTTGTCAAAAAGAGGAAACCGCTATTCCTTTAGCCATTCCTGAACGATCAGGTGAATCTTCAAAGGCTATGATTGTTTCTGCTCATAAGTTGGCCACTGACGCAGGTTTGTCAGTCATGAAACAAGGAGGGAATGCAGTTGATGGGATTGTGGCAACTCAATTCGCACTTGCAGTAGTTTTCCCAAGGGCTGGAAATATTGCAGGAGGAGGTTTTGCAGTAATCCGAACGCCAAACGAAACCACAAGTATAGATTTTCGAGAAAAAGCTCCTATTGATGCACACAAAGATATGTATTTAGATAGCGTCGGAAATGTGGTTCCAGGTCTCTCTACCGAAGGAGGTTTGGCCGTAGGTGTACCAGGTAGTGTTGACGGTTTACTAAAAATGGTAGAAAAATATGGAAAAATCAAAGACCTTTCCATTCATCTCGCTCCAGCCATTGAATACGCTGAAAAAGGGTTTACCATTAGCCAAAGCGAAGCTGACAGATTAAACAGATATGAAGATCTATTCGATAGATATAATAAAGAAGATTACCCGTACAAAAAAGACGGCTCTTTTGTTCAAGGTGACATTATCAAACAACCTCAGTTAGCTAAAACATTAAAACTGATTAGAGATAAGGGTAGAGATGGTTTTTACAAAGGGGTGGTTTCTGCTTCAATTATTAAATCCGCAAATCAATATGGAGGGATTTTAAAGCAAAGCGATTTCGATAAATATGAAGCTAAATGGCGAACACCTATCTCTTTTGACTACTTAGGTCATGAAGTTCACTGCATGGCACCTCCTTCTAGTGGAGGATTAGTTTTAAGGCAGATGTTCGAGATGTTAGAAGAGGTAGACTTATCCAAAATAGAACATAACTCTGTTGACTACATACACACGATTGCTGAAATCGAAAGAAGAGCCTATGCTGACAGAGCAAAATATTTAGGGGATGTTGATCACGTAAAAGTGCCGATGGAAGAATTAATGGACTCGAGCTATATTGAAGGAAAATGGAAAGATTTTGATAAAAATAAAGCGACAAGTAGTGGGGCTATTTTTGCTGGAAAATTTGAGTTGCCAGAAAGTTTTGAAACTACCCATACTTCTGCTATCGATAATGAAGGAAATGCGGTTTCCTTAACCACCACCCTAAATGGCAATTATGGATCTAAAGTATTCGCATACGAAGCAGGCTGTTTCTTAAATAACGAAATGGACGATTTCTCTGCTAAACCAGGTGTTCCTAATCAGTTTGGGTTAGTAGGAAACGAGCAAAATGCCGTTGCTTCTGAAAAAAGAATGCTTTCTTCAATGACTCCTACTATTATAGAAAAAGACGGTGAAATCTATATGGTTTTGGGTTCGCCCGGAGGATCAACAATTATTACAGGTGTTTTTCAGGTCATTTTAAATGTGATGCACAAGAATATGCCCATCGAAGAGGCTATTAAATCGGGGCGATTTCATCATCAATGGCTACCTGATGCTATTATGGTTGAAGAAGAAGCATTCTCAAAAGGAGTATTGGGAGGTTTAAAAGAAAAAGGACACGATGTCGTCGGTAGAAAATACTTAGCTATCGTGAAAGCAATCATGGCTGAGGACGGAAAATTTAAAGGTTCTGGAGACCCCAGAAATGCTGATGATCATACGGGAGGCTATTAAATGCTAAAAATTTGGTATTAATAAAAGGCTCATAAACTATTTGTGAGCCTTTTGTGTTTATATTCAAAAAGATAAAGTTTTATCAAAAAAAGTAAAGTGCTTAAACCTTACTCTTAGTTAATAATACAAAAGTAATATGCCATTAGAAATACACTCTAAAAGCAAAGATTTATTAAAAAAAAACAACCTTAGAAGTACGCAAATAAGACTTCAAGTACTGAGCATATTTTTATCTAAAAATGAAATTGCACTCACCCACCAAGAGATAGAAAATACTTTCGAAAAAGTTGATCGAGTAACCCTTTATCGAACCTTAAATTCATTTGAAGAAAATGGTATTATTCACAAAATTTTAGATCGTGAAGGAGTCCAACGTTTTGCTTTATGCAAACACACAGAATGTGGACCCAATGAACATCACGACAATCATGCTCATTTTCAATGTACTATTTGTTCCAAAACATTTTGTCTTGACGATTTAGAAATTTCAGGGCTAAAAATACCCGCCGATGTTACCGTAAGTCATATTAATGTCATGGTATTAGGTTCTTGCGAAAAATGTAAGTCATAAGGCATATTACTATCTTTAATAATTGCTTACATTTGCGATTCATTTCAATGAAAGAGTATAAAAAATGAATAACCTTCAGCATTTCTGGCAAATGGTTTATAAAGACATTAGGTTAGAATGGCGAATGAAACACGCCATTGGAGGAATGTTGCTATATGTTATTTCCACTGTTTTTATTATTTATTCGTCTTTTATTCAATTGAATCCCAAGGAATGGAATACCACTTTTTGGATTGTCATTTTATTTGCGGCACTCAATGCTAATGCTAAAAGTTTCAGCACCGAACCTCCCGAAAGAAATTTATACTACTACTCTATTGTTGATCCACTATCTTATATTTTAGCAAAACTGATCTATAATTCGTTATTGCTAATTATTCTTTCTGGAGTTACAATATTGGTTTACTTTTTCTTTTTTGGCAACCCCATTCGCGAAATCACCTTATTTGTAACCGCATTAGGTTGTGGTAGTTTCGGCTTTTCTGTGGTTTTTACCTTCATATCAGCCATATCTATGCAAGCAAAAAATAGTGCTTTATTAATTCCTGTTCTCGGCTTTCCATTAGTGTTGCCATTACTAATGACATTAATTAAGATTTCAGCATCAGGGCTTGCACTACTCTCTGACACTTCGGTTTGGCAAGACGTTGGGTTAATTGTCGCTATTGATTTGGTATTAGTATCTCTTTTGATATTTTTATTCCCTTATATTTACAAAGCATAATATTTAAATAAAAACTTATGACTTGGTGGAAATACATTTGTATTGTACTAATTTTATTAACTACGGCAGCAGGTATTTTAATTCCGCTCAAGCCGGGTTTACATTCCGTTTCTCAGAGTTCTATTAAAACAGGAGAGCAAATTACTTTTACCGTTCAAGGGTACAATACCTACTTTGAAGAAGCGAAAAACAATCGCGCATGGTTGAGAATTGGTTCCGACTATCAAATTCTTGCCTCAAACCACACTCCCTTAAGTGAACAATTATTAGAAGTCACCTTTTCCATTCCTCCATTCTTGCCTATCGACAAAGAAGCTACTGCTACAACTTTGATAGTAGATAATGCTATTGATGGAGCAATGGTTTTACCAAGTGCTGTCTTTATCACACAAATAGATGATTGGACACCAAAGGGTATCGAATGGTGGCAGAAGAATCCATTGGAAAATATAACCATTAACGATAAGGTTTCTTTTCCTAATAGAAATATATTAGAAGAAACCATCCGTAATTTGTTTTTTCATGTGACATTATGGTTTGCTATGTTTCTGATGTTTCTAATTAGTGCCATTTATTCTCTTATGTATTTGGTCAAGGGTGATCCTATGTATGATACTAAAGCCTATTCGATTACTCAAACAGGAATTGTATATGGAATATTGGGTCTTGTAACAGGAGCTATTTGGGCAAAATTTACGTGGGGACAATATTGGTCTTGGGACGTAAAACAGAATATGACAGCAATTGCCATGCTTATTTATTTTGCCTACTTGATTCTTCGAAACTCCGTCGAGGATTTAGACCAAAAAGGACGTTTATGTGCTGCTTACAATATTTTTTCATTCGTGGCTATGATACCATTAATATTTGTTATTCCTAGACTAACAGACTCACTACACCCAGGAAATGGAGGAAACCCTGGATTGGGGAGTGAAGATTTAGACAATAATATGCGAATGATTTTTTACCCTGCTATTATGGGTTGGTTTCTATTAGGAATGTGGGCTTCACAGCTTTATAGACGTTACGAAACCATTTATCAGAAACACTTAGAAGACGCTAACCAAATGTAACCAAAAGACACAAACACTAATTGTATTAACAAAAATCATATATTTTACATCAAAATTAGTGTATTCGTATTTGATATTTATTTTAATTATTTAACTTTAATTACAAAATATAAATAGACATGTTTTTTTTATTTAAAAATAAAATTTTAAAAATCGTACTATCTATTGTTATAATATTTCAAAATAATGTTATAATTTTCGCTCAAAATGAAGCAAGTTCCGATATGATGCGTTCAATGGGTAAAATAAATGTGGTAGTAGCTGTGATTATATCCATATTTATTGGCATGTTCTATTACTTGTATCGTTTGGATAAGAAATTATCAAATTTAGAAAATCAATTAAAATCAAATAATGAGTAACTTTTTAGAATCGGTTAATCGAAATTTTGATCGTGCAGCTAAACTATCTGGATTACCAGAAGGGCTACTAAATCAAATCAAAACTTGTAATTCTGTTTACAGAATGTCATTCCCCGTTAAAATTAACGGCGACATTGAGATTATTGAGGCCTATAGGGTTCAACATAGTCAACACAGAAACCCTACAAAAGGAGGAATTCGTTTTAGTCAAAAAGTAGATCAAGAGGAAGTAATGGCATTGGCTACCTTGATGACCTACAAATGTGCAATCGTTGATGTTCCCTTTGGTGGTGCTAAAGGTGGAGTCGCTATTTCACCCAGAGAATACACTCCTGAACAATTAGAAGCAATTACAAGAAGATACACCGTTGAGTTGATTAGAAAAAATTTCATTGGTCCTGGTATCGACGTTCCTGCTCCTGATTACGGAACAGGTGCAAGAGAGATGTCTTGGATTATGGATACTTTTTCTCAAATGAAAGTTGGAGAAATTAATGCGATGGGTTGTGTTACAGGTAAGCCCGTAACGCAAGGCGGTATCAGAGGTAGAGAAGAAGCTACAGGCCGTGGTGTTTACTATGCTACTCGAGAAATGTGTAGCAAAGAAGAAGATATGAAAGCTTTAGGTCTTACTCCAGGAATTAAAGGAAAAAGAATTGCGGTACAAGGACTCGGAAATGTAGGATCTTTTGCGGCGAGTATTTGTCAAGAAGAAGGTGGTGCAAAGATAATCTGTATTGCAGAATACGAAGGCTGTATCGTAAACGAGGATGGAATTGATGTCAAGGCATTAGTTGAGTATAAAAAACAAAATAAAACTATTCTTGGTTTCCCCGGTACTACCACTACACCTTCAAGAAAAGATGTACTTACCTTAGATTGTGATATTTTAATCCCTGCAGCATTAGAAAGTCAGATTAGAATTGATAATGCTGATCAAGTAAAAGCTAAAATTATTGTTGAAGCTGCTAATGGACCTATTACTGCCGATGCAGAAGAAATACTTATCAAAAAAGGCGTATTAATTATTCCTGATATGTATGCCAATGCTGGTGGTGTTACGGTTTCGTATTTCGAGTGGTTAAAAAACCTTTCTCATGTACGTTTTGGTCGTCTACAAAAAAGAAATGAGCAGGCAGCATTAATGCGTTTAGTAAACTTGGTAGAATCTACAACAGGTCAACCTATTTCAGAGGCACAAAAGAACTTTTTGACCAAAGGGGCTGATGAGATTGACTTGGTACGTTCTGGACTTGAAGAAACTATGATTAGTTCGTTTAACCAGATTTATGATATTTGGAAATCTGACGATAATGTAACAGATATGCGTACAGCTGCTTTCCTTAATGCGTTAAAGAAAGTAAGTAGTGATTATTTGGCAATGGGCATCTTCCCTTAATTCAAATATTCATAATTAAACAAAAATGCGGCATAGTTCACTTAGGGCTATGCCGTTTTTTATTTAAAAGTGAAGATAATTACACTATTTTGAAAAAAAACATCTTAGTTCTAAAAGAATCCTTAGTTTTGCAAAAAAATAAATTATGTATAATATATTAAAACATGCCCACTCTGGGTTGAGATGGGTTGCTCTTATTTTATTAGTTACTGTTATTTGTTATGCAGCTTCCAAATGGTTTAAAAAATCGAGCGAAGATGACAATACCATAACAAAACTTTCTTTATTTAATTTCATATCTGCACATTTACAATTATTAATTGGATTGATCCTTTTCTTTGTAAGTCCTCGTATCAATTGGAACGAAGGTTTCATGAAAGAAATGGCAGCTAGGTTTGTCCATATCGAACATCCTACGATGATGATTATTGCTATTGTTTTAATATCAATAGGGCATATAAAAGCTAAAAAATTAGCCACTCCTCAGAAGTACAAAACTTTAATGATTTTCAATGCCATTGCACTTATTATTATTCTTGCAATGATTCCATGGCCATTCAGAGCGTTGGGGGGAAGTTGGTTCTAAAGCAATAGAAATTTTATGCGACAGTGGTTTTTTGAACATATAGCCCTAACAAGCGATGAACCTCAAATAATTGAAGTAGCATCCGCTAAAGGTTGCCATATTACTAGAACTAACGGTTCTAAAGTCCTCGATTTTATTTCGGGAATTAATGTTAGTTCGGTGGGGCATTGTCATCCATCGGTTGTTGAGGCGGTTCAAAAACAAGCTGCTACTCATATGCATACACTTGTTTATGGTGAGCATATTCAATCCGAACAGGTATTATTAGCCAAAAAGCTTGCTTCGTTACTTCCTTCACCTTTGTCTGTTACCTATTTCGTAAATTCTGGTTCGGAAGCCGTAGAGGGAGCAATGAAAGTTGCTAAAAAATACACTAAAAGAAAAAAAATACTAAGTGCTTATTTATCCTATCATGGTAGCACGCAAGGAGCAATGAGCCTAAATTCCGATTCCTATTTCAAAGATGGGTACGAACCATTACTTCCTGATATCGGTCATTTCAAATTTAATTCTTTTGAAGATTTAAATCTAATCACTGACGAAATAGCCGCTGTAATCGTAGAACCTATTCAGGCTGAAATTGGTATCCAAACACCTAAGAATGGATATTTAGAAGCACTTAGAGAAAAGTGTACTCAAACGGGAACATTATTAATTTTTGATGAAATCCAAACAGGTTTTGGAAGAACAGGTCATTGGTTTGCATGTCAAAAATACGGAGTAACACCCGACATAATTTTACTAGCAAAAGGTATGGGCGGAGGAATGCCCATTGGTGCGTTTATATCTTCACCTAAAATAATGGACGTCATTCGCAGAAATCCTGTATTGGGACATATATCCACTTTTGGTGGACATCCCGTAAATTGTGCCGCCAGTCGAGCGACTATTGAGGTTCTTGAAAACGAAAATTGGATTGCAGATATAAAACGTAGAGAACAATTATTTCACAAATACCTTAAACACCATAAAATTAAAGAAATTCGTTCCGCTGGTCTTATGATGGCAGTCGATTTAGGAAACGAAAACTTATTAATGAATGTGGTTAAAAATGCATTAGATAAAGGTTTGATGATAGATTGGTTTTTATTCAATACCAAAAGTATTAGAATAGCTCCTCCCCTTTCTATTAGCGACAACCTTATCAAAGAAGGTTGTGAAATCATTTTAGATTGTTTAGATATCTAATTTTTGATTTAAAAAATAATCTTAATATATTACTGTATTAATTTCTGCAAAACAATATCCTATTGAAATCCATTACTCTCAAAACAGCTCAAAATGTTACTATCCAATATGAGTTAGCGAGTTTGGTAGAAAGAGCCATCGGGAAGTTTATAGATATACTTATCTTTTTGTGCTTTGTCTATCTATATTTAGTTCTCATTTCCTTTGATTATGAGACTACCAATTTTTTTATGGTTTTTATTCCTATTGTTTTTTTTATTATTAGTCAAATTCTCCAAGAATATCTTTGGAGCGGTCAGACCATAGGTAAAAGGGTAATGAATATCCAAGTAATGCGAGAAGATTGCCAAGAGATTGACATGAGAAGTGTTAGCATTAGGGCCGCTTTTTTATTTGTAGATTTGTTTTTGAGTTGGGGAATGGTAGCTGCTATTTCAATTATTTCTTCAAGCAAACAAATGCGCATAGGGGATAGTGCGGCTAAAATGATGGTTGTCAAAACAAAACAATCCACGCATTTTTCATTAGAAAATATACGAAATATTCAATCTCAAGAACAAATTAACATCCAATATCCTCAAATCATTAAACTCAGAGAAGAAGAAATTCTATTAATAAGAGAAACATTGAACCGTTATTTGAAATATAAAAATATTGCTCACCAAAAATCATTAAATGATATGGTTGCAATTGTAGAAAATATTGTAGGGCATCGTAAAAAACAAATGTCTAAAACTGATTTTTTAAAAACAGTAATTAGAGATTATGTTATCATAACACGATAGAAAAGAGAAAATTAAGTAAAAATGGCAAGAAGAAGGTTTAAATTAAAGAACCAAATCATTGAAAACGTTTTAGTTACAGGTTTGGCAGATAGAGGAAAAGGCGTAGCTAAAGATGATGAGGGAAATGTGTACTTCGTAACAGGCGTTGCTCCTGGGGATATAATCGACATTTTAGTAATCCGCAAAAAGAAAAACTTCTTTGAAGGAATTGTAAAAGAAATAAAATCGCTGTCTAAAGATAGAACTCAACCTGTATGCGAACATTTCGGGAGCTGTGGCGGTTGCAAGTATCAACACATCCCTTATGAGAAACAATTAGAATACAAAAATGATAGAGTTTATCAAAACCTAAAAAGAATAGGTCAAATAGACATTCAAGAAGCGATTGACATTTTGGGATGTGAAGAACATACTCGCTATCGGAATAAAATGGAGTATAGTTTTTCGAGCAAAAGGTGGTTGACAAAAGATGAAATTACAAACCCAGAAATATCAAATGCCGAAGACGTACTCGGATTTCATGCTCCAGGTAGTTTTGATAAAGTAGTATCTATTAGTAATTGTCATTTGCAGACTACTAAAGCTGACGAAATAAGAAATTTCACTTCTGATTGGGCAAAAAAATCAGGTTTACCTTTCTTTGATGCCCGAAGCAATGAAGGGTTTTGGAGATCTATCGTTATTCGGAATACTATCGAAGAAAAATTTATGATTATTCTTTCGACAAAAGAAAATAATGAAGAGGTGCTTTCCCAATATTTTACCGACCTATTAGCTAAATTCGGAGAGACTGTACACAGTTTGTATTTATGTATTAACCCAAAGAAAAATGACTTTTTATTAGACTTAGAGCATAAATTAATTCACGGTAGCCCGACAATACAAGAATCGTTAGGCGAAATAAAATTCAATATCGGTCCAAAATCTTTCTTTCAAACCAACACTAAACAAGCCGTAAAACTGTATGATTTAGTAGTTGATTTCTTAGCATTAGAAGGAACTGAAAATGTCTATGACTTATACACAGGGCTAGGTAGTATTGCCTTGTACATAGCTGCTCATTGCAAACAAGTTGTAGGCATTGAAGAAATAGCAAGCGCTATTGAAGACGCCAAAGTAAATGCAAAACTAAACAAAGTAGAGAACTCAATGTTCTATGCTGGAGACGTTAAAGACATTCTGACCAATGATTTCGTAATGAAACACGGCAAACCAGATGCTTTAATCACCGATCCGCCAAGAGCAGGAATGCACCCTAAAGTAGTAGAAATGCTTCTTGAATTAGCAACTCCCAAACTGGTTTATGTTAGCTGCAACCCCGCAACACAGGCTAGAGACTTGGCATTATTGAGCGAAAAATATAACATAATCAAAACGCAACCCGTTGATATGTTTCCACACACACATCATGTAGAAAGTGTGGCTTTGTTGAAATTAAAAAAATAGATATTAGATTTGAAAAACAATACCGAAGATAAAAATGGAATGGCCGATGAAAAATACAAAGCCATTCAAGATATATTAGAGCCTAACTTGAAGTTAATGGAAACAACTAGCGAGGCTTTGAGAAATCAAAATATTAGTAATTATCCTATATTTGTATTATCCAAATTAGAAATTGAAATGGGAGTAACCCTCGTTCCAAAATCTAAAGACAAAGGTTGGTGGCTACATGCTTCTACATTAGAAGAGTTCGCAACAAAACAAATTATAAGACCCGAACGTATAAATAATTTTAGAGACATTTACAAGGACCCTAATTTATTTCACTGTATATTTGTTTTGAGTGACTTAGGGCCTCAATTTATCTTCATACCGACATAACCAATACAAAACAAGAACTGAGGACAAATGCTTTATTCGATTCAAATTCGTATAAAAACGCATAGGATATAAAACAATTGGAATATGAAATATGATGGATTAAATGAATTTTCTGTTACCAAGAAAATTTTGATGGTAGAAGACAATCCTGGCGATGCTAGAATTGTAGAATTACTATTAGGTCAATCCGACTTTCTTAATTACGAAATCGTTAGAAAGGGAACATTACACGAAGCTATTGAGTTCTTAAATATCAACAAGAATATTGATGCTATATTATTAGATTTGACGCTGCCCGACAGTATGGGGTTCGAAACCTTAGAGAAACTACTAAAAGCTCATCCCAACCAAAACGTAATTGTCCTAACGGGATATTCTGATAAAACATTAGGCGTCAAGGCTGTTATGGCTGGTGCTCAGGACTTTCTTGTAAAAGGAATATTTGATGGTGATTTATTAGCAAAATCGCTACGTTTTTCAATTGAAAGAAAAAACACTATAAAAAGACTTGAAGAATCTCAACGAATTGCTCATATTGGTAACTGGGAATTCAATGATTTGACAAGAGAAATTAATGCTTCTAGCGAATTTTATCGAATATTAAATATATCTTCAAAAAGTGAATTAGAAAGAAATAGCCTTGAAGACGAAGGTAGCCCTCTCTATATCCTTAAATCAATCCATAAAGAAGCCAAAGCCAAAGAAAAAGTTCAACAAGAAATAAAAATTAAAAGTGAACTTGGTACCGTTAAATACCTCCACATTCAATGTCGAGCAGAAAAAGATGGAAATACTACTATTTTTACAGGAATATTGCAAGATATTACCGAGCGAAAAAAGGCAGAAGCCGAAATGTATAAAAGTCAGGAACGTTATCAAGATATCTTTACAAAATCTAAAGATAGCGTAATAATAGCCGACCTGAATGGTAGTTTATTGGATTTTAACCAAACCACTATCGAATTATTTGGATTCACCTCTGACGAACTTTTACATACCGATTTATTAAGCCAAGCCAGAGATACGGACTTTAAATCATGGTTTTTAAATAAAATAATAAACCACGAAGATATTGTCGATTACGAAGTTACCTTCTTGACGAAAGAAAAAGAGGAACGAATTTGTTCGATAACTGCTAATATTCTAGATGAAGAAAACGATAGTTTCAATGCCGTAATTCGTGACTTAACAGAACAAAAACACGCTGAAGAAATAAGAAAAAGAGATAATCTAGAAAGAGAGGCAGCGGTAATGAAAGAAGAGTTGATTTCGAAAATCAGCCATGAAATGCGTACCCCCATGAACGCCATTTTAGGAATGAGTAACTTGATGCTCAATACTCAAATGACAGAAGAACAAGAGGAGTACATTAAATCTATGCATCAGTCTTCCGAAATTCTACTAGGGATTGTTAATGATATTTTAGAAATATCTACTTTGAAGAATGGTAAAATAATCTTTAACGATAATACATTCAGCTTACAAGATGTTCTTGACAACTTAGTAAACGTGATGCAATATAAGATTCAAGAAAAGAATTTGTCTTTTGAACTAGATATTGATAAAAATTTACCTCCGTTCATAATAGGCGACAAACTCAGGCTAAACCAAATCTTATTGAATCTGGTTGGTAATGCAATCAAATTCACAGAAGAAGGTAAAATAAAAATTCTTGTCAATTGTATTAATACACAAAACAATAATGTTACCATTAGGTTCGAAATAGCCGATACGGGCATTGGGATTCCTGAAGAAAGTTTAAAAACTATTTTTAATAGTTTTACGCGTGTCAAAAACAAAGATAAGTTATATGAGGGTACTGGTTTGGGGCTTTCTATTGCCAAAGGTTATGTTGAACAACAAGGGGGAAAGATTTGGGTAGAAAGTGAATATAAAGTCGGTTCTAACTTCTTCTTTGAATTAAGTTTCCAAGCAACTGAAAACCCCGAAGAACAAGCATCAAAGGTAGTAGAATTACTTTCCGAAGATGCCGTATTTGATTTATTATTGGTTGAAGATCATAAAATGAATCAATTAGTTGCTAAAAAAACATTAAAAAAGAAGTGGAAAAATATCAATATAACTATCGCCAATCATGGTAAAGAAGCAATCGAACTACTTCAAAAAAATAATTTTGATATAATTCTTATGGACATTCAAATGCCTATCATGGATGGTTTCGAAGCCACCAAAATGATAAGGACTTCATTTAGTGAACCCAAAAAAAATACTCCTATTCTTGCCATGACTGCTCACGCTAACATTGCTAAACAACAACAATATAATGAATTAAAAATGGACGGTTTTGTTTTAAAACCATTCGATCCAGCCGATTTGTTTGAGAATATTACTAAATTTATTAAAAAAATAGATAGATATGAGCACATTCGCTTACATTGACCTTAGCTATATGGAACAAATGGCTGCTGGAGACGATGATATGAAAACAACTATGATCGAAATGATTATAGATGAATTACCATCTGACCTGCAAACCATGAACGAACTTTTCGAGTCTGAGAACTGGGAAGAATTAGGAAACCTAAGTCACAAAATGAAATCTACAATAGCCTACATTGGTAACCCTTCTATGGAGAATGCCAATGCAGCAATTGAAGAAATAACAAGATATGGTGGAGATACCTCTCAATTAGCAAGCTTGTTTGACACTCTGAATAGTGAATGTCCTCAAGTTGTTGATGAGTTGAGAAGTCTAGTTTAATGGTTAACGACTTTTAATATTCTTGGTTTTTGTTGTAAATCATAAATAATTTCAGCATTTGCAAAAGAAAATAAGTCTTTAATTTTCTCTGCTTCGTTAGCATTTAATTCAAAATATCCAAGTTTTACATTTTTTGTTCGCATATACATTGCTAACATTTCATAAAAAACCAAATGGTTCTTATGCATTGCGTACAAAGCATGCATGGGTTCGTGTTTGACCACGGACAAATCAATCTCGTCAGAATATTTTATATAAGGAGGATTAGAAATAATACAATCGCAGTTGGGTAACGTATTCCAATTTTTTGTTTCTAAGAAATCACATTGAAATATATCCACACCTGTTCCATATTGTTTATTATTGAATTTAGCCACCTCTATTGCTTCGTGGCTAATATCAATAGCTGAAATTTTCCAATGGGGTCTATTTTTAGCCAAACTTATCGAAATGCACCCAGACCCCACCCCCACCTCAAAAACACTACATTCTTTCGAAGAAATATCTTGAAGTACTTTATGCACCAATTCTTCTGTTTCGGGCCTTGGGATTAAAACATACTGATTTACCTTAAAATATCCTTCATAAAAAAATGTTTTTCCTACTAAATATTGTATCGGATAATCCGCCTCAAGTTGAGTACAATCTTTATCAATAGCTGCAACTTGAATCTCGTCTAGCAAGGTATATTTGTCTTCTAAAAGAATTCTCGCCATCCAAGTAGCTTCACGTGCTCCAAATTTTTTGGACAATTTTTCAACAATCAACTTCTTAGCTTCCCCCCTCTTTATTTCCATATGTATAAATATTTAATATAAAAATGTATTCGTAGAACAAAATATATGATTGCTCATTAACTTATTACAAAATATGATAAAATAATTTCACAAAGAATAATAAAAAAACCTTACTTTTGGCATCAACAAAAAAATAAAATATCATTTTATGAATTTACATGAATATCAAGGAAAAGAGCTACTTAAAAAATTTGGTGTAGCTATCCAAGAAGGTATCGTTGCTGACACCGTTGAAGAAGCACTGAATGCTTACGGAAAAATCAAAGAACAATCTGGTTCTAAATTCGCAGTTGTTAAAGCACAGATTCACGCTGGTGGAAGAGGAAAAGGTGGTGGAGTAAAGTTGGCCAAAAGCGAAGAAGAAATCAAAGAGCATGCGAATAATATTTTAGGAATGATGCTTAAAACACCTCAAACACCAGGCGGTCTTGAAGGTGAAGGTAAATTGGTTCGTAAAATACTTATTGCTGAAGATGCCTACGATGTTTTTGATGAGTGTAAAGAATATTATTTTTCTGTTCTAATGGACAGAGAAAAAAAATGTAACGTAATCGTTTACTCTACTGAAGGTGGAATGGATATTGAAAAAGTTGCAGAAGAAACACCAGAATTAGTACATAAAGAATATGTTGACCCAACATTAGGTTTGATGCCTTTTCAAGTTAGAAAAGTAGTAGCTAATTTAGGTTTAGCAGACAATAAAGTTGCAGGAAAAGAAATGGCAAAATTTGTTTCTTCTCTTTATAAAGCATTTATTGGATCTGATGCATCTCTTTTCGAAATCAATCCTGTAACTAAAAGAGCAGATAACAGAGTAATTGCAGTTGATTGTAAAGTTTCTTTAGACGAAAACGCTCTTTACAGACATAAAGATTTAGCTGAATTAAGAGACGTAACAGAAGAAGATCCTACAGAAGTTGAAGCACAAAGCTTTGGATTGAACTTTGTTAACCTTGACGGTAATATCGGTTGTATGGTTAACGGTGCTGGTTTGGCAATGGCGACTATGGATATTATCAAATTATCGGGTGGCGAACCTGCTAATTTCCTTGACGTTGGAGGTACTGCTGATGCTGAAAGAGTTCAAAATGCATTCAGAATTATCCTAAGAGATGAGAAAGTAAAAGCTATCTTAATCAATATCTTTGGAGGTATTGTAAGATGTGATAGAGTTGCTCAAGGAGTAGTTGATGCGTATAAAAACATGGGTGATCAAATCAAAGTTCCTATTATCGTAAGGTTACAAGGAACAAACGCTGAGCAAGCAAAAGAATTAATTGATAATTCTGGACTTGAGGTTCACTCTGCTATCGCATTACAAGAAGCAGCAGACATCGTAAAAAGTGTTCTACAATCATAAAACAATAAGTAAGCTAAGTTTTTAAACTGATTTAGTTAACTTACCTAAAAGCACATATCTTTTTTCAGAAACGAAACTTGGTATGTGCTTTCTCTATTTTCAACACATATATAGATTCATTAATAAACAAGTGATTATGATTCTTTCGATGACGGGTTATGGAAATGCCTCGAAGAAATACAAGAACAAAACGTACTCTTTTGAAATAAAATCTCTAAATTCTAAATTCTCGGATATTCGTATCAAACTTCCTTCGGAACTAAGAGACAAAGAGCCAGAAGTACGTAGCTTAGTTTCTAAGATAGCAATGCGAGGTAAAATAGATGTCATTTTAGAATCCAAAGGAGCTAATAGTAATGAAAATTACGTCTTAAATGATGGATTGTTCAAACAATATCATGCCCAGTTAAAGAAAATCGCAGACGAACTTCAATTAGACAATTCCGATATTATGCAATCAATTATGAGATTGCCAAATGTACTAACCGTACAAGAAGAATCATTTGATGCTGAAGAATGGAACTTTATTTGTGAATTAATAGAAGAAGCAATTAATAAATTTGACGAATTTAGAGCATCGGAAGGAAAGGTACTTCATCAGACATTGACTGAAAACGTTAACAAAATCCACTCTTTACTCAAAAGTGTTGATCCTTTTGAAAAAGAAAGAATTACAAAAACAAAAGCTCGAATGCAAGCTAATTTGGACGAGTTTTTGGGCAAAGAAAATGTTGATAAAAATAGATTTGAGCAAGAAGTCCTTTTTTATATTGAAAAAATCGATATTTCGGAAGAAAAAGTGAGATTAGATCAGCATTGCAAGTACTTTTTGGAAGAACTAAATGATAGCAAACTTCAAAAAGGAAAAAAATTATCTTTCATTTGTCAAGAAATGGGACGTGAAATAAACACACTTGGTTCTAAGGCATATTCTAGTGATTTACAGAAAATTGTAATCAATATGAAAGATGAATTGGAAAAAATAAAAGAGCAAGTAGCTAATAC
>CALAJP010000136.1 GCA_937922815.1 uncultured Saprospiraceae bacterium
TTTTCACCAATATTAAACCCTTTGTTTAATCCTACATTAAAATTCTGACCATCGCCTTCTGTCGTTTGTCCATAACCAACAGTTACTAAACCATCATCTTGTTTTTTCAAAACGATATTGATTACACCAGCAATTGCATCAGAACCATATTGAGCTGCAGCTCCATCACGAAGTACTTCTACCCTTTCGATAGCTTCAGCAGGAATAGATTTAAAATCTGTACCTACTTCACCTTTACCGGGTGTATCGTTTACATAAACCAAAGCAGATTGGTTTTTACGCTTTCCGTTTATCAAAACTAAAGTTCTAGATGGACCTAAGTTTCTTAATTCAGAAGGGTCAAAATGAGCTGTTGCATCAGATACCGTCTGGTTAGAAGAGTTAAATGATGGAACTTTGAAGTTAATCATTTGATCAACGTTATTTTGTCCAGAATTTAATAAATCTTTTGCATTGATATTATCAACAGGAACAGGCGAAGTCAATACTGTTCTTGGCTTACCTCTCGTACCTAAAACTACTACTTCATCTACCATCATTCCTGCAAGTAATGTTACATTTATTGGTGTTTCATCGTTTACGGGAATCTCTTGTTGAGCATAACCTGTAAATGAGATAACAATTACAGTTGGTAATTCAGGAACTTCTAAAGAAAAAGAACCATCAATTTCGGTACTTGTACCAATTGTAGTCCCTTCAATAAAAACATTCGCTCCTATTAGTTCTTCTCCGTTATCACCATCTATTACGGTTCCTGTGACAGTCACCTGAGCTTGTAAAACATTTAATGTTGCTACGACAATCAATAGCAGCATTAGGAAATTTCTTTTCATAAAAATAAAAATTGTGTAAGATAAATTTTCAAAATTTTGAAGCCTAAGCTTCAAAAGAAACGCAAATATAGAGTTAGATTCTTAAATAAGTTGTCGTAAACAACAATTATTTTAAATTAAATAAAAAAGCCAACCAAAGCATAAATCAATGGTTGGCTTTCCTTACTTCCTTCTCAAACAAAAAGGATATATTATATTAAAATATTATAAATGTATTACTTCGTCATAAGCAGCAGCAGCAGCTTCCATAACCGCTTCACTCATCGTTGGATGCGGATGAACTGTTTTTATAATTTCGTGACCTGTAGTCTCTAATTTTCTTGCAGCAACAACTTCTGCTATCATTTCAGTTACGTTAGCACCAATCATGTGAGCACCTAAAAATTCGCCATATTTTGCATCAAAGATAACTTTCACAAAACCATCTTTTGCTCCTGCAGCAGATGCTTTTCCTGAGGCAGAGAATGGGAATTTACCAATTTTCAACTCATAGCCTGCTTCTTTAGCAGCAGCTTCTGTATATCCGACTGATGCAATTTCTGGATCACAATAAGTACAGCCAGGAATATTATTCAAATCTAAAGGTTCTGGATTATGTCCTGCTATTTTTTCAACACAAATAATACCTTCTGCACTTGCTACATGAGCTAAGGCTTGACTAGTCAAAACATCTCCAATGGCATAAACACCTTCTACGTTTGTTTTATAGTATTCGTCGGTATGTATAAAACCTCGTTCTGTTTTAATGCCCAATGCTTCCAAACCGATATTTTCAGTATTGGGAGTTACTCCAGCCGCAGAAAGAACTACATCGCATTCGATTGTAACTTCTTTTTCGTTTTTATTATTTTTAATTAATACTTTACAGCCTTCTCCTGAAGTATCAACGGATTGAACAGCATGTCCTGCTAAAGTATTAATGCCTTTCTTCTTGTAAATTTTTGTTAGTTCTTTTGAAATATCGGCATCTTCACGAGGTACAAGACCTTGAGCCATATATTCTACAATAGTAACTTCGGTTCCTAAAGAAGCATAAAAATAAGCAAACTCTACTCCTATTGCTCCAGCGCCTACTACAACCATTTTTTTAGGTTGCGTTTTTAAAGACATCGCTTCACGGTATCCGATAATTTTTTCTTTATCGATAGGCATATTAGGCAATTGCTTCGCTCTACCGCCTGTTGCTATAATAATATTAGTTGCTGAGAAAATATTTTTATTTCCGTCTTTTGTTACTTCAATCATCTTACCGGGAAGCAATTTTCCATTACCTTCGATAACATCAATTTTGTTTTTTCTAAACAAGAAGTTGATTCCTTTGCTCATTCCTCCAGCGACATTTCTACTTCTTTTGATAATAGAATCAAAGTCCGCTTTAGCACCATCTATTTGAATTCCATAATCTTGAGCGTGTTGGATATAGTTAAATACTTGTGCACTTTTTAATAGTGCTTTGGTAGGAATACATCCCCAATTCAAGCAAATTCCACCTAAATTTTCACGTTCGACAACAGCTACTTTCATTCCTAATTGAGAAGCTCGAATTGCTGCCACGTAACCACCAGGTCCACTACCTACGACAATTAAATCATATTTCATAACAATATATTTGTTTATTTAATTGATTTTTAAAAATCACAAATATAGATAGATTCAGCCAAAATACACCAAGTTGGAAGGAAATAAAATCTATTGAGCTTCTATTAAGTTCAGATTTAGCATGCGGTCTTCTAAGTATGTCCTATTGGGTGCAACAATAGAATCGTTAATGAATTTTTCAATCATTAAACTCGCAATTGGTGCGGCATAAGAACCTCCATAACCTGCGTTTTCTACATAAACCGCAATTGCAATTTTAGGGTTTTCTTTGGGTGCAAATGCGAAAAAGATAGAGTGGTCTTTTCCATGTGGGTTTTGGGCTGTTCCTGTTTTTCCACACACACTAATGCCTGGTACTTGAGCTAAACGTGCTGTACCAAATTCAACAACATTTTCCATTCCATCAACAATAGGGGTAAAGTATTGAGAATCAACTCTAACTTTTTTATATTTAATATCGACTTCTTGGATATTATTAAATTCGTCCTTGAATTCTTTTACTAAATGTGGTGTCCAATACCACCCCTTATTACCAATAATAGCTGCTAAGTTTGCCATTTGCAAGGTAGTTAACTGCATTTCACCTTGACCAATACCTACGGAAACTATTGTAGGAGATTTCCAACTTCCTTTGTGTCGAGGATAGACTTTATCGTAATATTTTGAAGTGGGAACGTTACCTGCCTTTTCGCCAGGAAAATCAATTCCTAATTTATGCCCCATCCCAAAATCATATAAATGGTTTACAAAGGTATCCAAACCTCGTTGCGGATTATAAAAGGAATATTTATCTACAATATTTCTAAATGTCTGGTAAAAATAGGTGTTACAAGAATAGGTAATTGCTTTACTTACATTATTAACTGGGGGGTGAGCATGGCAACCCCACCGATGTCCTCGATAAGTATAACCTCCGTTACAAGTAAACCCTTGGTTGGGTGCTAAAACACCTTCTTGCATCGCAATCAGTGCAACAATTGATTTAAAAAGTGAACCTGGAGGATATTTTGCTTGAACAGATCTATCAAAAAACGGTTTTAAGGTATCAGTCAATAATTTCTCGAAGGCTTTTCCTCTATTTCTATTTACAATCAAATCATTGGGGTTATATGTAGGAGCAGAAACCATGGAAAGAATTTCTCCTGTCTCAGGTTGTAATGCGACAATGGCACCTGTTTTTCCTTGCATTAACTTCTCTCCGTATCGTTGCAGTTCCAAATCAATCGTAGTTATTAAATCTTGTCCTGCTACTGCATTAGAGTCTAATTCGCCCCCTTGAAAGCTCCCTACGGTTCTACCCAAGTTGTCTTTCAATACAAATTCTATTCCTTTGGTGCCTCTTAATTCTTTTTCATAGATAAGCTCCAATCCCGTTTTCCCTAAGTAATCGCCCGCTTTATAGTCAGTCAAACTATCTGAAATTTCTTTAGGGGACGCTTCCGATATATAACCTAATAAATGGCAACCAATAGAATCAGGGTAAGTACGAATATTTCTAACATTAACAAAAAAACCAGGGTATTCGTAAAGACTTTCTTGAAGCCGAGCATACGTTATGGGTGGAATTTTCTTCAGAAAAACAAAAGGTACTCGTTTAGAATAACGGACACTTCTCCAATTTTTATTGATATTTTTATCGAATGTTTCTTTTGTAATATCCAATAATTCACAAAACCTTGCCGTATCTATATTCTCAGGTACTTGATTATAAGTACACATTAAATCATAAACGGGTTGGTTATTGATTAATAGATTAGAGTTTCTATCATAAATTAACCCTCTTGCTGGATAAATTGTTTTTTTAGACATCGTATTGTTCTTTGCTTTTTCGGAATACGAGGTATCCCAAAACTGCAATTGAACTGCCTTGAATAGCAAAATCAATGGTCCTAATAAATAAAGGAACAATATAAGTTTTGATTTGAAATCAATCATTGATTATTCGGATTAAAAACAATACAATATAATTGTAAGAAAAGTATAGAAACTACAAAACTAACAATGGTTTTCAATAAAATTTCTATAATAAATACAAAGGTAAATGCTTCTACTGAAAAATAAAAAAAGAGGTGTAATAGCAACATAAAAGCTGAGTAGGTAAAAAACCATGGAAAGCCAAAAGTTTGCCTTAATGGACTTTGGTTTACGTTATACCCTTCTCTGGGTTCAACAACACTCAACACAAAAGGTCTTACAAAGGCTAAAAATACACAAGCTGAGGCGTGAACACCTATCGAATCTGTAAAGAAATCTAACAACATACCATAAATAAAGCCAATAACCATCAGTGCAGGACCTTCTATTTCGATGGGCATCAAGATGATTAGTAGTGGGTAAATAATGATATTTGCATAATCAAAAAATGCTCCACTAGGGAGTATGTTATTCAACACTAGAATTTGTAGTGTTAATAAAAACAAAGCTCTTAATAATGATTTCAGTATTAACGCACTGTCCATTTATTGCATTTTTAGTGAATCTAATTGTGTTAGATTCATATTTTCGATTGGATAAACGTGTTCCACTTTACTCAAATCGTTGACTAATTTCACCTTAATTACAAAATAATCATTTCCAGGTACAGACCATAAAGAATCTACCGTCCCTACAACAATTCCTTCAGGAAAAATATAAGAATAACCACTGGTGATTATTGTATCATTTTTGGAAATAGGCGCATGATTGGGTACATCATTTAGCGTAAAAGTAAAAACATCTTTGGCATCCCAAGATAATGGTCCGAAATACCCTTTATCCTTTACTTTACAACTAATAATAGCATTGGTATTCAAAATTGACATTATGACGGAAAATTTCTCGCCTACATTTTTCACTATTCCTACTAATCCCGAATGATCAACTACGCCCATTCTTGGTTTTATGCCATCCACCGCTCCTTTGTTAATCGTTAATACATTTTTAGTTTTATTAACACTATTATTTATAACCTGTGCGGTTCTATAGTTAAAAAGAGGTTTTTCTCCATTAAGAAAAAACGTATCTAACTTCATCGAGTCTTGCGGTTCTATGGATAACAGTCGCCTTAAAGTTGAATTTTCAGCGGCTAACGACTGGTTAACTTCTGCAAGGTGGACAAATTGAGAAAAGTTATTTTTTTGTTTATAGACATTACCTACTAACAAACTAGACGAGCCATAAAAAATCTCCCTTTGACTGTTGTTGTAACGAACAACAAGACTCAAGGTAATAAGTTCTAATATTACAAATACCAAGACATTCCTATACTTAATAAGTAATATTAATAAATCTTGCATAGTTTGTTCAGGCTACGGGTCTTATTTTCTAAAAATCAAAATTATAAAAGCATTGCTTTCATTAAACGCTTCGACGAGGAATTAAAAAAGAGAAACGGTCAGAATTTTTCAGTGCAATTCCAGTTCCTTTTACAACTGCTCTCAACGGGTCTTCTGCTACATGAACAGGCAACTTTGTTTTAGCAGCAATACGTCTATCCAATCCTCTCAATAACGCTCCTCCTCCAGTCAGATATAATCCCGTTTTGTATATATCCGAAGCTAATTCAGGTGGCGTTGTTTCCAGAGCTTTTAGAATTGCTTCTTCTATTTTAACAATAGATTTTTCCAATGCTAATGCAATTTCAGAATACGAAACAGTAATTTGACGAGGAATTCCAGTCATTAAATCTCTACCATTTACAGAATAATCTTCTGGCGGATTTTCTAAACTAGGTAGTGCTGAACCTACATTAATTTTAATTTGTTCTGCGGTTCTTTCTCCAATCAATATATTATGCTGACGCTTCATATAGTTGATAATATCTGTTGTAAATTCATCTCCCGCAGTACGGATAGATTGATCACAAACGATACCTGAAAGTGCTATAACGGCAATTTCTGTTGTCCCTCCCCCTATGTCAATAATCATATTTCCGATAGGTTCTTCTACATCTAATCCTATTCCTAAAGCCGCAGCCATAGGTTCAAAAATCAAATATGTTTCTCGGCTATCAACATGATCAGCAGATTCGAAAACGGCCCTTTTCTCCACTTCAGTAATTCCTGAAGGGATACAAATAACCATTTTCAAATGTGAGAAAAACTTTTTTCTATTACCAATCATTTTAATCATTCCCTGAATCATAGATTCAGCAGCTTGAAAATCGGCAATTACACCATCTTTTAATGGTCTAACAGTTTTTATATTTTCGTGGGTTTTTTCATGCATCTGCATTGCTTTCATCCCCACGGCGATTGTTTGATTGGTAGTTCTGTCTATAGCGACAATTGATGGTTCATCTACAATTACTTTCCCTCCATGGATAATTAATGTATTAGCTGTCCCTAAGTCAATTGCTAGTTCTTGTGAAAATAGGTTGAAAAATTTCATTCCTTTATTTATTATTCAATACGGTTATTTGAATGTCTTTTTTTAGTTCTTGTTGTGTGTAGTACTTATATGCCTAGGTAGTATGTATTCAATTTGCAAATATATTAATATATTCCAATACTTAACTTAATTTGTTTGAGTATATTAGTGTAATAATACTAAAACTTACTAAATAGCACATCAAAAATATAATTAATTGATAATAATTTGTCAGAACTGATAACAAATCCTAAATAGGTATAATATATAAACGAATCTTTTAACCAACTGTTACACAATACATATCATTAAAGTCTAAATATTTATTGGCATTTGCTCTAATCCGCTCTGGAGTGATACTTTGGACACTTTGTATTAGGTCATCAAAGCTTTCGACATTTCCATTATGTATTAAAAAAGATTTTACAGTAGCCATTATCGAAAAAGGTCCATCTATCATGGTTAAGAAGTTGCCTAAAATATAATTTTTTAATACTACTAATTCTTCTTCTGAAATCAACTCTGTTCTCAACTTCATTAATTCATTTTCTATACATTGAATTGTTGCTGTCAAATCCGCAGCGTTTACATCTGCACTAATGTAAAAATAGCTATCATAAATCAAATTATCTATCGAAGAGTATATATTGTAAGTCAACCCGTTTTTCTCCCTCACTTCTGTCATCAACCTTGAACCAAAATATCCTCCGAGCAAGGTATTTAAAATCCAAAAATCTGTAAAATCCTCATGCCTTCTACTTATTGTTCTTTGACCAATACGCAATGAAGCTTGTAAATTATTTTTTCTTTGTATCGAAATTTTGACAGGATTATCCACAACCGCTACTTGTTGAGGTTGTTGTTTTTCGCCCAAGGGCAAGTCTCCTAAGTGTTTATTAACCAGTTCAATAGTATCATCATTCAACCCACCACTTATAAATATTTGAGCATTCGAGGCGTTAATACATCGATTAAAATGATGATGAATATCTTCGGTAGAAATAGCTTCTAATAGTTCTTTAGACGAATTATAACCATAATAATGTTCTGCTCCGAAAAGTTTCTCCGTAAATGTGCGATATGCTACAACATCATTTTTTTGAAGATTAATTTCCAAATCTATCAAAAAGTTTCTTTTATATCTAGCAAGGTGTTTTTCTTCAAAAAGAGGTTCAGTCAATACGCTCTTTACCACGGGTAATAAATCTTCTAGGTCTTTGGTCAATGAGTAAATCGTCATTTTTACTTGATCCAAGTTCAAAATAGACTTTAACGATGCTCCGTAATAATCAAATTTTTCGGCTATTTCGTATTCATTAAATTGTTTTGTTCCTTTTTTGAATAAAGAAGTCATGACTCTACTGACCAAAGGCATATCTTCGAAAGGTCTTCCCGCATCAAAAACAATTTCCACCTTCAATGCTTTTTGCAAACCTTTATTTACAACATAAACAGGAATATCATTAGATAACTTTTGGTGCCCGAATGTAGGCAATGAAATATCTTGGATGGGGTGTATTTTCGGTACAGGTATTTTTGACATATATATATTTGCTTATTAATAATAGCAAAGGTAATATTTTAGCGAACAGTTTTTCCAACTTTCACGAGCAAGACGAAAATAAGAATACCCAATATTTCCCTCCAAAACAGAAAATTTTTAATTATTCCAATAAGATTCGTCAAAAAAGACAGGATGTTCGTTTTTGAAATCCGCATCTAATGTCGCTGAAAGTATAAAATCTACTCTCCTATTATAGCGATTACAACCTTCATTTTTATCTCCACAATCATATTTACTGACGGGCATTTGCTCTCCAAAAACCTTCGTTCTCAATCGATTCGTATTTACACCATTTAGTATTAAAAAGTCACGTACTGTTTTCGCTCTTTTAATAGATAAATCTAAGTTCGTTTTTGCATTACCTGTATTATCAGTATGTCCTTGTATCATTAATTTTAGGTGTGCATATTGAAGCAAAACATCTCTTAATGTCAATAATTTTTCTTTATCTACAAATTCTATGGCAGAACTACCTGGTTTAAATAACACGAAATCGGGATAATAATTAACATATTCCTTATTAAAAGGATTCCATTCACTTTTGTTTTGGTCTATTAAATCTTCCCACACTGGAGATAATTCTGACTTAAATGCTACTAAGTTAAATTTAAGGTTAGGGTATTTAGATGATAATAAAAGTTGATCTTGCTTTGCTTTTTTAGTAGTGATGTAGGCGTCATAATATAACTGTTCTTTATGCGAATACACCTTTTCCAAATCCGTAGGTTCGAAAATTTGGTCAATGGCATAATTTTGGGGCAAATTAAAAGCCAAAGAATAGTTTTGTGCGGTAGCCGTAGCAATGCATAGCAATGCTAATGAGCAGTGAATAAAAAATGACTTCATAATGTTGTTAATGGTTGATTTTGATTAGCTTTTCTTGTAAATCGGTTATTTGTTGTTGTGTTATTTTTGTTTTGGCAAGATGTATGCTATTCCTTATTTATTTTAGTTTAAGTGTAAAAAAACAATAATAATTGCTCTTACTGAAAAAATGCATATTCTAAGAAGCTATATAGTCGTGAATACGATAAAAATAATTACAAATCTCATAAAACCTCTTATTTAAAGTACGCATAAGATATTAAAAAAGTTTCTTAAATTCAATTATACATCTACTTTATTTTTAATTCATAATACACTGTCAAATAACAACATCTCTTACGAAATATTAATTCAAATGCTCTCTTTATATATATCAAAACTAAGATTGCGTAGCTATTCAGAATAAGTTAGATATAATTATTTGTTTAATTTTTTCATATATTTGAATAAATAATCCTATCCATTACTGTCGATTTTCAATATATTCTTGATGGTTTTATGGGTAAAAAAGAGAGAACCTTAGTGATGCATATTCTTCAAGTTTGTAAAAAGTTCCCTTTTCCTCTTCATGACGGCGAATCTATCGCTGTACTTCAACTTAGTAAAGGACTCGTAAGTTTAGGCTGCAAAGTCAGTTTATTAACCATGAACACTTCTAAACATTACCATACCTTTAGCCAATTACCCAAAGAATTTGCCCATTTCACAGATGTTCATGTTGTAGATGTAGATAATCGAGTAACAGCGACAGGGGTGTTTATGAATCTTTTTTCTGCAGACTCTTATCATGTAAGTCGGTTACGGTCCGAAAATTTCGAAACCAAACTAATTGAATTACTTCGTTGCAACACATTTGATATTATTCAATTAGAAACCACCTACCCTGCTATTTATTTACAAACTATACGGCAAAACTCAGCCGCAAAAATTGTCATTCGATCACATAATGTTGAATCGTTGATTTGGAAAAGAATGGCTAATAACGGCTCCTTTCTCCAAAAATGGTATTTTAATGAATGTGCCCGAAAACTCGAAAACTTTGAACAGGATGTGCTATCTCAGATTGATGGTTTAGTCGCAATTACTCAACAAGACTTAATTAATACCAAATTGTCTGGTTGTAAAAAACCAATTATAGACCTACCTGTCGGCTTGGATTTAGAAAAATATGCTCTTACTTCCCGTTCTAAAAAGAACATTTCGCTATGTTTTATTGGTTCATTAGATTGGATGCCGAACAAAGAAGGCTTGCTCTGGTTCTTGAAAGAATGTTGGACTACGATTTACAAGCAAAATCCAAATATTAAATTTCACATTGCAGGGTCCAACCTTTCCAAAAAATTCAAAGAACTAAACCTTCCCAATATTGTGTATGAAGGTAAAGTACCTGACGCCAAAAAATTTATTTCAAAACATGACATTATGGTTGTCCCCATTTTTTCAGGCTCTGGTATTCGAGTAAAAATATTAGAAGGCATGGCATTAGGGAAAACCATAATTACAACCCAAATCGGAAAAGAGGGAATCAATGCCACTCCATACAAAGAAATATTGGTAGCCAATACCATAAAAACATTTACTTACACCCTCCAAAACTGTATTCAAAAACCAAGTATCTGTAGCACTATTGGACTGAATGCTAAAAAACACATTCATCAGAATTACGACAATGATATCATCGCCGCTAAACTATTTAATTTTTACGCTAAAATTACATCTACCGAACATGTAGAAATATCATAAACAATTTTAGTTATAAATCATTTAATTAGCATTAACTTTACGTCGAATTGAGAAAACATGTCCTTGTTTGAATGTAGACTTAGTTCTTTTGAAAAAAATTATAAATGACTCAAACTAAAAGTACAATGACTTTAAATACCATCCCTGAAGCAATTGCGGACATAAAGGCTGGAAAAATAATTATCGTAGTAGATGACGAAGATAGAGAAAATGAAGGTGACTTTATTTGTGCTGCCGACTGTGTAACGCCTGAAATAATCAACTTCATGGCTACTCACGGGAGAGGCTTGATTTGTTCTCCTATCGAAGAAAAAAGAGCAGAGGATTTAGAGTTGGAAATGATGGTAAATTCTAATACTGCTCTACACAATACTGCTTTTACAGTTTCTATTGATTTAGTGGGTCATGGTTGTAGTACAGGTATTTCTGCTTATGATAGAGCCACAGGTATTAGGGCATTGTCTAATCCTAACACCAAACCTTCTGACTTTGCAAGACCAGGGCATATATTTCCTTTGAAAGCAAAAACAGGTGGTGTGTTGAGAAGAACAGGACATACAGAAGCCGCTATTGATTTGGCAAAACTAGCAGGATACAGCCCCGTAGGTGTTTTAGTAGAAATACTTAACGCCGATGGAACAATGGCACGTTTGCCCGATTTAATAAAAATTGCAGAAGAATTTGATTTAAAAATCATTTCTATAGCTGATTTGGTTGCTTATCGCATGCAAAACGAAAGAATCATCAAAAGAGAATTAACGACTTCTTTCGAAACCAAATTGGGTACTTTTGAACTGACGGCTTATCGACAAATTACTTCTGATGATGTTCATATTGCCATCAAAAAAGGAAGTTGGAATTTAGATGAACCTGTAATGGTCAGAGTCCAAAATAGTAATCATATTTTGAGTCCTGTGTTGCCTGATTTTGGTTGTGATATCATGGATGTTCTAAAACAGATTTCTGAAGAAGGCAAAGGGGTTTTAATTTTAATGCGTCATGGCGATAAAAACGAAGACATTATCGAGGTGCTTAAAAACTTAAACAAACCTGACCCTAATTATTCTAACGCTATGGAATTAAGAGATTTTGGTGTAGGTGCTCAAATCATTAGAGATTTAAGTGTTTCCAAAATTAGATTATTGAGCAATTCTGCTCCTAAAAATATCGCTTTGGAAGGATATGGAATTGAAATAGTGGAGAATGTGAAACTGAAATAGTCCAAATAAGGCTCGACTTCGTTTTAAAACATACATTTTAATTTTTTGTATTTGATTCTTAGTTTAGAATGAAATATTTTGAAGTCCATTTTACGTTAACTTATTAAATAATATCTTAGAAAAAATAACAATGGAAAACAACAATAACGATAAAAATCAAATTAATATAGAAATTCCTGAGGAAATAGCTGAAGGAACTTACTCTAATTTAGCAATCATTTCGCATTCTTCTTCCGAGTTTGTTCTTGATTTTATTCGCTTAGTACCTAATGTTCCCAAAGCGAAAGTGAAATCCAGAATTATCATGACTCCTCAACATGCGAAACGATTATTGAAAGCATTGCAAGATAATGTAAATAAATTTGAGAATAAAAATGGAAATATCGGTAGTGATGATAGTGAACCGCCAAGTTTTCCGCCGATGAATTTTAACACTCCTCCTGCAATGGCATAAATCGTTAAAAACATCATTTATTTTCATTCAATTTAAACTAATAATGATTCGAATTATTACAGTTCTGTTATTGACATATTGCAGTTCTTTGTCTTTGTTTGCTCAAAATATTTATGAAGCAAATGACCCCAGAGATACTGTTTTTTTAGAAATGACATCTGATAGAGACTTCACCATTATTCATAAAGTTGGTGTTGCAGAAACCGTTCAGAGCCTATCAAATTTATTCGGTGTGTCAACCACTCAAATTTATGCGAACAACGGTAAACTTCCTTCTTCGAATAGTATTCCGTTGAAAAAAGAAAGTTTGGTTCGTATTCCTATTAACAATGATTTGATTATCAAAGATGTCAACCAATTGAATGAATATCCCAACGCAAAATCTATTTTCTACATCGTAAAACCAAACGAAACGCTTTATAGAATAGCTAAAACAAGGTTAAATATTCCTTTGGAAGAATTAAAATTGTGGAACGGAATGACTTCTAATAACATCCACCCCAAAGACTTAATTCGTGTAGGTTGGTTTGATTTGGATTATTCTCGACAAAAAAGAGTAAAGCAAAAAAGAGAGGCTTACACTATAATTAACGAAGAATTGGCGGGTGTCTATAAGAAACAACGAGATTATACTAAGGAACATAAACAAGCGGGTGCTGCAGTACAAGCAAGTGCTAAGTCCACTCGTGATGATTATGTAATGCACCGTACGGCAAAAATTGGCTCAATTGTTTCTATCATTAATCCAATGAATAAACACGTCGCATTTGCCGAAGTTATTGGAAGAATTCCTCTGACACATGACAAATCGGTGATGCTTGTTGTCCCTTCTATTTTAGCGAAAAAGTTAGGTGTTCGGGATAATAAATTCTATGTAAAAATGAGATATATAAAATAAATAAAAATGAAAATTCTTAATAATATTCTCGAAGCAATAGGGAATACACCTTTGGTGAAAATCAATAAAATCACTAAAGACATTGAAGCAGATGTTTACCTAAAGCTTGAAACCGTCAATCCTGGTCATTCTATAAAAGACAGAATGGCGTTAAAAATGCTTGAAGATGCTGAAAAGGCGGGCAAATTGAAGCCTGGAGGCACCATCATTGAATGTACTTCTGGCAATACGGGTATGGGATTGGCAATTGCGGCTTGTGTAAAAGGTTATAAATCTATTTTCACTACCAACGATAAACAATCCAAAGAAAAATTTGATTTACTGAGAGCGATGGGCTCTGAAGTTATCGTCTGCCCTACCAATGTAGAACCTGACGACGAAAAATCTTATTATTCTGTGGCTAAAAGATTGAGCGAAGAAGTTCCTAATTCTTTTTGGTTCAATCAATACGATAATCTATCGAATAGACAAGCACATTACGAATCTACTGGCCCCGAAATATGGGAACAAACCAATGGCGAAGTCACACATATTATTGTAGGAGTAGGTACAGGTGGAACTATATCAGGTACAGGAAAATACATCAAAGAACAAAACCAAAATGTTCAGATGATTGGTATTGATACTTATGGAAGTGTGTTTAAAAAATATCATGAAACAGGCGAATTCGACGAAAAAGAAATCTACCCTTACATTACCGAAGGTATCGGAGAAGATATTCTTCCCAAGAATGTCGATTTTGAGGTAATAGACCACTTCGAAAAGGTATCGGATAAAGATGGGGCGTTGATGGCTCGTCGCATTGCCAAAGAAGAAGGTATTTTGTTAGGCTATTCTGCAGGTTCTGCGTTTGCAGGATTATTACAACTGAAAGATAAGTTCAAAAAAGGAGATAAAGTAGTTGTCATTATTCATGACCACGGGAGTCGTTATGTAGGTAAAATTTATAATGATGATTGGATGCGTGAACGAGGCTTTCTTGACGATGATGCTAAAGTAAAAGATATTTTAGCTACCAAAGATTTCAAAAATATCATTACTGTTGACAAAACGGAATCTTTGGACAAGGTATTGAAAGTCATGAAATCAAATGATATTTCACAAATTCCTGTTCTTGACAATGGTGAGCCTATCGGTTCTATTTCGGAAAATAAAATCTTGAATATTTTATTAGAAGATGCCAATGGGCTGAAAAACAAACAAGTTGAAAGTGCTATGGAAAGTCCTTTTCCTGTTGTATCGCCCAATATGAGTTGGAAACAAGCCTTAAAACATATCAATGAATCTCATTCTGCTGTTTTGTGCAAAGACTTCACAGGTTCTTTTCATATCTTAACACCTTATGATTTGATGCAATTTGTTTAACAAAAGATATAATTCAACCCCGAGTTTTTGAGAAAATTCGGGGTTTTGTTTTTGGAGCGTTTGGATTATGAGTAAGGTTTTGATGTCCCCCTCTCCAAATTTCCAAGAATCCCTTAAAATCCTTATCTTTGAAAAAACAAGAATAAGAAAATGGCTAAGAAGGCAAGAACATTAATCAGTTTTGATTGGGCATTGAAAAAACTGCTGCGTCAAAAAGCAAATTTTGATATTTTGGAAGGGTTTCTTTCTGAATTATTAAAAGAAAATGTGATTGTAAAAAGCGTCTTGGAATCTGAATCTAACAAAAAGGAAGAAGAACAAAAATTCAATATCGTTGATATTTTAGTCGAAGACACGAAAGGGCAACTTATTATTATTGAAATTCAACACAATCGAGAAGTTGATTATTTGTATCGAATGTTGTTCGCAACTTCCAAGGTTACGGGAGAGTATTTAGAAGAGGGAATGCCTTATCAAAATATAAAAAAAGCATACAGCATCAATCTTTTATATTTTGAAATTGGTTTTGGTAACGACTATATCTATCATGGTACAACCCGATTCAAAGGAATCCACCTCAATGATGAACTACAATTATCTGCTAGCCAAAAGAAGCATCTATTAAAAGAAAAAGTCCATGAAATATTCCCAGAATATTATGTAATCCAAATCAATAAGTTTGACGACTTGGCTAAAGATACCTTAGATGAATGGATTTATTTTCTAAAAAATACCAAGCTACCTGAGAATTATTCGGCAAAAGGATTGGATAAGGTTCAAGAGAAACTAGACTACGATGCGATGACCAAACAACAACAAATAGATTATGATGCTCATCAAAAGTATTTGATTTCCGAAAGAAACATAATTTCTACCGCTAAAATGGAAGGTAAAGAAGAAGGAATTGAAAAAGGTCTTCAAATTGGCATTGAAAAGGGTGAGAAACTTGGCGAACATAAAAAAGCCAAATTCGCCGCCTGCCAAATGAAAAAAGACGGGATGTCACTTGAATTGATTGCTAAATATACGGGTTTGTCTGTCTCTGAGATTGAGGCTTTGAATTGTGAGTAAGGTTTTTGGTTGTTTGATTTAGCTATTGAGAAATAATACCTTTTAACTAAACTTCGTGTCAGAAATTTTGACTAACTTCAGTTTAATATTGACAATAATTCAGTTACCATGCAATCAAGAAACATATCAAAAAGAGGCTTAAAAGCAGGAAGTTCTTCTCCTCGAATAGACTTAGAAATCTATTTTGAAGCATTAGGAAACCTATACCATAAAAAAGAAAATCCTGAAGGTATTTTACTTTTGAATATGGCGGAGAATAAGTTGGCTTGGAACTTATGCAAAGAAAAGATCAATGCATATAGTCAAACTCCTATCCCAGAGTGGGTTGCTGGGTACACCGATATAAAAGGGGACATTTCCACTAGAGAGGCCATTGCTGATTATATGGAAAACTACTTTAGCAAATGCGAAATAAACCCCGATACCATTGCTATTGCCTCGGGAGCAACGGGGGCTATTGAAGTAACGACATTTTTATTAGCAAACCCAAATGACGTAGTTGTTATTCCTTCGCCTTCCTATAGCGTTTATGACCAAGACATTAAGCACTATTCAGGCTTAGAGAAGTATTGTTTACAAACTCATACTTCATTTTCAAGCTCTGCTAGTGATTATAAAATCAGTATTGACCAATTAGAGAAGGCAAAAAAAGACATCGAAAAATCTGGAAAAGATTTTAAAATATTAATTATTACCAGTCCAGATAATCCCACTGGAATTGGTTATGAATCTGAAGAATTAAAAACCATCGCTAGTTGGTGTATAGCACATGAAGTACACTTTGTCGTAAACGAAATTTACGGAATGACTGTTTTACCAAACACTCATTTCCAAAAAACTTCTTTTGCCCAAATTATGTCCGAACATCAAAGTGATTTTTTACATCTGTGGTCAGCCGTTTCTAAAGATTTTGGAATCTCAGGCTTTAGGTTTGGGTGGATTCATAGTCATAACGAAGCATTAATGAATGGAATTTCACAAACCAATTTGGGGCATTCCGTTTCTAACCATACCCAATTTATCATTTCACAATTATTGACTGACACTCCGTTTTTGGACCGTTATTTTGTTGATTTTCAGCAACAGATGGAGAAATCTTATCTTTTAGTTACTAAAACTTTAGACCGTATAGGTGTTCCTTATTTAGAAAATATAGGGAGCATGTTTATTTGGGCCGATTTTTCAAGTTTTTTGAATGAAGGTTCTTATGCTTCAGAGATGGAATTGTGGAAAGATATTTATAACAAGTGTCAAATTTTAGTAACGCCAGGAGGCGGAATGGGACATCAATATTTCGGTGCGTTTAGAATTGTATATCCAAATTTGGTGTATAATGATTTGGTTATTGCGATGAAAAAATTAGAGCATTATTTTTTAAAGGAACGATAAAGAAAAGCGGAGTCTAAATGATGATAATTTAAACTCCGCTTTATATTTTATTTCAAAATGACTTCTTGTCTTAACAAGTCTTTGGAATTTCCGCCGACCATAATTTCAAAAGTTCCTTTTTCAAAAACGAATTCTCCATCTGGCATATAAAACCCAAGTTCATCTTCGGTTAAAGTAAAAGTAACTTCCTTAGATTCGTTACCTTCTAAAGAAATTTTATCAAATCCTTTCAACTCTTTGACAGGTCTTGAAATACTTGCCACTTTATCTCTAATATAAAGTTGGACAACCTCCTCTCCTTTCATTTTTCCTGTATTGGTTACTGTAACAGAAACTTGAATTTGGTTATTGTTAGTTGCATTTGCTTTGAAATTGGAATATTCAAAAGTGGTATAACTAAGTCCATATCCAAAAGGATAAAGTGGTTCGTTAGTTTCGTCCGAATAATGAGACCAAAATACCGCCTTTTTAGGTCCGGGTCTTCCTGTAGGTAAATAGTTATAATAAATAGGTATTTGCCCTACCGAACGAGGAAAAGTCATCGGTAACTTTCCACTTGGGTTATAGTCTCCAAACAACACAGAAGTAATGGCATGCCCACTTTGTGTTCCTAATTGCCAAGCTTCCACAATCGCAGGGATGTTTTCATCCGCCCAAGGAATAGTTAGTGGTCTACCATTCATTAAAACCAAAACGATATTAGGGTTAACCGCATAGATTTCTTCTAATAATTCTTGCTGAATACCTGGCAAGCCTAATTGGGCTCTACTTCTTCCTTCTCCACTTTGAAAACCATGTTCGCCCAATACCATGATTATTTTCTTAGCTTTTTTCGCAGCTTCAACGGCTGTACCAAAACCGCTTTTGTCTGTATTATTAACCTTTACTTCATTGATAAAATTAGTTTCACCAACTACAACATCAGCCCCTTTTTCATAGTCAAAATCAATATTCATTTCTTTTAAACTTTCCAGAACACTAACGGCAGAATTATCATCAGACCCAATTCTCCAACTTCCCAAAGGACTATTTTTATCATTTGCCAATGCTCCGACAACCAATATTCCTTCTTCATTTTTAGCTAACGGGAGTATGTTTTTTTCATTTTTAAGTAAGACGATTGATTTTTTAGCCATATCTAGAGAAGCTGCGATATGGTCGGGATGGTAAATCATTTCCTTTTCTCTTGCTTCATTGCAATATTTGAACGGGTCATCAAACAAACCTAGTTCAAATTTTACTTTCAAGATTCTTCGTACTGCATCGTCGACTACTTCTTCTTTTACCTTTCCATTTCGTACCGATGCTACTAAATGGTTAACATAAGCATACGATTCCATATCCATATCAGAGCCAGCATTAGCTGACTTAACCGCTACATCTTCTAAATTTTCAGCAAAACCATGATTTATCATTTCTACCCCTGAACCCCAATCAGAAATCACGAAACCTTGAAAATTCCATTTCTTTTTCAGTATATCTCTTTGTAAATATTTGTTTCCCGTAGCAGGTACACCATTTACAACATTAAATGCATTCATTACTGTTTTTACATCATTTTCGACCGCTGCCTTAAATGGAGGAAATACTACATTATGCAATGTGCTAGAACTAATATCGACCGTATTATAATCTTTCCCTGATTCGGCAAAACCATAGGCAGCAAAATGTTTAGCTGTTGCCGCTATTGTATTTGTAGCCGATAAATCATCTCCTTGAAAACCTTTAATTCTCTCCACTCCTATTTTGGTTCCCAAATAAGTGTCTTCACCCGCACCTTCCATGACTCTACCCCAACGTGCATCTCTCGAGATATCGACCATAGGTGCAAAAGTCCAATTAATACCTACCGCAGCAGCCTCCGTTGCTGCAATTTCAGCAGATTTACGAATAGCCTCTAAATCCCAACTAGCCGCTTCCGCCAAAGGAATAGGAGATAATGTTTTGTGTCCATGAATAATATCAAAACCGAAAATAATAGGAATACCTAGTCTAGTTTTATTAACGGCAATCTCTTGTATTTTCCTAACATTTTTAACGCCTCTCACATTCAGCATAGATCCTACCCAACCTAATTCTAAATGTTTATATTTTTTACTAGCCAAGCCGTCTGTCGGAGCAGGTCCCGTTAATTCCCAAAAACCATTATATTGATTCATTTGACCTACTTTTTCTTCTAAGGTCATAATTTTGATTAATGAATCAACGCGATCGTCTATAGTCTTTTGTGCATTGAGTGTAATCGTACTTAAAATAAGTAGTAAAATAATTGGTGTTGATTTCATATGTTTTAAAAGTTTATTAAAAAATTAAATACACATAAATCTAACTACTCAAAATTGAAATATACAAAATATCACCCCTACAAAAAGCATACAATAATATTTAACAATAAATAACTGTATAACAGAATTATACATATATAATAACCAAGCCTTGTAGAGCTATTGTAGAGTTAAATATTTAAAATAAAATCGGTTAAAGAGTCTCCTTTCTCGAGATTTATTTTTTTTCTGAGTCGATATCTTTTAATTTCTACACTTTTAGGAGATATATTTAATAGAGATGCGATTTCCTTTGAGGTAAGATTAAGTCTCAAGTAGGCACAGACTTTTAAATCATTTGAAGTAAGTTGAGGAAATAGCGATTTTAGTTTTTTGAAAAATTCTTTATCTACATTTCTAAATGCTTTTTCAAATAATTCCCAATCATCATTACTCCCCAAATAGTCATCTATAGATTTCACCATGTCTTTTACATTATCTTTGGCATTAGCAGCTTTCCAGTCCGAAAGTTTATTTTTAATATCACTCAAGAAGTTGTTTCTTTTGAGTAATAACATCGTAGAAATTGCCAATTCTTTTTCTTTACTCTTTATATCCGCATTTAGTTTTTCGTTACGAATTTGAATTTTTAATTTCTCTTGTTGGAGTTTTTCGTAAGCTATCTTTTTATTGTTCTCCTCTATTAATTTCTGTTCTTTGAGTAAATATTTGCGTTTGTTCGTTTTATAAATCCAATAAAGAATCGATAAAAATAAAATTAGGTAACACAAAATAGCTAAGGCAGATTTATAGAACGGTGTTGCAATACTAAAAGCAATCTGTTTCTTTGTTTCAGGTTCATTTTTTATTGTACTCGAATAATGAAAAATATAATCTCCAGGAGCGAGATTTTCGAAAACAATTTGATGATCTTTACCTAAATTTTGCCAACCTTCATGATAACCTTCTAATTGGTATTGGATGTGATGATTTAATAAAAAATTGTAGTTAGGTGTTTTAAATTCAAATTGTATTTTTCGAAAAGAGTCATAAGAGAAATTTTCATTATCAATCAATTTCTGTTTTTTCTCTCCATCTATGGAGTACCCTGTACAAAAAACAGTAGTATTAACCTCGTGCTCAAATTTATCTAAATCGACAATAGTATATCCATGAACATTTCCAATTAAGTATTTTTCAGCCTCCAAATGAAGAATATTTTCGTATCCATTCATCCATTCCCAACCCAATTCGATAGATTCTACCAATGGTGTTTCATTAAATGAATTTTTTATTAGTCTATTGATTTTTTTATCGGTAAAACTCCATAGCGATTGGTTCGCTTCTATTAAGCGAAACGAACTTGATTGGGTTTTGAAAAGCTGATTCTTTTTTTCGCTCATTACAAAAGAGTCCACTTGAGGTTTATATTCATATACTTTTTGATTATTGGCATACAAAACCGTATTATCAAACACAATTAGCGACGAATGTATACCCGTTTCTATCATTGGTGAAGTGTATCTTTTTTGATGAAGAACATTTCTGAATTTATCGTCTAACTTCAATTTAAAAACACCTAATTGTTCGTTAGAAACCCATATATTATCTTCAAAAAAAGAAATAAATTTACTCGAAATATCAAAGCCCTTAACCTTATGGCTATACTTCCAACCCGAACTCCCTTTTTCTAAAATATGGAGACCTTGATAGTTCCCTTGGAGAATCAGGTTTGGGCTTAACGGAACGAAATCCCATGTTCCTAGTTCTCCTGATATTTTGTTTAGTTTTCCATTAGAATAGATATATGTTCCTGTATCATGTCCACAAAATAATAGTCCATCTATTTGTTTCAAAGACCATACTTGACCTTTACTATTTTTTATCAGCTCAAACTCATCGTTACTTTTGTATTTTTTCTTGAACAACCCTTGGTTCGTACCTAAGTATAAGTCATTTTCATAAACAATAGAAGAATAAACAGTTCCCAAAACACCATGAATATTTCGATATACTTTTATCGGCGAATTTAAATTAATGAGATTGATTCCATAATCAGAACCTACCCATAAATTCTCAAATTTATCCTCATAAATAGAAAGAACAGTATTATTGCTCAGTCCATTAAATTTATTAAATTGGGTAATAACTTCTCCTTTGAGGCTCATCAGAATTAACCCATCTGAAATCGTTCCTAATGCAATTCGATTATTGGAAAGAGCTTGAACGCAATAAATACCATCAAAAATTGATGCAAATCGAATATTTCTCCATTCTTTGAGTTGGTTAGCTTCAACCTCAAAAATCCCTTTGTTTCTTGAAAATAAGACTATATTGTTCTCAATTTCTAAGATTTCACTTACCAAAAAAGAAACATTTTCGCTAAAAGAAGACTTAGTAAACGACCTGTTTTCGTATTTCCAAATCGAATAATCCTCTAATTGAACAAATACGAACCCATTTACTAAAAAACTCTTTAAGATAGAACTTTCAGGTTTTGCAAATACAATTTTATTTTCATTAATATTATAAATATAAATTCCTTTGGAAGATGTAAAAACAATCAAACCTCCAACTTGATGTATATTCCAAAACTGTTCGTTTATGTCTATCTCATTTTCGAGCAGGGTGTTTAACGATTGATAGCCTGTCAATTCATTATCTTCTTGTTTCCAAAAACCAAGTTCTCCTTGACCACCAACAAAAACTTTTTTATCGTAGCATAATACGGAACGAATAATAGACTGAGTGGGTGCTTCGTTGCGGTTCCAACTACTTCCATTGTATGAAATTAGTCCGCCGTTATTGGCAAAATAGATAAAGTTATTTTCATCTTCACTAATTGCCCAATTTTGATTTTCGCCCCTATACTCGTTCGGCAAGAAGGAATGAATAGGTAAGTTTTCAGTGTATTGGCTGTACGCATATTGATACGCAAAGAAAATAAGAATGGTTATGAACGAATATTTCAATTATTTTTTAGCGAAAATTAACTAAATAATTCAATAATTCATACATCTTGAAGCACTATTTTTTCTTTGCGAGCCATTCGTATCGAAATCCCACATAAAAAGAACGAGCATCCGCAGGAATGATTCCTGGGCCAGGGTAAGCCGTTGCTCTACGTGTAAAATAACTTTCATTGGTTAAATTATTTACGCCCCCAAATAGTCGAAATGCTTTCCAAGTGTAACTAAGCGATAAATCATGTACCGTAAAGGCAGGAATAATTCCTCGGGTCGCATCTGCTACTTGAATAGCATTTGTTGCATCGGTAAACTGATCTCCTGTATGCGAAATTTGATAACTAAATTTAAAATTGTCAATAGCTGCTTTAGCTCCTACTTTTATCGTTTGAGAAGGAATTAACTCTACTTTTTTACCCAATACACTACTGCTTCCTGAAGTATATTCTCCATCAATAATACTCAAATTCGCAAAGGGTGTAAATTTGATATTAGGGTATTTTTCTTTCCAAAGGGAATGAATATCCGCCTCTAAATAAGATTCGACACCTAATATTCTTGCATTACCTATATTGGTACGATAAGCAACAGCTTTTTCAATTACGGCAGGGTCTGGAACGATAATTTCAGTCAATCCAATTCTATCATTATATTTTAACAAAAATATGCTAGCATCAAAACGGAACATTTCCAAAGCATCCCCTCTTATTCCTAGATCCAGATTAAAACCACTTTCGTCATTTAACAACGTATCTACTAATAAATTGGGGTTTGCTACTGCCAAGTCCGTAAAATTAATAGAGCGGTAGTTCTGTGATGCATTGGTATATATTTCAATCGTTGGATTTATTTTATAACTGATTCCTAGACCTCCCAATACGATGGAACGGTTACTCGATTTACTATCTTCTATTCTTTGATCTAACAGAACTTCAGTCCCCGAAATGACACGGTTTTTGAAATATCCATCTGAATTGGTGCTAATGAATTCGTAACGAACACCCGGTGTAATAATCAATTTATCTTTGAAATTGAATAAATGTTCAATGAAAAAAGAGCGATTTTCCGAAGGGAATTCATACGAAAAACGTTCCAAATCGCGAGGGTTATTAAATGTAAAATCAGCATCATCGCCATCACTCGCCAACCCTTGTTTGCTTTCTGAAAAACCTCTATAATATCTTATTCCCGCCAAAAGGACTGTTTTTGTATTGCCTAACTGATATCGATGAATAAAACGAGTTTCGTTCCCCCAGTTCAAATAAGTTCCTTCTAACAAATCTCTTTCTCTCAAGGGGTCGGGTCTGTTGATAGGCCCCAACTCTCCCAACGAAGAACGTTCTGCATCTAAAACAAAAAACTTAGTTTGAATTTTCGTTTTATTAGAAAAAGAATACGAGGCATTTAATGATGCTAAATTCCAAATTACTTTAAACCAATTTCTCGCTCTTTTTGATTGAGTAGGATCTTGGTTAAATTCGAAATCAACTAAACCACCTGGCTGTTTAGCCAAATAATCCATATGTGTGAAATCAATTCCAATTTTTAGTTTTTCGGTAGCTTGATGTTCTAATCGTGCGTAGGCTGTATTCTGAAAAAAGTTAGTATTAGGTCGCCAGCCATCAGCTTGTTTTCGTTGATAAAAAGCATAGTAATTTATTTTTTTTGTTGCCCCTCCTACTGAATTGAATGAATTTACCAATCCAAATGAACCTACGGTATTTTCAGTCAAAACATGGAGCGGAGTATTCGTATTTCCTTTTTTTAATTCAAAATCTAATAAACCGCCAAATTGGGGTCCATATTGCAATGATGCTGCTCCTCTTACAATTTTTATTCTTTTGATTGCCGCAGCAGGAGGTGTATAATACGATTCTGGATAGCCTAATGCATCGGCACTGATGTCATAGCCATTTTGACGAGTATTAAAGTTAGACGTACGGTTTGGGTCCAATCCTCTAGCTCCGATACTGAGTTGGAGTCCTCCTCCGTCGTTTTCTTGAATATTTAGCCCAGCTATCGAATTATATAATTGTCTTGCATTATTAGTTGCAGTATTAACTATCAATTTTGAAACATCAATTACTTCGCTTTTTTTACCTGCATATATTGCGGTTCCTTCTATATTGTTTAATTTTCGATAAGTAACATCTTCATTGGTTTGTTCTACTTCGATTTCAGTCAGATTAATAGACAACAATTCTAAATTAAATTCATATTTATTTTTCGCTGGATATAGCGTTTCGTTTTGTGTTTCGTAGCCGTCTTTTAATAAAATTATATCTAAAGAATCTTTAATAAAAATACTAAATTCTAATATGCCTTTTTTATTAGTTACTCCTATTTCATTCCCATCAAAACTATAGATTTCAACTTTTGGAATAGCTTTGTTTTTATCATCAATAATAGCAATTGATATTTCATTCTGAGCTAATAAATTGGCTGCAAAAAGAATAAAAAATATAAATCCTAAAAGTAATTTTCTCATATCAATTTAATAATTTTGAATAGGGAGCACCCATTTCTTAGGCAAAAAATCATCATTTATGCTATTCAAATCTACAGCTACATCAATAAAACGTTCGCTGACTCGTCCGTTCAACGCTACATGCGATTCTACATAAACTTTTGCATTTCTAAAGCCATGTTTATTTTCGTATTCTTTGGTGATTATTTTGGCAAATTGGAGTATAAAATCAGGTTGAATAGACATTTGTTTTTCTTGAAATTCAGTCAAAAAACTCTGATTTAAAATTTCTTGTTGGCGATTACTCTCACCATCTTTGATGATAAACCTTGCATAGCCAATTTTTTCGACTAACATCACCCTCCACGAGAAACGATAGCCTTCTTCTGCCCATAACACATTCGAAGAATATAGAAAATGCCTAAGTGGCACAAAGAAATGAAAAACTATGAAAAGAGTAAATAGTAAAACGCCTATTTTTGGTAAAAAAACGGTTTTCTTTTTTTCTTGCTGGATAATAAGAGTCGTTTTTTTGAATAGAAAGCCATAATCCTTTTCATTAAAAAAGATAAGCGTCGACATAATCATAATAATAGGGAACATTCCAATATTAAACAACATGCCTGTCAAAGTATGAAAAACGATAACCATCAGATAAGCAAACCATTTTGTTCTTCTAAAACATAACAAAAATCCAATGCTTAAATCATATAAACATCCAAACCAACTAAAAATATAGGCAACAATAGGAAATTGGAAAAAGTATCCCAGTACGGGAATAGAAGTACGTTCGGGTAGCCAGATTTTGAGGGGCATTGCGTTTAACAACCAATCTGAATTGACTTTGGCTAAACCCGCATAAAAATAGACAACTACCAATAAAACCTTTATCGTCCAAATATATCCGTTAGAAACCAAAGAAGCAGATTCTATTTTTCGCCATTTTATATCTAAACTCCAAAAACGATGGGCTGGTAAAAAAATTAATATTAACGCCAACCAAGCTACCAAATAATAATGATTCAAATAGTTGGTCGCATCCATTAGTTCAATATAACTAAAAGTACAGAAAAATAGTATCGCAAAAAAACGGTAAAATAGTCCAGCACTAATTCCCAAAGCAGAAATAGCAGCAATTAAAAAGAGTAAATATACGCCCATTTCGTTGGGTACTTTTACCCATTCAAAACCATAGAATTTAAAAAAATGAGTCGGTACGATGTATAATTTTTCTACCCAGCCTTCTGCGTACATTCTCACTAGCCCAACAAACATCATTAGGCCATATAATATACGAAAAATAGCCAGTGGCAAAATAGACACTGGCTTTTGAAGCTCTTGATAGATTGTATTTATCATATTCTAATCTGAATCACTAGGATTGTCCACATAAGTTATTGCGATACATAAAACCGATGGCATATCAGTTTTTAAGTTTACTAGATTTTTCACCGTTTCATTATATGCTGCCACTACAACAGATGAATTTTCTTTTATTTGATTGGCAATATCATTATCCAAATTATTAATTGCAGCAATAGCCGTAGCATAGCCTTCTTGAATTTCTAAAGTAAGTGGTTGTCCGTTTTTTGTCTTAGCACTTGTGGTTACTAAATCATCTAGGCCTTCGTTAAAGAACGCTAAACTAGATTCAATAGATGTGCTCAATAATTCTTTAGAAATTCCTGCATGGAAGCCTTCCAACCTATCAGGGTACGTAAAGCCAAGTGTTAAAACGCCTGAAGGAATACCCAATTTTTCCCTTTTAATCAGTTCATAGTTTTTATTGATACTATTCACTAATTGGCTAAATGAGGACCCTGCTCCATTACCCGTGTTATTTTTAAAATCGGTATCATACCCATTTACGAACCAAGCCTGATGCGTGGCTTGTACTTTGTTTTGAATATCTTCGATAACAGCACTCAAATAAGCACTAGCATTATCATTCTCTAATGCAATAAGTGTTTCAGCAGTTGTTTTTTCGAATAATAATTTATCCAAAACAGCAAAACCTAAATCATAATCATTTGGGTTCGTAATATCAATATTTCCAGTGTTCAATTGGTCGTTATAAGCGACAGTATCTAATGGAAAATTATTAATAGAAACCAAAAAAGAAGTTTCCGCAGGACCAAAATCGTGATGAGCCGCCTTTTGGTAACTCAACCAAAGTGCTGTAACCGCAGTCTTTAATGCAGTTAAGTTTTCCTCGTTTTTATCAGTTATAAATGAAGTATGTGTAGTTACTAATTGTGTTGATTTTGCCTCTAAATCTGCATAGTTCGGTTTGATTACATTATCCGCATAATTGGTCAAAACATCAGGCAAAATCGCAGAAAAATCGCAATCGTCTACCACTTCCCCACCCCCTGCATCGGGAGTATTTGTATTATTCGTATCATCACTACCACAAGAAATTAGGGTTGCTAAAAACAAAAAACTAAAAATTCTATTAAAATAATTCATATTCATCAAACATTTATAATCCTCAAAAAGAGTAGTCGGAACAATCCAACTACTCTATATAACTTAACATTTTAGATATATCTACTATAAATCATCTTTACTATCTTCTAAGTTGAAGTAGTCAGCTAATTTATCTTTGGCTTCATTAATGTTCTCTGCAGTAGTGTTATAAAGATTCATGTTTCTAAAATCACTAGAACCTGCAAAAATCGTTAACAACTCGTTAACTTGTTCATTTGTAATTGATTTCTTTTCATTAAATTGTAATGCATAAACAAATGCAATCGCTTCAGAAAGGTTATGACTTTTCAAACTAGGGTCATCAATATTATTCAATCCACCATTCAAATAATGAATCGCTGTTGCTGCTGAGACTAACTCCCATTGCTTGCGAGCTTCTGCTCTTGCTTCATCTCTTGCTGTTAAGTTTTTAGCACTTATTGCTGCTCTTCCTTTTAGCATTTGATTCATAATATTTTGATTGGTTCCAACAACCCCATTAACAACATTTGAATAATTGCCCCAGAAAAATAATCCATCGGTATTAGTAGGAAAATCAATAGGTACTCCTAAATAGCCAAATGCTTCGTCCCAGTGGTGTTCCATAGCTGTTCCTTCTCCTTCTTCAACTGTTTCATTATCAACATTCATTCTGTCATCCCCCATATATACCGTAGTACCTTGGTAGTAGAAGCAAGCTCCCATCAATCCTTTTTCTATTAATTGAGCATATTCAACTCCCGTAGTACCTAATAAATATTGTTTAGAGTCATCAGTTGTACTTACTACCACTCCAGCAATACCGTCAGTACCTGCCACTGTTGATTGACTTGCATTAGCAATTGCCCCCATTAAGTACTCAAAATCTTCTCTTACCGCTTCGAAAGTTTTTGATTTTAATTGTTTAGAATCATCATACGTACCTGCGAATCCTGCACCTTCTGCATTGCTAAACATAGCCGATAATTTGGTAGAATCTAATATGGTATTTGGTGTATTTCCTGTCCTTATATATGATTTAATTTCATTCAACATTCCCAATCTTTGGATCTGCCCAGCATAACTTACGTTCTCAAAGCTATACGTCGAAGGAATGTCTAATGAATCTTTATGCATAGTATCGTCTACATCTGTGTTATCCGTTACATACCCTTCTTTTTTGTCTTCAGGACAAACGGTTTCACTTGCGTCTGGATTTCCTAGTCCATCACTATCAGCATCTGCATAGTAAGTAACTTTGGTGCAATCTACTGGTGTTGTCCCTTCATCGTCATTATCACAAGCTACAAAAGCAAGTGCCGTTAAGCATAAAAATAGTTTGGTAGTTTTTAGCATTTTTAATCTTTATTTAGATTTATTAAAAATAGTTTTGTTTTGTGGTGCAAAAATAACAATTCTATATTTAATAATCCAATACCGTAAGTTCATAAAACGATATACCTAAAATTAGGTATTCGGTATAACTAAAGCTGATAGGGAATGAAATGGAAAGTTTAAATTATAATCAGGACGGGGTTTAAATCACAAATGTAAGGGTGAAATAACGACGATTTACGAGTGTTTTACAGAATATCACATTTTTCAAATTGGATTTTTTGTTCTTTTCGAAAAAACAAAATCACACTTCCTGAGATTCCCTACTTTTTAGACTAAAAAAAGGTATTGATATAATAAACAATTCAATTTATGAAACATATTTTATAAATAAAACTCAAAGAACAAACTTTAATCCGAAAAAATACCTATTTTTTATAGAACTTTGCAGTTCCATAAACCACACACTTTTAAAACAAGCATGAGTATGGAAGGAAACGAATTATTCTATTCAAAGTTAGGTTATTGGTTAGCAGCTACAATATTGGGCTTGTTAGTCGGTTTATTATTTTGGTTTGTAACTTATCTGAAGTCAAAAAATTTGAAAGCGGATTTTGATGCTCTTCAAAAGAAACACAATACTCTAATTGATTCTTCTGAATTATTATCCAACAGAATTGCTGAACACAAATCAACTATTCATAATACCATCGAAGAAAAAGACGCACTGTCTTTTGAAGTGAATCAATTAAATAGCACTATTATCAATCTCAACCGAAAAATTAATCAATTAGAAGTTGAAAAAAATGAGTTGATAAATTCGAAAGATCAAAATATTTCTTTAGTCGGAAGTGCTCAAGAAGACCTTGACCACATAGCAAAATTGGAAGAAGCTATCCGCTCTAAGGATAATCGTATCGAAATATTAGAGGCCGCTGTTATTAAAAGTAATTCTCTTAGAAAAAGCGTTATGAGTAAATATCTCGACATCAAAAAACAATCAGATTCTCATTCCTAAATTACTTTTTAATTTCAAACAAATGTCTATCAAAAAAATATCTCAACAATCGATTCTAAATAATTTGGGATTTGAACACCTGAACGAAATTCAGCATAAAACACTGAAAATATCGAATCAAAAAAATATACTTCTAATCGCTCCCACAGGAAGTGGAAAAACGGTTGCGTTTTTGCTCGTTTTATTAGAAAAATTGCAAGAAAAAAACGGAATCCAAACGTTGATTTTAGCCCCTACTCGTGAATTGGTTTTACAAATAGAATCGGTTCTTAAGAAAATGAAAGTGCCTTTCAAAGTTTCTGCTTGTTATGGCGGACACCCTTTTCAGGTCGAAAAAAAGAACCTCAAAGAACCTCCTACTATTTTGATTGGTACACCTGGAAGAATAAAAGACCATATCAACAGAGGTACTATCGAACCAGAAAGTATTCAAACGATTATTTTTGATGAATTTGATAAAAGTTTAGAGTTTGGTTTTTCAAAAGAGATGGAATTTATTGTCAATAAGTCTATTAATATTGAAAACAAGATTCTTGCTTCTGCCACTCAGTCTATTGAAGTACCAGAATATATTAGCTTCCAAAACCCTAAAATAGTTGAAGTTGAGAGCAAAAACACCAATTATCTGACAATTAAAAAGTGGGTAACAGAAAAAAAAGAAAAATTCGAAGGATTGACTTTATTGCTTAATAATTTGAATACTGACGAAAATGCAATCGTATTTGCCAACCATAGAGAGGCTTGCAATCGTATTAGTGAATTTATCGAAAAACACAATATCACGCATAGTTTATTTCACGGTGGATTAGAACAAAAAGACCGTGAGTTGGAGTTAACAAAATTTAGAAATGGAAGTACCAAAGTCTTAATTGCTACTGATATTGCGGCTCGTGGTATTGATATTCCAGACTTGGATTTTGTAATTCATTATCAAATACCGCCGCAAGAAAGCACTTTTATTCATAGAAATGGGCGGACTGCCCGAATGAAAGCTACTGGAACTAGTGTTTTGTTAATGACCGATGCCGACTATACGCCGACATACTTGGACACAGAACCCGAATTGATAACGCTCCGAGAAGATGCAAAAATCACTACACCCGCCTTTCGTACCATCAAAATTAATAAAGGAAAAAAAGACAAAGTAAATAAGGTTGATTATGTAGGTTTTTTCTTGCAATTCGACTTTATGGACAAAGCTGATTTGGGGCTTATCGAAATAAAAGATTTTAGTTCTTATGTTGCCGTTTCTCAATCAAAAGCAAAAAAACTATTTTCTGTAATTAAGGATAAAAAATTAAAAAATAAAAGTCCTCGATTTACCATTTTATAAAACTCAGGCTACCACCAGACAACATTCAAACTTATCATTTTTAAATTGATTACATTTGTAAAAGCACAAAGTTTTTAATATAAAAAGTTAAGTTTAGGATGGATATAAAATCCGTATCATTAGAGAAGATTTATAAGGCAAAAAATAGACTCAAAGCAGTAGCGACCAAAACGCCGCTTATGTATTCGGAAACCTTATCGAATAAACTAAATGCAAATATTTGGTTGAAAAGAGAGGACCTTCAAGTTGTACGTTCTTACAAAATTCGAGGAGCATACAATATGATGGCTCAGTTGTCGGACGAACAAAAAGAAAAAGGAATTGTATGTGCCAGTGCAGGAAATCATGCACAAGGAGTTGCACTTGCTTGTGAAAAACTAAAAATAAAAGGCAAAATCTTCATGCCAGTAACGACTCCACTACAAAAGAGAACCAAAGTAAAACTGTTCGGTGATAATTATGTAGATGTAGAGTTGGTTGGCGACACCTATGACGAAGCGTACGAAGCCAGTATAAATTACATGAACCAATTTCAAAGTAATTTCATTCACCCTTTCAACGATATTAATGGAATAATTGGTCAGGCTACCGTAGGCATGGAAATTTTAGACGAAATGACAGAGCCCATAGACTATTTGTTTTTACCCATTGGTGGGGGTGGCTTGGCGGCAGGCGTTAGCAGTTATTTCAAACAACTGAGTTCCAACACAAAAATAATAGGAGTCGAACCCGAAGGAGCTCCTTCGATGAAGGTATCTATCGACAAAGGCATAAATACAGAATTGGATAAAATCAACCCTTTTGTAGATGGAGCTTCAGTAGCCAAAGTGGGGGATTTGTGTTTTAAAATTTGCAAAGACACCTTGGACAATATAGTTACGGTGCCTGAAGGGAAAATTTGTACAACCATTTTGGATTTGTACAACGAAGATGCTATTGTTGCCGAACCTGCGGGTGCATTATCTATATCTTCTCTCGATTTTTATAAAGAAGAAATTAAGGGTAAAAATGTGGTTGCCATTCTTTCTGGAGGGAATAACGACATCACCAGAATGGAAGAAATAAAAGAAAAATCGATGCTCTACGAGGGTATTAAACACTATTTTATTATTAATTTTCCGCAAAGAGCAGGGGCTCTGAAAGAATTTCTGAACGATATTTTAGGAGCTGAAGACGATATTACGTACTTCGAATATACTAAGAAACTAAATGCACCTTCTGGGCCTGCAATAGTAGGAATTGTAGCCCATAGTCAAGAGAGCATAGCGTTGATTAGAACAAAAATGAGAGATAAGCAATTTGACTTCCAAGATATAAACCAACAGCCCGACTTATATAGACTATTGATTAAATAACAAACCTTATTTTGTAAATCTACGTTAAGTTATAATTGTTTACAAAAACATATCAAAAGGAATCTCAATACAAATGCTAAAAACAAACATCCCTTTCCATCTATTTTTTCTTTGTCTATTCGTACTTCAATTAGGCGCATGCAAGGTTATGGAAAAGGTTATGAAAAAAGAAGAAAAAGCGGTCGTTTCCAGTAATAAAAATGATTTCACTGACGAAAAATCAAGGCTTGGTTATGAAATCGAGAAAATTATTTATTACGAAACCAACCTCAATCACGAAGAAACGCCTGGTTTTGTTATCGGAATAATTAAAGATGATTCTACTTATTTTTACGAATACGGGCACACTGACTTTAACGAACATACACGAATCAATAAATCTCATATTTTTGAAATAGGAGGCATTTCTAAAATATATTCGGCTGCATTAGTACAAGTTTTACAAGACAAAAACCTAATTTCATATACAGAAACTGTCGCTCAAATATTAGATTTGAAAGAGCCCAGCGAACATGCTCAAAAGACAACCATATTAGATTTAGTAACACATACTTCTGGCTTGCCAATGCTTCCTTTTGGCTTTGGAATTCGACAAAAAGACGCTCAAAATCCTTATGTTAACTATTCTAAAAAAATGCTAATAGATAGTTATCTCGAATTCTCAAACCAATATAGCAACGATAAAAAATATACCTATTCTGATTATAATTATGCTTTGTTAGAAATATTGATAGAGAAGAAATTAAAAATGTCATGGCATGAACTGTTTGCCAAATATATTGCTACCCCTGCCGAATTTAAGGCTACGGGTCTACAGCCCGAACTCACCGCCACCAGTGGATTTAACAGAACAGGAAATAAAGCCCCTAATTGGGAATTCAGTTCCTTTGCAGCTTCGGTAGGCGTAAAAACTAATGCAACAGAGGCAATTAATTTCTTAAACTTACATCTAGATGATTCTCATAAATTATCAAAAAGTATTCAAAAAATAACCGAACCATATTTGCAATTAGAAGAAAAAGAAGAAGCTTATGTGGCAAAAGGTTGGCATGTTTTAGTCCCCAACTCTTATCACCAAATCCTTACCCATACGGGTTTTACCGCAGGACATAGAGCGTATATGGGGTTAATAAAAAAGACAAAAACAGGCGTTGTTATTTTATCTAATTCGGAAGTGGAACTTGATAGTTTAGGCTTGTTAATTTTACGTCACCTAAACAATTATTGGAAAGCTAATTAGAAGTTTTTAACTTTGAAGAAATTTCAAATAAATCTTCAAAAAATGGCTAAAAAGAAAAAAAAAGTAGGTGTCGTATTTTCTACTAATCCAGATTACGAATATCAAACAGAAAATAACGAAGAAGAAACGCTACCCATCGAAAATCAAAAATTGCGTGTCCTAATTGACCGAAAACAACGAAAAGGCAAAGAAGTCACCCTTGTTGAAGGTTTTGTAGGTACAGAGGCGGATTTAAAAGAACTAGGTAAGAAGTTAAAAACACATTGTGGTGTCGGTGGAAGTGTAAAAAATCAAGAAATTTTAATTCAAGGCAATCAAGTTGAAAAGGTTTTCGCTTTTTTGCAAAAGTTAGGTTATTCTACCCGAAAATAATTATAATTTTACATCCTCCTACCCTATTAATTTAGTTCGTTATGCAATCCAATCACCTCGTCCAATTCATTCAACACAAGACGTCTTTGTGTGTCGGAATTGTATTTTCAATCATGGGCTTTTTATTTGGAGTCTGGGCAACAGCCATCCCGTTTGTTAAAAATCAGTATAATTTAAATGATCAAGAATTAGGTATTCTCTTGTTATTTTTACCATTCGGTACTATATTCATCAATCCTTTTTTATCAAAAATATTAGCATGGAAAGGTGTTGCCAATTGTACCTTTTGGGGTGCAAATATTTTGGCTTTTGCCTATGCTATTCCTACTAACGTAAACAATATTTACCTATTAGCGGCTTCGCTACTTTTTGTGGGTTTTTCTATTTCTTTGACCAATATTTCAATGAATATAGCAGCGAGTTTGATTGAAGAATTGGAGGGTAAAAAAATTTTAGCAACCTGCCACGGTATGTTTAGTGTTGGTTTGATGCTAGGAAGTTTTGGAGGAAGTTTAGCCTATGGATTGGGCGTAGAATGTTCCCAATTCGCTATTTTAGTGAGTATTGGAATTTTAGCTTTATTACATTTTATTTTAAAATCGAATATCTACAAAACCCCCGTTCGCAAAACACCCACTACCGGGAAAAATGCCAGTTTTGTACTCCCCAAAGGCTTATTATTAATTATAATATTGATTTCAGTTTTTTCTAATTTCATCGAAGGAGCAATGCCCGATTGGTCTGGTATTTATCTCAAAGAAATCATTCATGCAGAAGAAATTTATTGGGGACTGGGCATTACTACCTATTCGTTTATGATGGCTTCTGGTCGATTTTTCGGGGATTCTATTATTCCTAAATGGGGGAGTAAAAAAGTCGTTCAAAGAGGAGGGTTTTTAGTTTTTATTTCGTTTATATTAATCACGAGTATTGATAATGTGTGGGTTAGTCTATTGGGTTTTGCTACCATAGGCTTGGGTATTTCCTGCGTTGCCCCAATTATGTATAGCCAAGCATCCAAGATACCTGACCTAAAAGAAGGCGTAGGTTTAGCGACTCTCAACTCGTTTAGTATTGCTGGTTTTCTCTTTGGGCCTGTATTGATAGGTATTATTTCGGAAGCGACCAATCTAAAAATTGCTTTTATCTTCTTGACGGTCTTGGTTGGTCTTTGGATTGTGCTGTCTTATTTTTTCAAACCGAGATGATGGGTAAAAAGAAGAAAAAACTAAAGTAAAAAGTACCCCCCATTGGAGAAAAACAATAGGTTTAATTGCTTGGCTTGTGTTTTTTATAGTCTTATGCTTCCTATCTCTAGTTTTCATAATATACTTACCTAGCACAACCTTTTAATTCTATGTTAAACCAAATTACAACATTTAAACGGATATTATAATGTAATTCCATATATTAGCATTACATTAATAATCAATACTTTTTTAGCATGGAAAATATATTTGACAAAGATGTTTGCGAAAAGATAATTTCAAGAATCAACAATCTAACCGTAGATTCAACGCCCAATTGGGGGAGCATGAATGTTGCTCAAATGTTTGCTCATTGTAATGTAACTTATGAGATGGCATTTACCAATAAGCACCCCAAACCTAATTTCTTTGTCAAAACAATGCTAAAATTGTTTGTTAAAAATTCTGTTGTTGGTACAAAACCATTTCCCAAAAATTCAAGAACGGCTCCTCAATTTATTATTACGAATGAAAAAGATTTTGAGAAAGAAAAAGTCCGTTTAATTGACTTTATTCACAAAACGTTGGAATTAGGAAAAAACCATTTTGAAGGGAAAGAATCTCACTCTTTTGGTGCATTGAATAGCAATGAATGGAATAATATGTTTTATAAACACCTTAACCACCATTTAGAACAGTTTGGCGTCTAAATTTTTAGCAATTTATTGGTTGGATAGATTATATTACTCACAAACTTCTTGTCTAGCATTAAGGTTTTACAAAAGTTATCATCTACATAATTATCACCATTGAATTGCTCAACTCAATAAAAAAACGATAAGAAATGCTTGGTTATGCTTTATTTTCATTTCTCTAAATAATGAAGCTAAATTAGATTCCATAGAAATAACTCAATTCTTTTCCCTCTGAATTTCGCCTAACAATTCAAGTTGTTTTGGGCTTAGAAAAGAAAGAGCAGATTCATTATTCCCTAAAGCACTATTAATTTTAGTTTTTTGCAAAGGCGAAAGTGGAAGTTTTTTATAATCTGAATTTTCTAAATAATAGTGCACATCTTTTTTGGCAATACGATAAGAGTTTGAGGAACGTACAGGTTTAATACCTTTGTTTTTTACAGTTTCGGCTATTGAATTTTCATCAACTACCCTATCATCATATTTCACTTTTACGACTTCAGCATTTCCAATAAAACCCGATTCTACATCCAAAACACCTTCTATTTGTCCTAATTCTTTTTCTCCAGACCAAAAACAATACATCTGAAATGTCTTTTCTTTAATAGAATTTGATTTTGAAGCAGCTAATTCCTGTTCCAACAATTCTAAATACTTGGGTACATTTTTATTTTCTGCATGCAAAGATTCTATCATCCTTTTACTCAAAGTATGTGCTGAATAATCACTACTGATACGTTTTACTATATTTTCACCCTCAGCATTAATAATCCTAACCACAGGGTTGTTCCAACTTGGTTCATTAAATTTTTCTAATATTTTCTTATCATGTCCACCTTTATTATTGAATATGGCAAGTGGGATAAATGAGTTTTCTAATGCCTCAACCATCAAGGGATTACTTAAAACATTATGACCATAATTTCTGCAAGTCGAACAACCAGGTACTTCTTGAAACAATAAAACGATGTCTTTCTTTTCCTTTTTGGAAGCAGAAATAGCTTCATCGTAGTTTCTATACCACTTTACTTTTCCTAATTCTTCGCTTTGATTAGATATATCTGTTCTCTGTTGGGCATAGAATTGACTAGATGAAACTCCAACAAAAAAAACGATTAAAATCAATAAATTTTTCATTTTCTTTTTTATTTATTCTAACGAATAATTATCGGTTTTTAGTTTAAAGTCTAATTAACTTCACACTACTAATTTAGCCTATTTTGTCGATTATTTTTTAACCCTTTCATAAATTAATTTTTCATAAATCCCTAAATCTTCCTTCGTTCCACTACCCCAACGTGGTTTTCTACCGTTAGTTATTCGAAAATAATCACTAACAATATCGGCTTGTTGTTCATAATTAAAATAGGGAAAGCCCTTTTTTGTAGCAATTGCTATTTTTAAGCCTGCAATCCCTTGATAATTATAACCTAAAACCGAGTATTGGGCTTTCAGAGCCGCAGGAATATACCCAATTCCTTGGTGTTGATATTGCCAAATATGGGTCAGTTCGTGTATAAAAACATCTTGAGTTAGCTTGCCATAAGAGTTTATGGTATTACAAAAAACATAGGCGAAATACTTTTGTTTGGGACCTAAAATCGATTTTTCATCAATCAAAACCTTTTTATAATCAATCGAATGACCAAAAATAGAACGTGCCAACCAAATTTCTTCATTGGTCATTAAACGAACATTGGGCTTAAAAACACTAATCAACACTTCAAAAATATTCGCAAATCCGAAAAGATCTAAAATTTGAAACCAAGTAATTCCTATCGAAATAAATATATTTGTTTTTTGAATATTAACGGGAGATCGAAACAAGTAACGCAACCGTTTGGGAAAGTCCGTCAATATCTCAACTAAAATGGTACGACTCCAATAAAACCGTTCTTTAATTGTCATCATAAATTTTAGTTAATCTACTCGAATAGCTTTTACGGGACTAATTTTATTCACCCAATAGGCAGGTACAAAAAGTGACAATATAACCACTACGACAACCAAAATATTAATGCTTAGTATTCTCCAAAAATCTAAATATACTGGTGCTGTATCTAAATAATAATTTTCTTCATCTAACTTAATAAAACCTGTCGTTTCTTGTAAAAAGCAAAGCCCTATTCCCAATAAATTTCCAAACAAAACACCATAAATCAATATAAAAGAAGCGAAATACAGAAATATTCGCTGTAGACTTTTATTAGGAAAACCAAATGATTTCAATATTCCTATCATATTGGTTCGTTCAATAATCAGAATTAATAAAGCCGTAATCATATTTATGATGCAAACAATAATGAGTAAAATCATAATTACATACTCATTAATATTTTGCAGTTCTAACCATTCAAAAATCATGGGGTGTTTTTTCTTTATGGTTTGAGCAAATACATTTTGAGGTAGTTTTTCGTAATACAAATATTCATTCAGGATATCTAATTCATCTAAATGATCAACGAAAATTTCAAAACCATGCACTTGATTAGCATCCCAACCCAACACTTTTTGAGCTTCCGCTATCGGAATAAAAGCTAATTTTTTATCATATTCTATCAATCCCGTTTTATAAATTCCTGTTACTTGATAGCGTCTCCTAACCTGCCTACCTTCATTAAAAAATGTAATCGTAAAATAATCATTCACTGACACATCTAATCGATTGGCCGTAGTTTTAGATAATACAATAGGTCTATTTTTCGGGTCATAATTTTCAGGATCAAAAATTACACCCTCGACAAGGTATTTTTTAAATTGAAGAAAATCAAAATCGGAACCGATTCCTTTACATACGATTCCTTCAAATTCATTTTTAGAACTGATAATTCCTTTTAGTAAAGCGAATTTTTGAACATGACGAAAAGCACCTTTTGTATAAGATGGCTCAGTACGCTCATTATCCGAATTCGGAAATATTCCTTTATTAAGATAAGGAACTTTGTCTATTTCTAAAATATTATTGAGAAAGGGTTGGTTGTCACTAATGGGAATGGGTTCATTATTCATGGACACATTGATATCCGTAACATGAATATGTCCCCAAAGTCCAAACATTTTGGCACTGATTTCTTTTTTGAAACCTTGAATCATTGACGAAGCAATAATCATAACAGCCAAACTTAATGCAACAGAAAGCATTGCCAATCGAATAATCAATCGGGAGAATGATGACTGAGAGTTAGCCGTTAGCCTTTTTGCAATAAAAAATGGAGTATTCATATTGCAAAGCTAAAAATATATACAGAAAATAGATATTAAAACAAACCTATTGTGGATTGTAAATCAATTTTTTCCGTTTTTGAGCAGCTTGTTTTGGTGTCATCAAACTTTTTTTAGTGCCTTCTTCTACCGTTGGGTAATTTTTAGCACTCAATGATGCCATTTGACTGTTCGGCTGTACCGAAACATCTAATTCTACCATTTCTATCAAAACAGAAGAGCTTGAAACATAATCGTGTCTTTCAGAAAACTGCTGCATCATAAAAGTAGAAAAACCTAAAACTCCTATCAAACTGGCTGCAATACTCCAGACTTTCAATCTTCTGAGTTTTACTCGTTTATTTTTACGCTGCAATTTATTATCCAAACGATTCCAAACTTTTGCTGGTGGTTGCTCAACCATAGCAGAGGCTTTCGCTTTGAATATTTTATTAAATTTTTCTTGATTCTCCATAATATCTATTTTCAAATTCCTAAAATCTAGGATGTTGTATATTTTCTAATGCTTTTATTAATTTTTTCTTCGCCAGAATCAATTGGGATTTTGAGGTATTGATACTAATATCCAACTGTTCTGCAATCTCTCTATGCTTGTACCCTTCAACGACATATAAATTAAAAACAGTTCGATATCCTGCGGGCAATTCGTCTAACAAAGCCAAAACGTCCGCCTCCATTAGTTGTTCCAAGCCCGAAGAAGATGGTTCTGTCAATTGATATTCAGGTAGTTCTACATTTGTATCTATAATTTGTTTTTTACGAAGCATCATCAAACATTCATTGACAATTATCCTTTTTATCCAACCTTCGAAACTCCCTTTTTTCTGAAATGTTTTTATTTTCGAAAATACTTTATAAAAACCTTCCATCAAGGCGTCTTCTGCTTCTGGCGTATTTTTCAAATACCTTCTACAAACAGGAAACATTTTAGAAGCATAAATATCATACAGAGCTTGTTGGGCTTTGTGATTGTTTTTGCAACATTCTTGTATGATTTTTTCTTCACTCACAGAGGATATTTTTTTAAATTTAAAATGATTGTGTAATAAATTTTAATTCAATTTTTTTCAATATCGAAAAAAGTACGAATACTATTTCCTTAAAAAACTACACATTTTCAATATTTGAAAAGATTTCTATCCAAATAGATGCGATTGATATAGATTTTGGTGTAATTTTGTGTTTAATTTTTTAAAAATATAAAAATTTCAAAATGGAACTTATTGAAAATCGATACCAAATTAATGGTGTAGATCCTATTGAATTGTGTAATGAATATGGCTGTCCACTGTATGTTTATGATGCTTCGAAGATGGAAGCTCAGTACAAACGGATGGTAAACGCATTCAAGGTTCCTAAGTTGAAAATTAATTATGCTTGTAAGGCAATGACTAACTTGAACGTGCTAAAACTATTCAAAAGTCTTGGCGCTGGTTTAGATACCGTTTCTATCCAAGAAGTACATTTGGGATTGAAAGCAGGTTTTGTTGCTGAAGAGATAATTTATACGCCTAACTGTGTTTCTTTCGAAGAATTAGAGGCTGCAGTAGCTTTAGGAGTCAAAATTAATATTGATAATACTTCTATTTTAGAACAATTTGGGGATAAATATCCTAATTACCCTGTTTGTATTCGTGTCAATCCACATATTATGGCAGGTGGAAATAGCAATATTTCTGTTGGTCATATTGATTCGAAATTTGGAATTTCTATCCATCAAATGCCTTTGGTACATAGAATCGTAGAAAGTACTGGTTTGAAAATAGAAGGAGTACACATGCACACTGGTTCTGATATTCTTGACGTGGAAGTTTTCCTGCAAGGAGCAGAAATATTATTAAATATTGCAAAAACATTTCCTGACATCAGCTATATCGATTTCGGTTCTGGTTTCAAAGTTCCATATCGTGTGGGTGATATTGATACCAATATTGAAGAATTAGGAGAACGTATTTCTAATCGTTTCAATACTTTCATTAAAGAATATGGACGTGAGGTAGAATTAGCGTTCGAGCCAGGCAAATTCTTAGTTTCTGAAGCAGGTTATTTCTTTGCAAAAGTTAATGTGGTTAAACAAACAACTTCTACTGTTTTTGCCGGTATTGATTCTGGTTTGAATCATTTGATAAGACCTATGTTTTATGGCTCTCATCATACAATTTTCAACGTTTCTAAACCAGAAGGTAGACAAAGGTTCTATACCGTAGTGGGCTACATCTGCGAAACCGATACTTTTGGCGTAAATAGAAAAATTACGGAAATTACGGAAGGAGATATTTTAGGTTTTAGAAATGCAGGTGCGTATTGTTTTGCGATGTCAAGCAATTACAATTCTCGTTTCAGACCTGCAGAAGTTCTGATTCACGAAGGAAAATCATATCTAATTCGTGAAAGAGAAACGATGCAAGATATTCTTAAAAACCAAGTCGAGCATTCTATTTTCGATACAAAAAATGATGTTGTCGAAGCTTAGAATGGAATTAGGAATTTCTTTTTAAAACAAAAATGAATTAACAAAGTGGAATTAAATAATAAATATACCCCCAAAGAAACCGAGAAAAAATGGTACCAACACTGGATGGACAAGAACTATTTCCATTCTACTCCAGACGATAGAGAAGCCTTTTCTGTGGTAATCCCACCGCCTAACGTTACAGGTTTTTTGCACATGGGACACATGTTGAACGTAACCATACAAGATGTACTTTGTCGTAGAGCAAGGGCAGAAGGCAAAAATGTATGTTGGGTTCCTGGAACTGACCATGCGTCTATTGCTACGGAGGCGAAAGTAGTTAAAAAACTAAGAGAACAAGGCATCAAAAAATCCGATATTGGAAGAGAAGCATTTTTAAAACATGCTTTTGAATGGAAAGATGAATACGGTGGTATTATCTTGAATCAACTTCAGTTATTAGGAGCGAGTTGTGATTGGGAAAGAACTCGTTTTACGATGGAAGATAGTCTTTACAAGGCTGTTATCAAGGTTTTTGTTGACCTTCACAAAAAAGGAAAAATCTATCGTGGGTTGAGAATGACCAATTGGGACCCTGTTGCCAAAACGGTTCTTTCTAACGAAGAGGTTCTTTACAAAGATGAAAATTCTAAACTTCATTATGTAAAATATCTTATCGAAGGTACGGAAGATGAGTATGTAACGATTGCTACCGTTCGACCTGAAACTATTTTGGGAGATACGGCTATTGCGGTAAATCCTAATGATGAAAGATTCAAGCATTTGGTTGGCAAAAAAGCATTAGTTCCTTTGATCAATCGCCCGATTCCAATTATTGCGGATAGATACGTAGAAGTAGAATTTGGTACAGGTTGTTTGAAAGTTACACCTGCTCATGATATGAATGATTATGAAATCGGGGAAAGACATAACTTAGAAGTAATCGACGTATTGAACGATGACCGTACGATGAGCGAAACTGCCACGATGTATGTGGGCATGGATGCTTATAAGGCAAGAAAAGAAATCGTAAAAGATTTAGAAGCAGCGGGTCATATTGTCAAAATAGAAGATTATCAAAATAAAGTGGGTCGTTCGGAGCGTACCAATGCTGTGGTTGAACCTCGTTTGACAATGCAATGGTTTATGCAAATGAAAGAATTTGCTGCTACTGCTCTTAAAGCCGTAAAAGACGATGAAGTTTCTTTCGTTCCTAAGCAGTTTTACAATATGTTGAACTCTTGGTTGAAAGAAGAAAATGTCAAAGATTGGTGTATTTCTCGTCAATTGTGGTGGGGGCAGCGTATTCCTGCGTATTATTACCAAGACGAAATTTTTGTAGCGGAAACGGCTGAAGAAGCATTGGCTCAAGCCATCGAAAAAACAGGAAATGCGGATTTATCTATTGCAGATTTATCACAAGATGAAGATGTTTTAGATACTTGGTTCTCCTCTTGGCTATGGCCTATTTCCGTTTTTGATGGTTTCCAAAACCAAGAAGAATTGAAATACTACTACCCTACTTCTATTTTGGTAACGGGTTGGGATATTATGTTTTTCTGGGTAGCAAGAATGGTGATGAGTGGTTACGAATACTCTACCGAGCTATTGGGCGAAGAACATACCAACAAACATGGAAAACAACCATTCAATAAAGTGTATTTCACTGGAATGGTTCGTGATAAGAATGGTAAAAAAATGAGTAAATCATTAGGAAACTCTCCTGATGCTTTAACACTTATTGATAAATATGGTGCTGATGGGGTTCGTTTTGGGGTACTTTCTTCGGCAGCAGCAGGAAATGACATTATTTTTGATGCGCCTTTCAAACCTAAAACGAAACAAGTTTTAAATGAAAGTCCAAAATGTGAGCAAGGCTTACATTTCTGTAATAAAATGTGGAATGCCCTACGCCTAATCAAAGGTTGGGAAGTTTGTGATACCCCCGAAAACGAAAGCACTACGCAAATAAATGCAGCGGCTTTTGCTTGGATGGAAAATAAATTATCGGAAACGGTGTCTTCTGTGAATCAGAAATTTGAGCAATTCAGACTTTCTGAAATCATCATGGATTTATATCAATTCATTTGGAAAGATTACTGTTCTTGGTATTTAGAAATTATCAAACCTGCTTACGGTAGCCCTATTGATGCGAAAACGAAACAACAAGCGATTGCACTTTTCGAAAAAGCTTTGATTCTTTTACATCCTTTCATGCCATTCGTTACCGAAGAAATTTGGTCTCATTTGGGTGAAAGAAAAGAAGGCGATGATATCGTTTTGGCTCAAAAGCCTGCTGAAAACGAATTTAACACTGACATCATTAATGTTTTTGAAGACATTCAAGTGTTGGTTAGCCAAATCAGAGATTTAAGAAACAGAAAAGGAATTTCTCCAAAAGAAGCTTTAGCATTAAAATTAGAAAAAAATAGTCGTGCCGAATTCGTACTTAATACCCACGAAGGCATTCAAGCTCTTATTTCTAAATTAGCCAACCTTAGCCAATTGGATTGGGTTACGGAGAATACAGAAAACAGTATTTCGTTTGTGGCTAATTCATTAAAATGTGAATTGATTCTAAACGAATCTATGGATACAGGAGCGGAATTAGAGCGATTAGAAAAAGAATTAGAATACTACAAAGGTTTTGTGGCGATTTGCCAAAAGAAACTATCAAATGAAAGATTTGTAAACAACGCTCCTGAAGCGGTTGTTGCTTCTGAAAAGAAAAAAATGGAAGACGGTCTTTCCAAAATAGAAACATTACAAAGTGGTATTAATAAAATAAAAGGTTAAATGAATCAACCCAAACGATACATGATAACGTCTGCCTTGCCTTATGCAAACGGCGGATTACATTTAGGTCATTTAGCAGGAGCTTATTTGCCTGCTGATATTTTTGTTCGGACTTTACGATTACTCGGCAAAGATGTCGCTTGGGTTTGTGGTTCGGACGAACACGGTGCTGCCATCACGATTCGGGCTAAAAAGGAGGGCATTTCTCCAAAGGAAATTATTGATAAATATCATAATGAAATTAAAGATAGTTTCGAAGCTTTTGGTATTTCTTTCGACCTTTACCACCGTACCAGTGCCGATATTCACCATGCCAACAGTCAAGAATTTTTCAAAACTATTCTTGAAAAAGGTGAAGACTTAGAGGTAAAAGAAACGGAACAATACTATGATGAGAAGTTCAACCAATTTCTTGCCGATAGGTATATTCAAGGAACTTGCCCCAAATGTGAGAACGAAGAGGCTTATGGTGACCAATGCGAAAAATGTGGTTCTGACCTCTCTCCTACTGATTTGATTAATCCTAAATCAACTTTGAGTGGGGAGAATCCGATTTTGAAAAAGACAAAACATTGGTTTTTGAAACTTCAAAACCATGAAGAATGGTTGAAAGAATGGATTTCGAAAGGAACCCTTGACGGAAAAGAACACCACGACCCTAAAACTTGGAAAAACCATGTTTTGGGTCAATGTATGTCTTGGTTAGAAGGTGGTTTACACGCTCGTTCTATTACCAGAGATTTGGATTGGGGAATTAAAGTTCCTGTTGAAGATGCTGATGGAAAGGTTTTATATGTTTGGTTTGATGCTCCTATTGGCTATATTTCTGCGACTCAGCAATGGGCAAAAGATAATGGTAAAAACTGGGAAGATTATTGGAAATCTCCTGATACGGAATTGATTCATTTCATTGGAAAAGATAATATTGTTTTTCACTGTATCATTTTCCCTGCTATTTTAAAGGCTCATGGAGGATATAATTTACCAACCAATGTTCCTGCCAATCAGTTCTTGAATTTCGAAGATAGAAAGTTCTCTACTTCCAAAGGTTGGGGAATTAATTTGGCTGATTTTGTTAGCGAATTTCAAAATTTTGAAGGTGCTAACGAAGCCCTACGTTTTGTATTGACTCGTATCATGCCAGAGAACAAAGATGCTAATTTCAAATGGGCAGACTTTGTGGATGTTTATGATAATGAATTGGTAAATAATTTAGGGAATTTCGTCAATCGAGTGATGGTATTAAGCCATAAATATTTTGAAGGGAAAACACCTTCTGCTACACTGGTAAGAGATGAGAATTTCGATAATTTGGTGGCATTAACTCAAAAATGTATTGAAGCGATTCAGTCTTTTCAATTCAAAGTGGCTACCAAAACCCTGATGGAAATTTCTTCTTTAGGAAATGTATTCTTGCAAGAATCTGCTCCGTGGAAAATATTCAAAGAGAATCCTGAAGATCCACAAATAGCAAATTGTTTGGTTTTCTGTGCCGAAGTTGTGAAAGTGATTAGTATTTTAATAGAACCGTTTTTACCGCAAACGGCTATCAAAATACAGCAATTGATGAACTTTAGTACTTCTCAGAATGGAGATTTACAAACGTTGTTAAACAACTTGGAAGCTAAAAATGCTTTAATCGAAGAAGGTCACACCATCAATGAAGCGGCTTTGCTTTTTGCAAAAATAAACGATAGAAAAGATACTACTCGAAAAGAAATTATCGATAGACAGGTTCAGAAATTGGAAGCTATCTTGGAAGAAGAAGCTGCCCAAAAAGCTGCTCCCGTAAAAGATACCGTTTCGTTTGAAGATTTCAGTAAAACAGATATCCGTACGGGTAAAATCATAGCTGCCGAAAAGGTAAAAAAAGCGAATAAACTCCTAAAACTAACGGTTGATTTAGGTTTCGAAACTCGTACCATCGTTTCTGGCTTGGCTGAACAGTTCACGCCCGAAGAAGTTGTTGGACAAACCGTCTTGGTGGTGGTCAACCTCGCTCCCCGAAAATTACGTGGCATTGAATCACAAGGAATGGTTCTGATGGCTACTAATGGCGCTGGAAAAATGAGCTTCGTTTCGGCAGATAATGACTTTGAATTGGGACAGGTGGTTTTTTAGCCGATAGCTAACGGCTGACGGCTGGCAGCTATCGGCTGGCAGCTGCATACTGATAGCTGCTCACTGACTGCTGAACGCAGCTATTATTCGATTGCATTTCGCTAAATCTTTGCATCGTTAGGGCGAATAATCATTCGCACGTAGCACAGATTTGATTCCATTTTGTAAAATTTCTTGCATCGTTAGGGCGAATAATCATTCGCCCGTAGCATAGATTTGATTGCATTTTCCTAAATCTTTGCTCTGTTAGGGCGATTAATCATTCGCACGTAGCACAGATTCGATTGCATTTTTCTAAATCTTTGCATCGTTAGGGCGATTAATCATTCGCACGTAGCATAGATTTGATTGCATTTTCCTAAATCTTTGCAT
>CALAJP010000137.1 GCA_937922815.1 uncultured Saprospiraceae bacterium
TGATTCATCATTTGTGTTTATTTTTTTTGGTTGCAGCTAACGGTCTCGGCTAAACGGCGTAGCCAGCTTTTGCTGGCTATGAACGTTTTAGCCATTGTTACCTACTGGCTTCTTTTTTTTATTTTCTCTTTAATCTCCACATTCCAAAATTATTCTCAAATAATTCATCTCCTTTGTAAGGTTGATTTTCTTCTTCTGTTATTTGAAATATTGGTGAATCTATTGATGTTCCAAATGTTTGTCCTGTCTTTATTTCAGGTTTATCCATTATTTGGTAGTATCCAAAAATCGAAAGTAATTCAACTGCATATTGAAATTCCTCTCCACTTACAATAGCATCTTTATATCCTAAATTATGCATTCCACAAGTATAAATAGTACCGTTTCCGTCACTTATTGAGTCAAGTACAAACATTTCATATAAATTGCCTTCTTCAAAATCTGTTATTAATTCACTCCAATGTTCTTTTGTAAAAGCTTTTCCTGTTGTTTCTACTTTTACTCCGATTCCTCCCGCTTTCAATATTGCTTTTGCTGCCTCAGCTATCTCTTTTGCATCTTTTAGATTTCCTGTTTCGCAAATGAGGTAAACAACAAATTTGTGATTTCCGATTTCTTCTAAAAATTCTTCTTCAACTCTATTTACCGAACCTGCAATTCTAAATGATTCTTTTACATTTTTGTCGTATTCTTCAATTTGTAATTCAAATCCTTTATTTGTTTTCATATTCAACATTACCATACCTGCAAAAATGAATTCATTTATGTTTGATTCTGCGATTGATTTAACAATTCCACTTCTATCATTCCAATTCCCTGGAATACACAAAACTGTTTTAGGATTCGATTTTTGTTTCACTTTCTTTGTTTTGAATATGTTGAACATTGGTTTATTTTTTCTGCTTGTAGGTAACTTATTTATATCTACGCAAAATACTAAAATCTTGCCTATTTTTCAATGTGTTTTTATTAAATATACGGCTTCGCCATGAATAAGTCGGACTTATTCTAAAATTATTATACAACTTGTTTACTTCACATTCTACTTTTTATCAAAAGCATTTATTCTATCCAATGGACTCACAATATTATCAAGGGTCTGCTTCGATACATGAGTGTATATTTCGGTTGTTTTACTCGAACTATGTCCCAACATTTGCTGAATTATTCGCAGCTGAACGCCATGGTCCATCATGTGGGTAGCAAAACTATGACGCAGACTATGCAATTTCAACCCCTTAGGCAATTGAGCTGCCTTACAGGCTCGCTTAAATACCGATCGCAAACTCGATGCACTATAAGGATGTCCCATATTTTGACCTCTAAAAAACCAATAATCTGGCTTATAATTTAGATAATATTCTTCCAAAACAGGTAAAATACTCTTTGGAATATTCAATACCCTATCTTTTCTGCCCTTCCCATGTCTTACAAACAATTGCATCCTATCCAACAAGACATCTTGCACTTTTAGACCTGTAATTTCACCCGCTCTCAGACCACAACCATATGCCAGACCTATCATGCAACGATGCTTCAAGTTCTGAATTTCATTTAACAGTTTTTCAATCTGTTTAGCACTTAAAATTATAGGTAATGTCTGTGGACGTCTTGGGCGTTTGATAGTTTGCAACCTAAAGTCAGACCATTTCATTACATAATGGTAATAAAACTTGATGGCACTAATATGTCTATTCAATTCTTGATAGCTAATTTCTTCACAAGCCAAAGTATTCAAATACTTCTCTACTTCTTTTTCTGACATTTGATTAATCACTTCGTAGCTGCCGTAATGATTAAAAAATTTGCGAAAAACATGAAAATAGTTTTTCATCGTATTATAAGAATACTGATGCCTCAGAAAGACTTCTAAATAGGGTTTAAATTTCAACACCTCTTCCCTACTCAAATGATAACATATCGCTTTTAGTTTTCGCCTTCCATCTTTAGATTTCTCAATAGGATCAATTTTCGACCATGTTACCTTATTAAACACTAAAAAATTATGTTCCTTGGCTAATAATTTCAAGTCATTGAAATAGGTTTCTTTTTTATCAACAACAAAAATTTTGGAACGAGAGATGTAATTCACCCCCGAAATGGACTTGATGTATTGCAATGCTTCGGGGCAATTAACAGGTTTAATTTCCATCTTATTGGAATCCTGAACGTGTGGAGAAAAGTAAACTTTAGGTTTTCGGAAATAATTTTTAGAAAACAAATTCAATTTCTCAAATTGTTCATCCGACCAATACTGAAATCGGTTTTGCAATTGAATTATATTAGTAGAATATCCTTTACAAACCCAATATTTTCCTTTCGAATGCCAATAAGCCCCACTCAGCCCTTTAATAAAAGAGACCAATTCGGAATTATAATCAACATAAATAAATAAGTTTCCAGCATTCCAGATTATTTTTTTTAATAAGTTTTCCTTATTTATGGTTGTAAAAGACTTTCCCCTTTCTTTCGTCCTCTCAACATTATTTTGCGATTCTTCGGAATCTACGGAAGGTATTACCAACGATTTACAAGGTTGTTGATTCACTTCATGAGTCTGGTTTTCGGTAACTACTTTATAGCTAAAATTGAGTTTTGTAAATAATTTAAAATGTGATTTTGTATATGGAATGTACCAACATCGGTGTGTAGCTGAGTATTTTCGCCCCTCAATAGTCTTTATTTTTGAAATGATGTCAACATCTTTTTCAAAAAATAATCCAATATGTTTCGCTTTGCGATGAAACAATGGTTTGACTAATATTTGGCAATCATTACTTAACATTAATTGTGTTATATCTTTACAGTTAAAACATAATTATACGAATATTTTTCATCAAATCATAGTTTGAATAATATGATTTTTTGTTAAAAAAAATATGTCAAAAAAATAACAAACTCGTTGCACTTTAAGAATTGGATTTGTAGTTTTGCACATGGAAAAATTAAACAACTTATCAGACGCCCAAAATCAGGCACCCGTAAAATTTTTAGGAGAAGCATTAACTTTTGATGATGTATTGCTAGTTCCAGCCAGTTCAGAAGTTTTGCCTCGTGAAGTAAGTCTAAAAACTAAAATTACCACAGATCTAAATATTAATGTACCTATTGTTTCGGCAGCGATGGATACCGTTACCGATAACAAGCTTGCGATTGCAATTGCTCGCCAAGGGGGGATCGGAATTATCCACAAAAACATGAGTATCGAAGAGCAAGCCGACCAAGTACGGTCTGTAAAACGTTCGGAAAGTGGAATGATTATCGACCCTGTTACTTTGGACGAAAATGCTACCGTTCAAGATGCATTCGCGATGATGCGAAAATTCAAAATTGGGGGTATTCCTATCGTCAATAAACAAAATAGTTTGATAGGCATATTAACCAATCGTGACCTACGTTTCGAAACGAATCTTAGTCGTCCTGTTACTGACATTATGACTAAAGAAAACTTGATTACGACTGGTGAAGGTACTGATTTCGTTCAAGCCAAACAGATATTACAAGCACATCGTATCGAAAAACTACCTGTGCTAGATAAAAATAAAAAACTAGTTGGTCTAATTACTTATAAAGACATTCTAAAAGTTCAGAATTATCCAAATGCCTGCAAAGATGGTTATGGAAGATTGGTTGTTGGTGCTGCAGTTGGGGTTACTAACGATATTTTGGAACGAGTAGATGCTTTGGTTAAAGTAGGTGTTGACGTTATTTGCATTGACACAGCTCACGGACACTCGAAAGGCGTTTTAGATTCTATTCGATTGGTAAAAGACCAATATCCCGATTTACAAGTTATCGGTGGTAATGTTGCTACTGCTTCTGGTGCGTTGGCATTGGTAGAAGCAGGCGTTAATGGCGTAAAAGTAGGTGTAGGGCCTGGAAGTATTTGTACGACTCGTATTGTAGCGGGTGTGGGAATGCCTCAACTTTCTGCTATTCACAATGCCTATTTGGGTATCAAACATACAGGTGTGCCTATTGTTGGTGATGGAGGAATCCGTTACACAGGTGATATTGCGAAGGCAATAGCAGCGGGTGCAAATACCATCATGGCAGGGTCGTTGTTTGCAGGTGTTGAAGAATCGCCAGGCGAAACGATTATTTTTGAAGGAAGAAAATTCAAGGTTTATCGTGGAATGGGTTCACTCGGAGCGATGAAAAAAGGTTCTAAAGACCGATATTTCCAAGATGTAGAAGATGATATTAAAAAATTAGTACCTGAAGGAATCGAAGGTAGAATTCCTTATAAAGGCAATCTATCTGAAGTGATGGTTCAATATTTGGGTGGATTGAGAGCGAGCATGGGATATTGCGGAGCTGCTACTATCGAAGATTTGAAAAAAGCTCAATTTGTTAAAATGACAGGGGCTGGAATCATCGAATCTCACCCTCATAATGTCGTTATTACCAAAGAAGCGCCTAATTATAGTCGTCGATAATAGGCTTTTTTACAAATGAATTTATAACTTAGTATGCTCAAATCATATTCAATGGTTTGAGCATACCTTTTTGAAATTAAAATTTTGAACATTTGGCTATCAAAAACAAAAAACCTCAACCGATAAATATTGTCAACCGAAAGGCAGAACACGAATACTTTTTCACTCAAACACTTGAGGTTGGAATTGTATTGGCAGGTACAGAAGTGCGTTCTATTCGTTCTGGTAATGCCAATTTGAAAGAAGCTTTTTGTTTTATGTTCAAAGATGAGGTTTGGATTAAAAATATGCATATTTCATTGTACAAATCGGGTGGATACAACAATCATAACCCGACTAGTGTACGAAAACTATTACTCAATAAAAGAGAAATCAAAAAACTTTTCCGCCTTACTCGTGAAAAAGGAGTTACCCTTGTCCCCTATCGTTTGTATGAAAATGAAAGAAATATTTTCAAAATAGAATTGGCTGTTGCTAAAGGAAAGAAAAAATACGACAAACGTCAAAGCATCAAAAACAAGGATAGCAAGCGTTCGCTGGATAGAATCAAAAAAATGAACCGATAGTCTAAAAGTCAATTTTGTGAACGACCAACCACCTATTCAAATCAAAAAAGTATTCTTGCCCATACTGATCGGTATTGCCGTGGTAGGATATTTGATTTATACGCAGTTTGATGGCAAAGACTTGGAGTCTGTCCCCTTCCCTAGCAATGCAGGGTACTGGATATTGGCTTCGTTTGCTTTATTAATTGTTCGGCATTTGTCTTATGCTTATCGATTGAGAGTACTTTCCGAAGGTGTTTTTAGTTGGAAAAAATGTATCGAACTGATTTTTATTTGGGAGTTTAGTTCTGCAGTTTCGCCCTCTAGTGTTGGAGGTTCGGCAGTAGCGTTTTATGTGCTGAGTAAAGAAAGTTTGTCTAGTGCCAAGACTGCAACCATAGTCACTTTTACGATTATTCTCGATTCTCTTTTTTTCGTGACTACCATTCCTATTTTGTATATGATTTTTGGAGAAGGTATGATACGTCCTGACCTGTCGAGTAGTGGCGATTGGGGTTGGACTACGATATTTTGGTCAGCCTATGCGTTGATGTTTACTTATGGCTCTATTATGTATTGGGGGGTATTATTAAAGCCTAAAAAATTCTATACTTTATTAACTTATCTTTCTAATCGAAAATGGTTGAAGAAATACAAAGAAAAAATATCTTCTTTCGCCAACGAAATGCTTATTGCTGCAAAAGAATTACAACAAAAACCGCTTTCGTTCAAGTTCAAAGCGTTTTTAGGAACTGCTGGTGCTTGGACTTGTCGATTCTTATTACTCAACTTATTAGTAATCGCTTTTTCCCCTGACATTTCATTAGATTGGTTCACCCAAGGACAACTTTATGCTCGGCTCAAAGCCATGTTTGTATTGATAGGCTTCAGCCCTACCCCTGGCGGAGCTGGTTTTGTGGAGCTTCTTTTCAATGGCTTTGTTAAAGATATGATACCTAGTCCTTCTCATGGCATCGTCATATCTACCGTCTGGAGATTATTTACATATTATTTATACCTTTTAATCGGTGCTATCGTGGTCCCGAATTGGATTGCGAAGTTGAAGAAGTGAGGTGGGATTGTTTATTTTTAAAAAAGAGAGCAAGATTTTGTATTTTGTATGGGTATAAATAAGTTGTGTGTCATTAAACCAAACCATATGGAAAAACATAAATATTGGGGGAAAGTTAAGGAAGATTGGGCAGGATATTCGGGTGAAATAATGTTCAAATCGGAAAACTTTGACAAAAAGAAAATTACAGTATTTTTGGGAAGTGAGTTCGACGAAGATGGAGAGGAAATTAAAGTAATTCCAACGGAAAATGAATTAGACGATTTTGAGAATACTTATTTAGGATTCTTGAAAAATTTTGACGATATTTTAATTGACATATCAGAGAAAACTTTTGAACGATATTTAAAAGTTTACGCTCATTATTATGAAAACCAAGAAAAATCAGGCGAAAAACCTCTGAACATTAACACTAAAGAAAAGCATTTTGAGAATATTAAAGAAATTCTATATTTAAGAGTTCTTGAAAACGGAAATATTCAAATTCCAATTCGATACAAAATTGACACAGAACACGGAATTGAAATAAGGCTTGAAAAGAATAAAGTAATAGAAATTGGTGGAATAGCAGAAACGTAAAAATAACGAACACACAACACCGTATAAAATTAATTGCTTGGTTAGAGCCTGCTTACGAAAATCCTCGCGGATTTTCTATTCTGTTTTTATTTACTAAATTTTGTGATTAAATCACGCAACTAATCTTATACAATTACGTTGGCAGTAATTTAAACCAAGAACCAAATTGAAAATAAGATATTTACCGAAATTATTTTTTCCTTTACTACAATTAATTTTTGGTTTAGGACTCTTAACTGTATTTATCTATGGAATATACAAATTTACGGTCGACTTTAAAATTGAACTACTAATACAAGGGATTCTATTTTTGAGTTTTATTGGTTTCTTTTCATTTCATTTGATTTATAATTTCTTGAATTATATAAAAATCATTCGTTTTGAAGGGAACTTCTTTACTGTTTTTGAACTTCACAAGATGAAAAACAGTAAAATAAACTATAATAAGATTCAAGGATTTTCAACATCTGAAGTGTATTTTGGAAAATATCTTTGGAAATGTAATTCCATTGTTATCTACACCGAAACAAAAAAGACTATTGAAATTTTAAGTAATTATAATTCATCCTATAAGAAATTTGAACAGGAGCTAAAAAAAAGGAAAATAAAATATTACGGATTTGAAGAATATAATACTGGCTGGTATTTTAGAGAATATAAATTTAATGAAAAATAAAAAACTACTGCCAACACCGTGTATAATTCATTGCTATTACTAGCTTGCTTACGAAAATCCTCGCGGATTTTCTATTCGGCTTTTATTTGCTAACTTAGTGCCAAAATACGCAACGAAATTATACACAAACACGTTGGCAACAATTTGGAAGAGACTCGTATTTGATGTATATTTACACCAAAACAGATTAAATTATGTCAAGACAAAGTATATCATTTACAAAACCTAACGACGAATGGCTGAAAGCCCAAGTCAACGGAAAAGAATATTCAAGTAAAAGCGAATTAGTAAACG
>CALAJP010000138.1 GCA_937922815.1 uncultured Saprospiraceae bacterium
AAACTAAATTTACCTGAACTAACAATTTAAAAACTAACCGAGTTCAAACTATTTTTTTGCCTTCTAAACGGCTGAAAAAAATCTTTTGAACGTGTCAAAATTCAACAAAAAAAAGGTCAACCTATTTCAGTATAATACAAACTGCCTCAAAAGTTAAACAAATTTACCGATTAAATTAATCGTTTATGAAGTAATTAAGTCTAAAAAGAAATTAGAATAAATCATAAAATGAAAAATACTATATTGATACTATTAACTTTGACATTCTTGGTGGCTTGCAAATCAAATCAAGAAAAAAAAGAACAACAAGAACCAAATAGACAAAGACCTTCTTCGGCACAAATAATTTCGGAAATGGACAGTAACGGAGATGGAAAATTATCGAGAGATGAAGTCATTGGTCCAATTGCGAACGATTTTAAAAATATTGACAGTAACGATGATGGTTTTTTAAATTTAGAAGAACTTAACAAAGCAGAAAAAAGTCAAAGGAATAGACCACCAAGACAAACAAATACAAATACGGATTTATCAAATGAAATTGATACAACTGTCAAAGCCAACCCTGTAAATACAGATTACTTCATAACAGAAAACATCATTGGTGGAATTCAAGAACAAATCGTGGAATTAAACAGAATTGAAACATTATGTTATGTAATTAAAACAAAATCTCAAGCAACCGAACATCAAATGGGACCTTGGTGTCCAAGGCATATAGAAGACGGAATAGAAAAAGCTGGAATTTGGTTTAAAGATGATAAAGTCTATGATGTTTCAGGTCATTTTATTGCCAACCTTGATGAGTTCTACGGTGATGATAAATGGAAATTATATAGAGAAGATGGTACAATTAAAGTTACCGACACAGAAGAGGGTTGCTTAGCTGCTGCAAAACCAGAAGTAGAGGAAGAATATCATAACTATTGTGTGGAATGCTTGCCAGAATATTTCAAAGACCAAGTAACAACTTTTGTAATTCCCGCAACACCCAAATATCTAAAAACTACTCAAAGTTTTGGATTGGGCGGAATAGGACTTGCTTTTAATGGAGTTAATTACGACCCACCTGCACCAACACACGCAATATTGGCAGCTCATACAATTGCACCTTTAGATGACCACGGAGGACACGTCAATCCACACGGAGGTTATCATTATCACGCAGTTACTGGCTCGACTAAAGAAATTGCTCAAACCGATTCTCACTCGCCAATTATTGGTTATGCTATTGACGGATTTGGGATTTATGGACTAACAGACAAAAACGGAAATAAACCAACTGATTTAGATGAATGTGGTGGGCATTTCGATGATGTAAGAGGATATCATTATCACGCTGGAGAACCAGGAGGAAATCAAATTATAAAATGCTTACACGGACTACCTGGTTACACAGAAGTTAAAGAATAAAAAACACTATACACAACAACATATATAGCTCATAGCTAATTAGTTGCTTAATCGAAGTTAAGGCATATTTGGAAAGTCTCTAAATTTTTAAATTTGACGATTTCCAATAAAAAAGATAAATAGTAAATTAAAAAATCTGGCTTGTGGCTCAACCGAAAAATAACTGCTAATTTGCACGCTACGAGCCACATACAAGACCGTTGGGTGTAATTAGAAAATCGAAGTATTTGGATATTATACCAATTATTGGTATTTTTGAATAAATTTGAAACAATGAAAAATACATCTATATCACTCGGAAATTATTTTGATCAATTTATAAAAACCCAGGTTTCTGCTGGAAGATACAAAAACGTTAGCGAAGTCATTAGAGCAGGACTAAGAATGTTAGAAAATGAAGAAAGCAAAGTAATTGCATTGAAAAATGCTATACAAGAAGGTTTAAATAGTCCTTTAGTTGAAGATTTTAATTTTGATGAGAATCTAAAAAAACTAAAAGCTGAAAAGAGAAAAAATGACTAAAGTTATTTTAAGAAAAGAAGCAATTGATGACTTAAACAGGATTTGGAATTATACTTTCGAAAAATGGTCAGAAAAGCAAGCAGATAAATATTACGCAACAATTAAAATGACTTGTAATGGAATTGGTGAAAATCCTGATTTAGGAAAAATCTACAGTGGAATAACTCAAAATTTACTTGGTCTGAAATCTGGAAAACATATTATTTTTTATCAGCAAATATCTAAAGATAGAATTGAAATTGTAAGAATTTTGCACGAAAGAATGGACTTGAGAAATCGAATAATCGAATAAAAAACTACACCCAACAGTGGCTATAGTTAATACGGGGTTTGGGTGTTTAAATCAAAATGAAGTGCTTTCTACGAAGTCCGCCAAATCTTTTGATTTGGCTTTATAGAGAAAAAAATAAATCAAAATAAAAAAGAGTTGGCTAAGTGCTAATACGAAAATTTAGCTATCTTTAATCCCGTACTAACCATAGCCGAGAACGTTGCCAGTAATTATGAAATACATCTTCGCCATCATATTTTCGTTTTCATTTTTGAGTTCATACTCACAAATCGAACCTTCTGAAAGTGGAATTGAATTTGAAAAGTTGATTAAAGGAAATGATACATTAAGTCTGATAAA
>CALAJP010000139.1 GCA_937922815.1 uncultured Saprospiraceae bacterium
ATAAATGGATTCATTATGAAAATATAGAGTCACAAGAGCAATTAGAACAGCAATTAGAGTATATTTTAAATAATTTTGGCACTGAATATACCATCAATTTCAAAGAACAAAAAATGTCGAATCTTTTTGTCTAGGTACTTAGTACTGTTTTATAGTATATATATTAATATAATGCGAATAGTTTTTTATTTTTCAGCAATGACAAAATAACTATCTACTAAGCCAATATTCTTCGCCTCTATTTTTCCTCTGTATTTACATTCGAATTTATGACCAATTAGGCGATAAGTATCATTTGAAATGTTTACACATCCAGCGGCTGAATTACTTTCCATCCTCGCAGCGGTATTTACAGTTGGTCCCCAAATATCGTAAACGAATTTTTTGAAACCCACGACTCCTGCTACCACCGAACCTGTATGCATTCCAATTCTCGCTTCAAAATAAGGCATTCCTTTAGATTTACGGTCTTCTTTATATTCTTCCATAAACCGTTGTATATCCAAAGCGGCTTTTACAATATTGGTAGGAATTGACCTTTTGGCACTTAATCCGCTTACGCACATATAAGCATCTCCAATAGTTTTTATTTTTTCGATACCTTGATATTGAGTGATAATATAATCGAATGCTTTGAAACAGTGATCCAGTTCTTTTACCAATTGTTCTGGCGTAAAGTCTGTTGATATTTTAGAAAAATTCTTAAAATCACTAAATAGAACCGTTGCTTGTTCAAACTTTCGAGCCTTTACATTTCCTTTATCTTTCAATTCTTGGGCAATATCCTGTGGAAGAATATTTAGTAATAATTCGTCAGAACGTTGCTTTTGAGACTCTATTTCTGTGTTTTTTTGCTCTAAAGCACGTTTTTTCTTCGAGTTCGAACGCATTCTTGACCATAAGAAATATACCACTAAGAGGATAAACCCACCGCTAGCCATTGCCATATTCCTAAAGTTTTCGTATTTGCTAGACTCTAGGTCGGCTTCTGCCAAATCTGCCCGTAATTGATTTTCTAACGCTCTATTTTCAAGTGCTTTACGGTTCAGTTTTTTGATGGTTTTGGATTGGCTTGCTAATTTTTTTTGAACAGATTCGTTTTCTAATTTTTTATTTTCTAATTCCTTGAGTAATTCTTCTTTTTCTTGTTTGGTTAGAGGTTTAGAGCTATCGCCATCTCCTTTCAGTTGTTTACGTAATTTACCCAACTCAATCAATAAATTTTGTTTTTCTAACTCCAACTCTCGCATCTGAGCTAGATATTTGGTGAGTTGTGGATTAGTGTTTGTTTCAGCTTTGGATTTTGATGGGGTAGAAACGGGTGCTTCTTGAAATATGACTTTTTCTTTTTCTAACAGTTTAATGGCAGCATTTTTATAAACGACAGCTTTCGACAAAGCATCTTCTTTTTCGTAGTATTCTGCCAATGTAATAAGCGACTCATAAATTAAGGTTTGCTTGTCGGCTAGTTTTCCATATTTCAGGGCTGTTTTCAAAACACCTTCGGCTCTTTCTTTTTTGTTTAGTTTCAATAAAACTTGTCCATCGAGTAAAGCCGCTCGAGAACGCATGGCATCATTATCCGTTTTGATAGCTAATTTGTACGCAGAAGCCGCATTTTCACTGGCTTTCGAATATTTTTTACCATCTTTATATAATTCCGCCAACTGATAATGAATTTGCATTTTATCACTATCCTTTTTTGCTTTCGCCAGACTCGCTTCCAATTCACTAATACTCGCTCCGAACATTGAAAATGAAAGCAATAAGAAAAATAGAGTCGATTTGATATGAAAATAAAAGCTATTCATGGATTAAAATATAGATTTTAAAAGCAAAAAATTGCACTTCCCTCAAAGTAAACTATTTTTTATTATTTAATTTATACTTGATTGAAATTTTAATATTTATTTTTGAAAATCATAGGAGGGGAGTTGGCTTGTTGGCGAGTTAGTGTATTGGTTTGTTAGCTTATTGGTGTATTTAGCCAATCTACCAACACGCCAATCTACCAGCACGCCAATCTACCAGCACGCCAATCTGCCAACACACCAATCTGCCAATCTGCCAACACACCAATCTGCCAATCTGCCAAAACGCCAAAACGCCAATCTGCCAACGACACAGACTTAGAGGAATTAATTTCAACTATTTATAGTTAAATAAAAATGCAAGTATTGGTATTTGACATTCAGTTTATTATCTTAAATATTTCTTTTACTCAAAATACATTAATATGAATGAAAATAATATGTTAGATTCTACCCTTTCTACAGATTTAGGGTTTTCTGTGGAGACAACAAGTTATTTAGAGGAAACTTCTAAATGGGCTAAATTTTTAGCCATAGTTGGGTTTGTTTATTTGGGATTAGGAGTGTTAGGAATATTGTCAATGGGCGTTTTTTCGAGTGCTTTTGATCCATTGTATCAAGAAATGGGAATACCGATGTTACCGTTTTTACTCTTTTATGTCGCTATTATTGGAATTATGTTTATTCCAATTTTATACCTATATCGTTTTGCTACTAATTTGAAAACAGCGATTCAAGATAATGATGCTTCATTTTTAACGGATGCTTTTAAGAACTTGAAATCTCATTATAAATTTTACGGAATTTTTGTGGCTATTTTCTTAGCTATTTATGGATTCTTTCTTGCGATAGGGTTGCTTATGGGAATGGGGTCTTTTTTTATGTAGTTTAGCTATTTATTGAGATTAGGTTTTGCCATGAATGGAAGTGTTTTGGCTTCCAAATTTTAATAATCAGGCAGAAGTTCAATCGGTTGAAACCGTTTTCTTTTTGTCATAATTTCTCAATCAATGACTTTTAATTTATCGAAATAGTATCTTTAGGCTTTACTAAAAAATAGGTATTCTAAAACGATGGAAAGAAAAAAATCAGAAAAGTTATTTGAGGAAGCAAAAAAATATTTCCCTGGAGGAGTAAACTCACCTGTCAGAGCATTTAAATCTGTGTACGGAGCACCTCTTTTTATAAAAAAAGGAAAAGGTTCTAGAATTACAGATGTTGATGATAACGAATTTAT
>CALAJP010000140.1 GCA_937922815.1 uncultured Saprospiraceae bacterium
TAATTGAAAATTTTTGATGAATAAATACGATGCTTTTTGATACTTGATTAATTTTTTAATTGAAGAATAAAAGATATGCTTCGCATAGGTCTACAAGGCTAAAAATAAGCTCATTTTTAAACGATTATATTTATTTGCAGAAATATCCGTCTTTTCTTTAAAGATTCAAATACGGCTGTTTTTAGACCCTCCTTTCTTATTCTTTCTTCATTGATGAAATCAAAATTACTATTATTGAATTATAAAAATCGGCTGTGCTTGTCAAAGTGTGGTCAAGCGGTTAACAAGTTGTGGTTAACTCGATAGAGTTATCCATAGCTTGTTAATGGTTTGTCCATCACGTTTTTTTAGCTCGCTAAAAAATTGTCCACAGCAAACGAAACTGATAAATAAAATCTAAATGTGTATAAATTGACGGTAGATTATTTTTCTAAATGTGTACAAATTGACGAATAAAAAAAAACTTATCCACACCCTAATTCCTTTTTATCTTGTTTTTAATAGTTTTTAATAGTTTTTAGGGGGTTTTTAAAAACTCTTGAAACGCTTATAAATAAAGGCTTTCAAGAGTTTCAAAAAAAGCTTAACACAGACGTTTTCCAGTATTAACACAGACGTTTTCCAGTATTAACACAGACGTTTTCCAGTATTAACACAGACGTTTTCCAGTATAACGGAAACTTATCCACAAGATTAGACGACACGAAAAGTTTTGTCTTTACTTGCAAAAAAAGACATGATAAGATTATGTCTTTAAATCATTGTACAGACAAATTTCAGTATGAAAAATAACGAACATTTACACGATAAGAGCAAAAACATAACACCTGAAAAAACCATCACAAAAACGAATGATTTATTAAGGGCTTGTTATAGATTATCACTAATTGAGCAACGTTTAATATTGTGCTGTATTGCTCAAATTGATAGCCGTAAATCTTACTTTAACCAACCCAACAAAGGCTCAAATCATTTTTATCGAGTAACCGCAAAAGACTATGCTGAATTATTTGATTTAGAACTCAAGAACGTATATACAGAACTTAAAAACGCAATGAATAAACTTTGGGAAAGGTCAGTTTTTACAAAGGATAAAGAGTGGAATATGCGTTATCGTTGGGTCGGTAGCGTAAAATGGAATGATGAAATATCAGCCGTTGAGCTTTCATTTAGCCATGAAATCGAACCTTATTTGATGGGCTTACACAAAAACTTACGCTTTACCTCTTACAACATGAAAAATATAACCCAACTTAAAAGCACTTATTCCATAAGAATATTTGAGCTTTTTATGCAATTCAAAAGTACAGGCATGTTAGATATAACAATAGATGAGTTTAAAAAATTACTTGATATTGAAGACAAATATAAACAATTTAGCGATATGAAAAAACGAATAATTGATGTATCTGTTAATGAATTAGAAGAAAAAAATAACATGACTATAAGCTATGAAGTAAAAAAACAAGGTAGAAAATTGCATAGAATAGTCTTTAAATTTGAAGAAAATAAACAACAGAAACTATTATAAAATTTTCTAAATGCGTACAAATTGACGAATAGCCGTTTTTTTAGCATTAATCAGAAAAACAACACACTATATCGAAATCATTATCTAGCTTGAAAATACGGCTTATTTCGCCCCTAAATTCATTCTCTACGATTGATTCATTAGTTGAACCTAACAACTCAACTAATACATAATCAGGGCGTTTGTGTGCAATTATTCCGTATTCAACGCCATTAACTTTCAAGCCTATAAACTCCACATGCTTAATTGATGCCTTTATGCCGTCAATATGCCTAAAAATAACACGATTCAAAGTATCATCACGGCTTAAATCTATAACAACACTATCTCTTCTGTACTTTTCATTGATAGCCTTTTCTACAATTGTTGATAGAACCCTTGAGGTCTTTAAATCAGGCGTTACATACGCCACCGAATCAATAATATTAGCTTCAATCGCTCGTTTATAGCCGTACAAAATAGATTGATAACGCCTTTTATCTTTTAGCGAACATTCAACCTCAACGGCTACTTTTTGCTTGCGTGAATTAATCGCCACTATATCGGGATAATGCCCGAATTTTTTAACGGCACTTTTGATTGATTTTTCCATTTCAAAGCAATGAAACCCCGAATACTCCAACGTCTTATACGTTTTTTGCATCAGCACAGAATGCACGACATTAGCATTAGTCACGTTCACTTCTGCACGCGGATTAATGAAAAAATATTCACCGTCATAATAACTAGCGTGAGCGCGTCCGTTTGTCGTTAATTTATATAATTTTGCGCTACGATTACCAAAGACCTGCTTAAAATCAAAGGGCGTTATCAGATCGTTTTTTATCCATGATTTTAATTTTTTTGTTATCCCTGCCGTAGATGCAAAACCTAAATAAGAAGCTAACAAAGGCTGATAAATATAATTATTATTAGCGACATAACGCAACATTAATCGCGTGTCGGCTTCATGTTTAAGCTGTGCAAAATCTCGCGAAATCATAAGACACTATCAATATCATTATTTACTTTATATTTTTTCTTCTCTTCCGTCGCTTCCCCTGTTTTTTTGCTTATCAATTCCGAACTATTTAAAACGCGAATATCTGCATTTAAATCCACTTTGGGCGCAATGGTTTTGATGGCTTCCGCCAACCTATCAGATTTGAAAATCACAATGGCAACTCGTGGCGGTAAAGACAAAAAGTGATTTGGCTCAAACAGTGAAACTTGCTTGATAGATGTTGATTTAGAAGCCGAGTTGTAGCCCGATATTATGCCTTTTTGGTCGCCTAACGATACATCATCATACGTTTGTAGCCCTGTCATTTCCGACCACATGCCAACTTCTGTTTTTTGATTATAGACAACAGATATTTGACTGTTATCCATCACACGGCTTCTTACTTCCTTGCTATCTACGTCACTAAATTGCGTATTAAAATCCCCGAGAGATTGGTACATTAAAACAAAGTTCATACCTTTTGAACGCATCATACCCGTAGCATTAACCGTAGTTTTATTGACTAAATGCACAAATTCATCTCCAAGCAAAGTAATATGCTTTTTATATTGATTTTGTTTCTTTATCTGCATCAATCTTGATGTAAATAATTGGGCTATGATTTTATGTGTTTCGTTGGCTTCATCGTATAAAAAATAGATATTGCCCTGCTCTAGCAATTCAAGTATTGATTTGCTACCACGAATGGCATTAACGCTATTCATTAGCTTTAAATTGATATTTACTTCCCTAGCCTTTATGTGGTTTAAGGCTTCGGCATAAATACTATCAATTGAATAATCATTACAAGCATTGACAATATCCGTTATAGCTTCTTGCCCCTCTAGCTTGTATATATCGCTATCTGCGCCTTTTCTTTTCAATGAGAATGATTCAATCAAGGCATTGATTACGTCCGTTTTACTAGCTCCACCGAATAAATCAATTTGAAAGTTATCACTTGATAAATCAATAAACTGATAATCAGAAAATAGCTTGGTTAAATACTCGTCTTTCTTTGGGTCGGCAATAACTATTCGATTATGTTTCTGTGCTTGCAAAAGCACTGATTGAGCAAAAACGCCCTTACCTGCACCAGGGAATCCTACGACTTGAATATTAGACTTATTGAACTGCTCAAGACTTATCACTGACGGCTTACCGCCTCTTTTTACGCCTAAAATTATTTCATGGTCTTTTGCCATGTTAGTCAATTTATCGAACGCAATATCTTTGATATTAAGTTCGTCCATACTTGCAATATCTGATAACCCTTTGCGCTTCACTTCTTGCGGTGGTGATATTTTTCTTTTAATCCATTTAATGATTTTATAGCACCAATAAAGCACCAAACCAATAATTATTAAGCTAACTACACTAAAACTACTTTGCATTTAAAATATATCTCCATGTCTATTTTTTAATTTCAATTCTTTAATCTCTTTATCTTTTAACGCTAAAGATTCATTAGCATTATTTAATTTACTCTGCAATGACTGATTATCACGTTCTAAATGCTCCTTTTCCGTCGCGTGTGATTGCTTTAATTTTTCCATATCTTCAGCCCTGTTATCACTAACCATTTCCAAACGTCCATAAGCCCCCTTGTTATATCCTCGGTCGTACCTATAAAACCACGCTAACGAATATTTATTGCCGTAAATCGCACCTAAAATATAGCTCAATGTGTAAAGGCATAAAAAGATAACACCGACTGAAACACTATAGCCCCAATAACGATAAAATATGATTACTAAGATACTTAAAACAAGCCAAGTTATTACCAAGTAGATATAAAAAACGGATCTAAATTCTAAGTTTCCAAAACCTTTTCCATTAAAATCATAATCACTATATTTTTCTATCAGCCTTACAAATAAATTGTAGCCTACCCAAAAGCCACCGAACACAAGTACAGCAAGAAAAAAAATCAATCCGAATAAGTACACAACCCCCCCTAAATTAAAATAATGGCACGACTAAAATCATGTTCAATGATTTTATGATGGCAATGCTGACTTTTTCCCCTGAAAAATCAGAAGCGCAGAACCTCCAAGGTTCGGAGGTAGTGAGCGTGATTTTATCGCCCTAGCGGTAAAATAATGATGATAAGCCCTAGCGTTCATCATGTTAGTGAGAGCCAAAAACGCCCACGTTTTTTGTGCGGTGCAACGTCGAAGCCCCCAAGGCTTGACCAAAATGGTTTCGGAGTCCGTACAGGACGTAGAAAGTGTTTTGGTCAAGCGTTCAGCGCAGACGTTGCAGTAAGGCTTTTATGCGTTCAGCAGAAAAACGCGCAAGGGTTGCCAAACCCTGAAAGCACAAGGCTTTACGACAGTAAAACGCGTAGGTTTTGGCGTTCAGCCAACACCGAAAGTATATTAAATTATAGCATAATTTTAACGTGAATCTATAATACGCTATAGGTATTCACGTTAATAATACGCTATTTTAAAGACTATCGCACTTCGTTTGATTTCGCTTTATTCATCAATAATTGAAAATTTTTGATGAATAAATACGATGCTTTTTGATACTTGATTAATTTTTTAATTGAAGAATAAAAGATATGCTTCGCATAGGTCTACAAGGCAGAAAATAAGCCTTTTTTGGAATAACTATATTTATTTGCAGAAATATCCGCCTTTTCTTTAAAGATTCAAATACGGCTGTTTTTTGCCCCTCCTTTCTTCTTCTTTCTTCATTGATGAAATCAAAATTACTATTATTGAATTATAAAAATCGGCTGTGCCTGTCAAAGTGTGGTCAAGCGGTTAACAAGTTGTGGTTAACTCGATAGAGTTATCCATCAGCTTGTTAATGGTTTGTCCATCACGTTTTTTTAGTTCGCTAAAAAATTGTCCACAGCAAACGGCAATCTTGAACAAACAACCTAATTATGAGCTTTCAAAGATATATTATGCCTGTATATAAGATATAAGAAGCGACCATGCTCAAACGCCCATATATTGACATCAATAATTCACTATAGGTATGTACAGCTATCAGCACAGGTAGGTACGGCTATCAAATAAATGATAACTTTGCTATTATTATATTGATAGTAGTGCTTCGTTATTGTATAATAGCATTATCAAATAAACGGTAGTTGTATTATCAAAATGAAAGAAATTAGACACGAAAAAAACCCTTTTCTGGAAAACATGTGGGTTCCCATAGGGAGTAAAAGCGTTACTATGTCGCCTCTTGGAAAAAATAACGACATATTAATTAATCAATCTACTGGTGAAGTTCATGGTACTCATATAGTCGCCAGAAAAAGAGTAGATAAAGAAAAATTTGTTAAAACATTCGCTAATTACATGGCTTTTACATTTGATTTGACGTTATCAGGCAATAAAGCTTTAAGGGTGTTAATGTGGGCTTTGCAAGAAAAAGGGAGAAATAAAGATTTAATCATGTTGGATAAATGGACACATGAAGATTTCATGGCAAAGCATGATAGCCTAGCTCTTAGTCTTACTAGCTTTAGAAGGGGTCTCACTGAACTCTGCAAGGCTCAAATAATAGCAAAATCAGTTCGCAAGGGGCATTACTACATCAATCCCAATTGTCTTTTTAATGGCGACCGAATTGTTTTTAGTACTGTTATTGAAACTCAAAACGAAACTAATAATCGAATTGATCATAAAACCAAAGATTTTATCAACGGAAAGCCCGATAATCCCAATGAATAACGGGATTCTTTTAAAATCATGTCCAATGATTTTATGATGGCAATGATACATTTTTCCCCAGAAAAATTAGAAGCGCAGAACCTCCAAGGTTCGGAGAAAGTGAGCGTGATTTTAACGCCCTAGCGGTAAAATAATGGCAAAAAGCCCTAGCGGTTGCCATGCTAGCGAGAGCCAAAAACGCCCACGTTTTTTGTGCGGTGCAACGTCGAAGCCCCCAAGGCTTGACCAAAATGGTTTCGTAGTCCGTACAGGACGTAGAAAGTGTTTTGGTCAAGCGTTCAGCGCAGACGTTGCAGTAAGGCTTTTATGCGTTCAGCAGAAAAACGCGCAAGGGTTGCCAAACCCTGAAAGCACAAGGCTTTACGAC
>CALAJP010000141.1 GCA_937922815.1 uncultured Saprospiraceae bacterium
AAACCGTTTACATCTATTCGGAAACATCACCAACGGAAAAATGATATGTAATGAAGCAGGTAAGGTAGCACAAAAATGTTGGTTAGAAATCCCTCAGCATTTTCCTAACACCCAACTACATCAATACATTATCATGCCTAACCACATGCATGGAATCATTGAAATAAATACTTCTCCATCAACAAAAAAAGATAATTCTAAATCAGCGTTTCATGAACCAACTCCATTCAAATCGCCATCAAAAACGATTGGCTCCATCATTAGAGGATACAAAATAGGCGTCACCAAATGGTTTCGTAAAAATATGCCCGACCAATACCCCGTAGGACAACGAGTATGGCAACGCAACTACTGGGAACACATCATCCGTGACGATAGAGCCTATCAAAATATCGCTGCCTACATCGTCAATAATCCTAAAAAATGGCAAGAAGACAAACTATATAGCAAAGATAAGGACTCGTAAGGGCAAGGATTCGTAAGGGCGAATGATTATTCGCCCCAACGTATAGGACGAACCTAATACGGGCGAATAATTATTCGCCCCAACAACTATAAGGGCGAATCATCATTCGCCCCGACCAACAGGACTAAACTATATATAGGCAAATTTTATTAGATTTATACCAAACTTCCCCTCATAAAAACACCCCTTTAAATTTGGTTCTTGAACGCTTAAATGTTAGCTTAGGTATTATTTCATTTAATGTAGTGCTATGGGTCATTTTCGTTTCGTTTTATTAGCGTTCATTTGCTGTATTTTCGTTCCCCTTTTTAGTCAAGTGAGAGAATCTCCCGATCGATTCCGTGGGGAAGGTCCTTTTGACCAATTGATAATAAGAGGGATTACCTTAATCAATAGCAACGGTGCTCCGCCCAGAGGCCCTATTGATGTCGTTGTAGAAAATAATAAAATCACCCAAATTGAAGTCGTTGGGTACCCCGGTGTTGCCATTGACGATAAAAAACGTCCTCAATTAATAGAAGGGGGTAAAGAAATTGATGGCACAGGCATGTATTTATTACCCGGTTTTGTAGATATGCACGGACATATTGGAGGCAAATCTCAAGGTGCTGATGCAGAATATGTTTTTAAATTATGGATGGGGCATGGTATCACTACCATTCGAGACCCTTCCTGCGGAAACGGTTTAGATTGGGTATTAAAACATAAAAAACGAAGCGAAGCCAACGAAATCACTGCTCCTCGAATTAGAGCCTATACTGTTTTTGGTCAAGGTAGTTACGAAAGGATTAGCACTCCTGAGATGGCGATAAAATGGGTTCAAAAAAATGCAGAAAAAGGAGCAGATGGCATAAAATTCTTTGGAGCTCCGCCTAAAATTATGGCTGCCGCTCTCGAAGAAAACAAAAAATTAGGATTACGGTCTGCCTGTCATCATGCACAAATGGATGTTGCTCGATGGAATGTATTAAATTCTGCCCAAGCAGGATTGACCACGATGGAACATTGGTATGGATTACCTGAAGCATTATTTGAAGACCGCACCGTTCAAAATTACCCTTTAGATTATAATTATCAAAACGAGCAACATCGCTTCAAAGAAGCAGGTCGATTGTGGGCTCAAGCCGCAAAACCATATTCAGACCACTGGAACAAAGTAATGGAAGAGCTGCTAACCTTAGATTTTACCATAGACCCAACCTTTAATATATACGAAGCTAGCCGAGACCTACAACGAACTCGAAGATTAGAATGGCATGAAGAATACACAATGCCTTCGTTATGGCGTTTTTATATGCCTAGCAAAATATCACATGGTTCTTATTGGCATTTTTGGGGAACAGAAGAAGAGGTCGCTTGGAAAAAGAATTATCAGCTATGGATGACCTTTATTAATGAATATAAAAACCGAGGCGGTAGAGTTACGGCAGGTTCTGATGCGGGCTTTATTTATCAACTTTATGGTTTTTCGTATATCCGAGAATTGGAATTGTTAAGAGAGGCTGGTTTTCATCCCCTTGAAGTTATTCGCTCGGCGACACTAAATGGAGCAGAGGCATTAGGCATTGACGATATGGTTGGATCTATTGAAATCGGGAAATTAGCCGATTTTGTAATTGTAGAAGAAAACCCTTTACAAAATTTAAAAGTTCTTTACGGAACTGGAGCTATTAAATTAACAGAAGATAACGAAGTAGTTAGAGTCGGTGGCGTGAAATATACCATCAAAGATGGGATTATTTTTGATGCAAAACAGCTATTGGAAGATGTCAGAAAAATGGTGGCCAGTCAAAAGAAAGAAGAAGATTATGAAATTATACAACCAGGCGTAATGCCAAAAAAAGATTAAAAAAATTGATTCTGTAAAACAAATCCATTTATTCTTATCATTTTCTATAATATTAAATCAACTAAGTTTGTATTTTTGTGCGTTAAACGCTAATCCATCAAATTTTATTAAAAATATTGAAAATGAATGCTTCTGTTTTAGATAAATACGAATTGGTTGTTGGACTTGAAGTTCATGTACAATTGGCTACTCAAACCAAAGCCTTTTGTAGTGATGCCGTTAGTTTTGGAGACGATGCCAATACGCATACGAGTGTCGTGTCGTTAGCTCATCCAGGAACATTGCCTCGATTGAACGAAAAACAAATTGAATATGCCGTTCGTTTAGGATTAGCACTAGGTTGTGAAATAGATAGAGAAAGTCGTTTTGATAGAAAAAATTATTTTTATGCCGATTTGCCCAAAGGCTATCAAACCACTCAAGACGCTAGACCCATAGCAATAGGTGGAGAAATGACCATTCTCGGCAATAAAAAAATAAGATTGCATCACATTCATATGGAAGAAGATGCAGGAAAATCAATTCATGATTTAGACCCTAATTTATCTATGATTGATTTGAACAGAGCAGGTACTCCACTTTTAGAAATCGTTACAGAACCTGATTTTCGGTCAGCAGAAGAAGTAGAAGCTTTTATGTATCAGATGCGTCAGCTAGTTCGATATTTAGAAGTTTCGGATGGCAATATGGAGCAAGGTTCTATGCGTTGTGATTGTAATGTTTCTGTTCGGTTGAAAGGAGCAAAAGAGTTTGGCGAAAGATGCGAGGTTAAAAATATGAACTCTATGAAGTTCGCTAAAATGGCAATCAATTACGAGTTCAGAAGACAAATTCAACTACTGGAACAGGGCGATGTCGTTCTACGAAATACATTAAACTTCAACCCACAAACAGGAATAACGACTCCTTTGCGTTCCAAAGAAGATGCACACGATTATAGATATTTCCCTGATTTGGACCAATTACCCGTACATATTTCTAAAGAATTTGTAAACACCATCAAAGAACAATTACCTCAATTACCTTGGGAATTGAAAGAAACTTTCCAAAAGAAATACGGGCTTTCTAGCTATAATGCTACCTTATTAACAGAAGAAAAAGGTGCCGCTTATTACTTTTTAGAATTGGCAGAACAAGACTTCACGAATTACAAAAGTATTGCCAATTTGATGATAAATAAAATTATGCCTTGGGCTAAAGAACAACAGCAAAAAGTTGTTGATTTTGTTTTATCACCTACCGACTGTCTATCTTTTTTAGAATTGATTGACAAACAATTGGTAAACAACTCAACTGCTTACCAAAAATTATGGCCTGAATTAATTAAACAAAAAGGACAATACGAAACACCCCTCGCTTTAGCCGAAAAACTAGATTTAATTCAAAAGTCGGATTCTTCAGCGGTTGAAAGTATTGTTGCTGAAATTTTAACTGCCCATCCACAAAAAGTTGATGCCTACAAAAAAGGTAAAAAAGGCTTGATTGGTTTCTTTATGGGAGATTTCATGAAAAAAACCAAAGGAAAATACAATCCCAAAGAGGCTCAACAACTATTAGTTAAAGCATTATCTAAATAAAAACATTGACACAAATAAGCGTATTTAAATCAAAACTATAGGTTTAATTTTCAATAAAAAGTAACCTATTCCATCAGTTGAGCGTCATATATAGGTAATAAATCGTTTTATTATTTAACACTAAACCAAAACTGATGAGTTCGGATTATATGATATATATGATGTTAGGTGGAATAATGTCATTTATTGGAATGTTGGTTCAAAACCGCTTGAAAAGCAAATTTCAAAAATACTCTCAAGTTCCTTTACGCAAAGGATGGACAGGAGAACAAGTCGCCTACGAAATGTTGCAACATTATGGTGTCACTAATGTGCGAATAGTCCAAGGGCAAGGAATGCTTACCGATCATTATAATCCAAGTTCTAAAACAGTATCGCTTAGTCCTGCTATTCATCAAGGTAGAACCGTTATGGCTGCGGCTGTAGCTGCTCATGAGGTTGGGCATGCTATTCAGCATGATACACAATATAGTATGCTTCAAATGCGGTCAAAGGTCGTACCTTTAGTACAAATCGCTTCTAATGCTCAGCAATGGCTACTTATGGGAGCATTTATGTTAGCACAACAATTCCCTGCATTATTACTAATAACAATAATCTCTTTTATGGTTACAACAGGATTTGCGTTATTAACATTACCTGTTGAATTTGATGCCAGTAACAGAGCGCTTGCGTGGTTAGAAGCAGAAAATATTACTTCGGGAGAAGAGCACGAAGGAGCCAAAGATGCCTTAAAATGGGCAGCAATGACCTATGTTGTGAGTGCTTTAACATCATTAGTAATGTTGATATTTTTAATCCTTAGATATGTCGGAAGACGATAGTTTCATAATTAGTAATCTGATTACTAATGACTTATTAGAAAGTGTTTCAAAGGTGTGGATAAATGGTCAGTCTTTTTGTAATTAAAATGTTTTATTAATCGAAAGTCATCCCTAATTTTGTCCCACATTAAGAAAGGGATTAATTTTTGTTTAGAAATGAAAAGGTATTCTCATTCTGAAATTAACTACATACAAACTATAAAAGACTTAAACTAACACTTCTAATAAACATATATGAAAAAAATCTTATTTATTGCTGCCGAACAATTAATAGATAAGCTCGAGTATATATTTTTTAATGAATATGAAAAAGTTTGTGTATTGGTCAAAGAAGCAGCAGTTGCTGTGCCAGTACATGTTTGTATCGCAGCCCAAAAAGAAAACTGTCGACTAGACTTTCACTTACAAAGCATTAATGACCAAAGAATTTTCTTAGCTTTTTTAGTAGGAAAGTTACACAACTTGGTTGACGAAAATATTCAATTCTGTTTCGCCTTTCAACATTCAATTAATAAAAATTTGATTGAACTCATGTCTCAAGAAGGTAGAAAATGTAGTGCGATTGATAATAACCAGGTAGAAGAGGACGAAATAATAGAAGAAGAACCTGCGGAAGTGCAAATCATAAGCAAAGGTTTTGAAGATGATTTCAAGGCGACCTATTCTGTAAGCAAGGAAGAAGAAGAACTATATGAGTCAAGCAACGACTCCATTGCTAACGAAGATCAATTTGACTTTTCGAAACTAGATTCTTACGAAAACGATAACTCCGAAATGAAGAGAATCGAATTGATGCAAGAATTGGGAATAAGCACAAATGTAGCTACGGTATCTCCCAAAGACGAAAAATTTCAGGCCATTGCGAAAGAAACTATTAAAAATTTAAATAATTCTGGCAATAGACCTTCACGAATTGAGTTATTAAAACAGTATATTAGCCATTATTCTAGAGTTGATGATCACAATGTTCTTGATAAAGTCATCCAAGAATTAGAAGATTCTGAAGATATTCGGATTTCTCAGAACGAAGTAACTTACAACTCTTTAACATTTAAAAACTCTTAACACAATGGACGAATTGAACGAAGCATTTAGTAAAATGAAATCCGCAATGGATAGTTCTGTTGAACATTTAAAAACTGAATTGACTAAATTAAGAGCTGGAAAAGCAAGCCCTTCTATGGTATCTGATTTGTTAGTGGATTATTATGGTTCGCCAACGCCAATTGGTCAAGTTGCTAATGTCAGTAACTCTGATTCAAGAACAATTAATATCCAACCTTGGGAAAAAAATATGCTTGGCCCAATCGAACAAGCAATTTTCGCTTCTAATATTGGCGTAACTCCCATGAACGATGGCGAACAAGTTAGAATTACCATTCCTCCTATGACTGAAGAAAGACGTAAGGACATCGTTAAACAAGTAAAGGCAGCAGGAGAAGATTGTAAAGTTTCTATCCGTAAATCAAGACAAAAAGGAATGGATGCTATCAAAGCAGCTGTGAAAGATGGTCTTTCAGAAGATATGGGCAAAGACAAAGAAGCTGAAGTTCAAAATATCGTAAACGATTATACGGCTTCAATAGGCAAAATAATTGACGCTAAAGAAAAAGAAGTAATGACTGTTTAATTACTGCTTATACAATTATGGTTGATTTATGTTTTTAATCCAACCAAAAAACGAAGCCCATTTTTCATATTGTTGTGGAAAATGGGTTTTGAATATATTGGGGTAAAGAATAAATACATAAATAGAAACGGCTAATTTATCTACCTTTTCGAGCCTAACGGATTGTTGAATTAATTCGAGTGAAAACTTTGAAATTTCTTCTATTTGCTCCCAAGTTATAAAGTCCGCAACCTGCAATCTTTCATTTTGGAGTACCATTACTTTAATATATTCGTACAAAGCCAACTGAAAATATTTTTTTTCCTCTCCAAAAGCCTGTCTAATAGCAAATTTATTAAAGATAAGCACTGCATCTTCTTCATTTAATTCACTATTGTGCAATGGTTCTGGAATATTGGGGCTAGGAAAAGGATGTTCATAAAAAACAATCCTTTCGAAAGGCTCTAAAATAAATTTTTCAGAAGACAGACTTAATAAAACAGCGTAATAGGCGGTGTAAATGTGAAATACTTTATTCCCTGCTGTATTTTCATTCTTATCTTCAAATTCATACCCAATCAAACTTAATGAGAGCCTATCCAAGAAACGTTGCTTGGTTTCTTTATCAAAGGAATTAAAGTACAAACCATTCTTTTCTAAATCCTCAATAATAGCATTAGGAAGCTGAGGAGTATGCTTCAAGTACCACCACCAGTCTATTTCATTACTGAATACATAAATCAAAGCCAATAATATAACAGGAGGAATAATATAAAGCGAATGCCAACTATTGACATAAACCGTTTGGTAAATAGCTGCTGCTAATAACAACCCAATAGGAATAGCAATTTTTTTAGATAGCACTATATGTTATTGTTTTTGATTAAAAAATGATAAAAACATCATTTCAGAAAATAAAAATACATTATTTTTCGATAAAAATTTGTTTAAGAGAAAAACTCGCAATATATTTGCATCGCGTTAAGCAAAACGAGTTGGTGCGGTAGCTCAGTTGGTAGAGCAATGGACTGAAAATCCATGTGTCGGCGGTTCGATCCCGCCCCACACCACTTCTTTTTCTTACCTACATCAGCTTAACGAATTTCAAAATCTATTTTCAATATTACTTTCTCTACTAGTTTACTTTGGTTTACTTACTTTTTAGTGAATATGCGTTTATATTTGCATGATTATTTTAAGTAACAAGTCATTCTGATGAAAGTAACTCAATATTTTGAATCATCTCCTGAAAGAACATTTATTTCTTTCGAAATTTTACCTCCATTAAAAGGAGGAAGCATCGAAGAAATCTTCAAAACCTTGGATCCCTTAATGGAGTTCAAACCACCTTTTATTGATGTAACGTACCATAGAGAGGACTTTGAATATAATAAAACGCCCAATGGTCATTACGAAAAAGTAGCCATCAGAAAACGCCCAGGAACGGTTGGCATTTGTGCTTCAATTATGCACCGCTATGGTGTCGATGCCGTACCTCATCTAATTTGTGGCGGTTTCACAAAAAGTGAAACAGAATCTGCTCTTATTGATTTGTCTTTTTTGAATATCAAAAATGTATTAGCTCTTCGTGGAGATGCTAGAAAGTTTGACGGTAAATTTATCCCTACCCCCCATGGCAATAACTATGCTTCTGATTTGGTAGAACAAATATCGAACATGAACAAAGGTAATTTCCTTGATACCAGAATCAACGGAAAAGGAACCGATTTCTGTATAGGCATAGCGGGCTATCCCGAAAAACATTTTGAAGCTGCCAATATGGAATTGGATTTGAAATGGACGAAAGCGAAAATTGATGCTGGGGCAAACTATATTGTTACACAAATGTTTTTTGATAATCAAAAGTTCTTTGATTATGTAAAGGCTTGCCGAGCCATTGGAATTAATGTTCCTATTGTTCCAGGCTTGAAACCATTAACCAAATTATATCAATTAACCTCTATTCCTCGAATATTTAGTATTGACTTACCCGAAGATTTGGTCAACGGAATTATGAATGCTAAAAATGCCGAAGCTCGTAAACAAGTAGGTATTGAATGGTGTATCCAACAATCAAAAGAGTTGAAAGCTTTTGGTGTTCCATGCCTACATTATTATACAATGGGTGACGAGGATACCATTTTTAAGATTGTAGAAGCAGTTGACTAAACTAAATAAGGCGATATTTAGATATTTTTATTTATTTTGGAGGAATTCTTAGTAAAGAAAAATAAATACATGAAAATATTCTACACTATTCTTTTAATTTTTGTAACGTCAATAATGTCGGGGCAGCAATTAAAATCGCCTGAAGAATTCTTCTATCTTCCTTTTGGAGAACAATTTATTCCCCATCACCAAATGGTGGACTATTTTCAATATGTCGCTAACCAAAAACAGAATGTTGTGTTTAGCGAATATGGAAGAACACCAGAGGGCAGACCTTTAATTAATGTTATTATTTCTAGTCAAGAAAACATTAATAATCTTGAAGAAATCCGAAAGAAGCACCTGCAAGATTTAGGGGTTCAAAGTGGAAAAGGCGGAAATGACAAAGGAATTGTCTATCTGAGCTATAATGTTCATGGCAATGAGTCGAGTGGTGTAAATACTGCCATTAAAGTCTTATCGAAATTAGTTACCCCAGTTCCTGAAATTGAAAAACAACTCGAAGATTTAGTTATTATTATTGACCCATGTATTAATCCTGATGGTTATCAACGATATACTAATTGGTATTTGTCTGTTGCCTCTAAAAACATAGATTCTAAAGAAAACACCCGTGAACACATGGAACCTTGGCCAGGAGGTAGAACCAATCATTATTATTTTGACTTGAATAGAGATTGGGCATGGCAAACACAACAAGAGTCTAAACAACGTATGGCATTTTACCACCGTTGGTTGCCACATATTCATAGTGATTATCACGAACAACATCATTCTCGTCCTTATTATTTTGCTCCAGCGGCAAAACCTATTCACGAAATTATAACCAATTTCCAAAAAGAATTTCAAGAAGAGATTGGTAAAAATAACGCTTACTATTTCGATGATAATAAATGGCATTATTTTACTAAAGAAATTTACGACTTACTATACCCTTCTTATGGCGATACATACCCCTCTTATTTGGGTGCAATAGGAATGACGTTTGAGCAAGGAGGTAGCGGAAAAGCAGGGCGTAAAGTAGAACAACATCACAACGATACGCTTACCTTATCTGAACGAATCGAGCACCATGTAACCACTACATTTTCGACCCTAGAAGTAGCGGCTCGTGGCCATCAAAAGTTAATTGACGAACAAAACAAATTTTTTAGTGATGCTATAAATGGTAGTATAAAAGGGTATAAAAATTTTATTATTAAAACAGACAACGAACCCGAAAGCAAAATTCGTTCATTTTGTAATTTACTACAACGAAACGGCATCAATATACAATTGGCAGAAAAAGGACAAAACATATCTGGCTATTCGTTTCTAAAAAATAAAAGCGATCAACTTTCTTTAAATGCTTACGATTTAGTAATTTCTACTGCTCAACCGAACGGGAATTTAGTAAAAGCATTACTAGAACCTGAACCATTCTTAGAAGATTCTTTAACCTACGATATTACCGCATGGTCGTTATTACATGCTTATGGTTGGAATGCTCTAGCCACTAAAAAAGAAGTAAAAACCCGAGCAAAATACATGATTGAAGATGCCATTATGAATCAAATTCCAGCGGAAAAACCTTATGCTATTATTGCCGATTGGAATAGTGTCGAATCGGCAAAACTATTGGCTCATTGGCAAGAAGCAAAATTATTTGTTCGGAGTAGTGAAAAACCATTCGAAATAGAAGGGAAAAAATTCGGAGCAGGAACCATTATTCTGAATGCTGCCGACAACAAAAACCAAAAGGCTTATTATCAAAAAGCTATCAAGATAGCCAATTCAATAGGACACAAAGTCTATTGCGTAGAAACAGGTTGGTCAGAATCGGGTAGTGATTTGGGCTCGGCTACTATGAAATTGCTCTACAAACCCGAAGTATTAATAATCGGAGGAAAAGGAATTGATCCAAAAATGTACGGATCCGTTTGGCATTATATGGACGAAGTATTAGACTACACCGCTCATTATTCGGATTTGGACAATATAAAAACGCTAAACCTTAGTGATTATAATGTTATCATATTACCTCCCTACAATGGACATTTAAAATATACAAATGAATTAATAGAATGGACAAAGAATGGAGGACGGTTAATTCTAATGAATCGAGCAATCAGTCATTTTACAGAGCAAACAGGTTGGGAAAAAGAAAATCGTTTGAAAGTTGAAAAGAAAGAATTTGAAGACCGAAAACGAGACCAGATTTCTGCTAGTATTTTTGGGGCAGTAGTAGATATTAATATAGATAACACTCACCCACTAGGGTTTGGTATGCCTCGAAAATATAGAAGTCTAAAAACCAATTCTTTTATTCTTAACAAAAGTGAATCGGACTGGAATGTTGGTGTTGTCGCCAACCAACCTATAGTAGCTGGTTTTGCAGGACATCGCTTAAAAGAACAATTGCCAAATACTGCAAATTGGGTTAGCAAAAACTATGGAAGAGGGAAAATTATAGGCATGGTTGACAATCCACTGTTTAGAGGATTCTGGTATAATGGTTTTTTGATTATGGCTAATGCAATTTTTCAAGATCAATGATAGAAAAAAGGAAAGAAATAGCGGGTAAAGTAAGAAAAAATAGACGTTGGCATTCTTGGATAAGTATTTCAGTTATTTTTTTTATTGTTATTAGCTCTATTTCAGGGCTCTTGTTAGCTTATAAAAAGAATTTTGAAATCTTACAACCTCCTACTCAAAGAGGAGAGAAAAAAAACATGTCAAATTGTTTATCTTTAGAAGAAATTACTCAAATTTCGGATAGCTTGTTAGCCTTTCACACAGGAAATTCTGACAATAAGGTTGATAGAATAGACGTACGCCCTGCCAAAGGAATGGCAAAAGTTATTTATAAAACAGGGTATTGGGAAGTACAATTGGATATTCACTCTGGAAAACAATTATCCATAGCCCGTCGCCATTCCGATTGGATAGAAAACTTGCATGACGGTTCTATTATTTCAGATGCTTTCAAGCTTTTTTCGATGAGTTATCTATCGATTGGCTTACTTATTTTATCTTTTACAGGAATGTGGATGTATTGGGGAGCAAAATATTTAAAACGAAAATAGTGCATGAATTATTTAGAAAAAATAAAACAACAAGTTCAAGAGTTAGAAAATCATATCAAGCATTTTGATTCTTTAGACAAATCGGTTTCAGATGTTAATGTAGGTTGGCATATCTGCCATACATTAATGGCATGTATCGGAATCATTAAAGCCTTAGAAAAATCGAATCCCAAAGACTATAAATTTGATTTTGTTCCTTTGAGGATATTGGTTTTTACTTTAGGTAAAATACCTAGAGGCAAAGGCAAGGCTCCTAAGCCTGCTCAACCAAAACCCACATTTACGAAGGAAAACATTGAAGAAAATCTAAAAAACTGCCATACTGTACTCTCCAATATAGATGCTATTCCTGATGAACATTTCTTTAAACATCATGTTTTCGGAAACTTAAAAAAAGCTAAGACTTTAAAATTTATTACGATTCATAATGAACACCACTTGAAGATTATTCGTGATATTCTTAAAGCCTAAATTTTTACAATATGTTTATACCTAAAATGTTTAAAAACGAAAATATTGAAGAAGTAAAAGCATTTTTAGAAGCCAATAGTTTCGGTATTTTAATCAATCAAACTGATGGAAAGTTAACGGGAACGCATATTCCGTTGGAATTGGATGTTGATGCAGAAGGAAATGATATTTTGCTAGGACATATTGCAAAGGCTAACCCTCAATGGAAAAACTTTAATGATAAGGCTGAAGTATTAGCTATTTTTAACGGTCCTCATGCTTATGTTTCTTCTTCTTGGTATGGTCATGAAAATGTACCCACATGGAATTATGTTGCGGTGCACGTGTATGGAAAAATAAAAATTATAGAAGGAGAAGAATTATTGAATTCACTTAAAAAGTTAGTTAATAAGTATGAACAAGGAAACTCTAATCCTATATCTGTTGATAAACTTTCCGATAAAACGATGCGTCAAGTTAGAGGAATTGTAGGTTTTAGTATCAAAATAACAGAAATTCAAGCAGCCTATAAACTTTCTCAAAACCGTAATGATGAAGATTATAATAATGTGGTGGATAAATTAGAGAAAACGAACAATGCCGTATCTATGGGCTTAGCTAAAGAAATGAAGTCTAAACGGGAATGAGTATCTTCGCGTAGTTTTAAGGTATTGGGTTCCTTAACGTTTTTTTATAAAACACTTCCATTCTGAATAAAAGTTATGAGTCCCTGTCGAAAACTCAAGATAATACACAAATAAAAACACTAGTTAAATAGACATTATTCTGAATAAATAACTAGTGTTTTTAAAAGAATTGAAAATATTAGAAATTATCAATTACATTGACCATTCTTTGATAGACTTTTCGTTCATACGAATATAATCATCATTTCCAGCTTCTTTAGCCATTTCTAAAGATTTCTTTGCTACAGCTATAGCATCAGATTTTTTTCCCATTTTAGCAAGAACTAAAGACTCTTGTCTTAAAGACCAAAACTTAGGACGCATTTCATTTGATTTATGAATCCACTCGTATGCTTTGTTCAAGTCTTTTCCTTGGCTAAAATACCATTTTCCTGCATCATAATAATCGCCTGCTGATGGTCCACTAAGTGTTTTAGAAATCATATTATCTATTTTCTCGTCGATATCAAAAGAAACAGGAATACTCAATAATGTTTCGTTCCACATCAATCTGATATCAGCACTATTAGATTTAATATTGCCTATATCATAGGTCAATGTTTCGAAAGAGATAGGTAAAGATTGAGGAGATAGTTTTAGCATAAGAGCCACGTCATCTTCATTCCATTTCTTAGGTGTTCCCCAATTGTTAGTATTAGAATAAAAGAAAACTTCCCACTCTCCTACCTGAGGTGTAATAAACAAAGCATATTCTCCTTTAGCTAATGGTTTACCACCTATCATAGCATCATCTGAAAAAGAGATTATGGTATTTTTGTTTGCTCCAGCTCTCCACATTTTCCCAAATGGCAATAATCCTGCATTACCAAAGATTTTACGCCCTTTCACGCTTGGTCTCGAATACTCTATAGTTATATCTCCTAAGCCTACTTTTTGTTCAATAGTTGCGGCAGGGCTTGATTGTGGAGTTGTAATTTGTGCATGTAAAACATTCAATGAAAACAATGAAAATAATGCAATTGAAAATAAACTTAAATACTTCATTTTATAAAATAGGTTATATTAAATTAATCAAAACGATTGGTATTACTTTTTCTTAACTACTTTTTTTTTGGGAGCTACTACTTTTTTCTTCTTTTCTGGCCTAGCTACAAGCATTGTACACCCTAACGGAGGAAGTTTAACTGTAATAGAATTTTCTTTCCCATGTTTAGGGGTAGATTTAGATTTAATAATACGTGCATTTAACACATTACTACCTGAATAGTTTTCAGAATCTGAGTTAAAAATTTCTTTGTACCCTCCTTTCAAAGGAACTCCAATTTCATAATTCTCTTGTACTACTGGTGTAAAGTTTAAAATAACAATAATTGGTGACGTTCCTTCATTTCCTTTTCTTACAAATGCAATTATGCTATTAGTGCTATCATCGTGCGAAATCCATTCAAAACCACCTGGTGAAAATTGTTGTTCGAAAAGAGCTGGTTGTTCTTTATAAACTTTATTTAAATCTTTTACTAAATTCTGAACTCCTGAATGTAATTCATATTTCGTCAACCACCATTCGATTCCAGAGCTAATACTCCACTCTGATGTCTGACCAATTTCAGAGCCCATAAATAAGAGTTTTGTTCCTACATGGGCAAACATATAACTATACAACAGTCTAAGGTTAGCAAATTTTTGCCATTCGTCACCTGGCATTCTCGAAATCAGAGAACCTTTACCATGTACAACTTCGTCATGAGAAAGTGGCAACATAAAGTTTTCAGTAAAAGCGTAAACCATACTGAACGAAATATCATTCAGGTGGTATTTTCTATAAATAGGATCTTTTCCGAAAAAGTCAAGCGTGTCATGCATCCACCCCATCATCCATTTCTGACTAAACCCTAACCCACCTAAATATGTAGGTTGAGAGACACCAGACCAAGCGGTTGATTCTTCTGCTATACTAGAAGCCGTAGGGAAATGATGGAAAACTTGCTCATTTAACTCTCTTAAGAATTGTATATTTTCGGTATTCTCGTTTCCACCAAATTCGTTAGGAATCCACTCTCCATCTTCTCTCGAGTAATCTAAATACAACATTGATGCAACTGCATCTACTCTTATCCCATCAATATGATACTCTTCTAACCAAAATAATGCATTCGATATCAAGAAACCTTTTACTTCATTTCTTGCAGTATTGAAGATTAAACTTTTCCAATCTGGATGAAAGCCTTTTCTAGGATCTTCGTGTTCGTACAAACAAGTTCCGTCAAATTTTGCCAAAGCAAAAGCATCTTCGGGAAAGTGAGAAGGTACCCAATCCACTAACACCCCTATTCCTGCCTCGTGAAATTTATCTATCATGTATTTAAAATCCTCGGGCGTACCAAATCGACTAGACGGAGCAAAATAACCTGTTACTTGGTATCCCCAAGAAGGGAAATACGGATGTTCCATTACGGGCATGAATTCTACATGTGTAAAACCCATTTCAACGACATACTTAACCAACTGGTCGCCTAATTCACGGTAAGTAAGAGAAGTAAAATAATTGTCTTTTTTCCAACTTCCCAAATGAACTTCGTAAACAGACATTGCACCTTCTTCTGGTTTCTTTCTGTTTTTCAACCATTTAGAATCTTTCCAAGTGTATTTAGCATCCCAAACAATAGAACTTGTTTTGGGTGGAATCTCACAAAAACGTGCATAAGGATCTGCTTTCTCCAAAACATTACCTTGATGAGTAGTGATCGCATATTTATATAAATCGCCATGTTTCATACCTGAAATAAACCCTTCCCAAATACCAGAATTATCCCATCTCGGGTATAAAGCATAGTCTCCTGTTCTCCACGAATTTTCATTGCAAATTACAGAAACAGAAACAGCGTTAGGAGCCCAAACAGCAAAGTAAACCCCTTTTTCTCCTTCTTTTTCAATGATATGAGAACCAAATTTATTAAACCCGTGAAAGTGTTTTCCTTCTCTAAATAAATGAATATCAAAATCGGTGAATAATGAATGTGATTGTACCTTTGAAGTCGGTAATATATTTAGGTTTTCCATATTATAAAATTATGTTTTTTTTCTTTTCAAAGTTTTTATAGCCAAATATCAACTAATGAAATATGAATGACAATTTTCGATAATGTGAAAATATAAAAATCCTTTCGTAATTACGGCTTTTATAGATTCTTTGAATAAAAAAATACGCCAAATGAGAACATTTGGCGTACACTTCTAAATTCTTGATATATTTTTCGATTATTTGAAATTTAATTTATTCCAATTTGAATATAAAAATACACTTCCTAACAATCCAATCGCAAATGCAATTACAGCGAATGTAGTTTGCCCATAAATAGCAAACCCTGCTCCGAACAAAAATCCATACACCATAAAACAGCCTACTACCATACAGATAATCTCGAACGCCAATGAACTAGTCCCTACATTCTCCTCCTCTAATTCGCCTCTTTCTATTGCCTTCTTGATTACAGGTTGCCAACCCATAGCATGTGGTTTTATACTTTTATAAAATGAAATTAACTTTTCGTCAGATTCAGGAGGTGTTAGAAATGTAACTACTAACCAACCTACAGTTGTAACTCCTACACTTAATAATAATTGTTTATAATCAGACATATCCAAAGCCAATGCCTTAATCCCTACTGCGACTACAAACGAAATAACCATTCCCGCTATCTCTGTCCACGAATTGATTCTCCACCAAAACCATCTTAAAATAAAAATAGCTCCTGTACCTGCACCTATCTGAAGTAAAATATTGAATCCATCTTTAGCACTTTCTATAAATAAAGATAAAATTGAGGCTAAAATCATTAATATAACCGTTGATAGCCGTGCAACTAAAACCTGCTTTTTAGGACTTGCATCTTTGTCAATGGCACGGACATAAACGTCATTTACCATATAAGATGCTCCCCAGTTCAAGTGCGTAGAAATTGTACTCATAAACGCTGCTATCAAAGAGGCTAAAACCAACCCCAATAAACCTGTTGGCAAATATGACAACATGGCTGGATATGCCAAATCATGCCCAAGCAAAGAGTCTTCTATATCTGGAAAACGGGTTTTTATCATAGATACTTCAGGAAAAACGATGATAGATGCCAAGGCTATTAAAATCCATGGCCATGGTCGTAGTGCATAATGTGCAACATTAAAGAACAAAGTTGCTCCTATTGCATGCGATTCATCTTTGGCAGACAACATTCTTTGGGCAATATAACCGCCACCGCCAGGCTCTGCTCCTGGATACCAAGTAGCCCACCATTGGACTGCAATCGGTAAAATAAGTAAAGGAATGAATAATTCTGGATCAGAAAAATCAGGTAAAATATTTCTCTTTTCTATAACTGCTGGATGGTTCACTAATTCTGAAAGTCCTCCTACTTCGGGAAGATTAATCAAATAATGACAGGCCCAAAATGTTCCAATCATGGCAATAATAAATTGAACAAAGTCCGTCAAAATTACGCCTTTAAATCCACCTAATGCGGAATATACCACCGTTACAATAGATGCTATTAATATGGTTTGAATAGCAGATAATCCTAATAAAATAGCTGAAATCTTTATCCCCGCCAACATTACCGTTGCCATTATCACCACATTAAAAAATACGCCCAAATAGGCAGCTCTGAATATTCTTAAAAACTTGGCCTGTTCTCCACCATATCTTAATTCATAAAATTCTAAATCGGTGAGGACTTTCGTTCTTCTCCATAATTTAGCGTAAACAAAAACAGTCAACATTCCTGTTAATAAAAATGCCCACCAAACCCAGTTACCTGAAACACCATCTTTTCTAACAATATCGGTCACTAAATTGGGGGTATCCGCCGAGAATGTTGTCGCTACCATAGAAACACCTAATAACCACCAGGGCATTTTACGGTCTCCTAAAAAAAATGAAGTCTGATCTTTTCCTGCACTTTTTGAGGTGAATACTCCAATTAATAACGTAATTACTAAAAGTGATATAACTATCAATCCATCTATTAACGACAATTGCATTATGTGTAATTTTATCTAAAGTAATGAAGAATCAATATGATATTAAATACCATTATTATATTTCAAATTTATCCATATTCATTTGATAATATATTGTAATATATGGATTTTTTTATAATAAGTTTCAATTTCAATAAATGGCAACCGCCTTATCTTTTCATAAACTAAAAAATCCCTGCTGGAATATTCCAACAGGGATTTTTATATTTTTCACACATTTACAATCTAGTAAGACCATAAGTCTTGCTCGAAGTTAAAAATTTCAGATTTGATTTTGTCAGATTCTAATAATAAATCTACTCCTGTCAAATAATCTTTTAATCTTCTATCATAAACGTTTGATTCTTTGTAAATATAACTTGAAAAATATCTCATTTCTAATATATCTTCCCAAGTCAATGGCGAAGCATCATTGTTAGGATTATAAACCTTATGATTAGCTAACAAGTCTCTTGCCTCTGGATAATAAACCCAAAACAATGGTTGTTCAAATTTGAAATTACCATTTTCGTCTTTTACATCCTTAAGCGGAGCAATTCCCAAAATTCGTACTTTCATCGTTGATGACTCTTCATCGAAAAACCATACTTCTTTTACTCTGAAACGTTTGATATCTTCATAGTTAATTTCGTTATTTACGATAGTAACTTTTTCTTCGTACGTCTCAGGGTCAAATTGAAGAATAGTATCAGTACTAGAACCAATTGAACCTACTTCTTCCGAAGTCATTTGCTGAGTGAATTTATCATCTACTGTCGAATAAACATCAATTTCGCCATTAGAAGCCGCATCCATCAATACTTTTACAAATGGAGCCTCTGGGAAAGTAAATGGTTTATTCATTTTTTCCCGCGTATCAATAACTCTCCATATTCTTTTTTCCCACATAATGTCGGCTTCACGAATAGGCTCATAGGGCAACGTAAAACGTTCATCTATCATTCTTTTTTCAACAATATCATCAATAGGACCCTTTTTATCTTCTGATCCATCTTCGATAGCAGACGTGGACGTAGGTGTAACTTCTTCTGCAGGAGCTTCACTTCTAGGTCCTTCTGGTTTATTAGTATTTGGAGACAATTGAGCTATTGCCGTTTGTCCAAATAATAAGAACACTAAACTTAATTGAAAAACACGAGTTATCATCTTCAAGAATTATAATTATATTAATTTATTATCTAACGAATTCGACCTGCCTAAAAGTATTTAGCCATAAAAAGAACTCGTATTCGATTTTTTAAATTATGGTAAATGCGATAGAAGAAAGTTTTCTTCCTGCTCTATCACCAGGACATTTTGCTTTGATTGAATCGAAAAAGTATCTATCTCCAGGCTTTGCAGACCTTACCAAATTCGTAGCTTTTGTATCATATTTGCTACCTCTATTCTTTGTAGAAATGGGGTCAGCTCTTTTAGCTACTTTAGTCAATTCAAATCCTTGTATAGCACATTTGGCATCAAAATCGAATCCTTTTAATATCGCAGCTAAACCTAATTGAGCTCTGAATTCTCCCGATTTCATTCCACCACCTGTTGCATTTGGTCCACGACCTAATTGAGGTACTGGATCAGGAATTCTTTTCACTCTAAAGGTATAAGGAGTAGGCTTAAGTCCTCCACCAGAAACCGTAATTTTTGATTCTCCCGGTGTTGTAACTGTTGCTACAAACTTACCATTACCATTTTTCTTTAGCTTAATTCCTCCACCTGAAGCATTTACTTTCAGTTCGTTAGAAGAAATACCTGCTGCAGTAACAGAAACGGGGTTATCAACTCCGATGTAGAATACATTCATTTTATCCGCAGAAACGTTACAAGAACGCTCTCCTACTTCATATTCGAATTTTTGTTCTACTCTGGTTACTTCTCCAGTAACAGGATTCGTCATACTAATTTTAGCCGTATAGTTTTTCACCCCTGTTGATGAAGTAGATTTTGAATAGTTCGCAGTTCCTTCTTTATCCACTGATAATGATTGACCGTCTACAGTAACAGACAAGCCTTTTACATTATTAGAAGATGCCGCTAAGAAAATATCAGCTTCAAATTTCTCTCCTTTAATGATATAAGATTTTTTAGGAGCTGAAACGACTTTAAAGTTGTTGAATACAATACTTTTACCCCCAGCCTTTTGAGCTAAATAGCCCAAAATTTGTGATTGAGAAGCCAAAGCATCATTCTTAATTTTATTGAAAATAGGTAATGTAGCAACTACAGGCATTTGTTTGAAATTAAATTCAGCCCAAGTTTTGGCAACAGACTCCTTATCTTCACTCCATGATTCATCTTTGATTAGAGGTAAAGATGAAATTAATTTTGCTCTTTCAGCCTTTCCTTCTGAAGTAGTTTCTGCAGGAATTAACTTAATCAAATCCTCACGCGTTTTACCAATTAGCTCATAGATTTCATCTGCTTTCCCATCCGTTGCATCAGTTGGTTCTCCGACTAAAAAAGACGTTGTTACATCTTTGTTTTTGTAACCTGCGGGTTTTTTCAAACCAACATAGCCTTCTGTGATAGGAGCTCCCGCGGTGGTAACCCAATCATCCTCAGAAATTTTTCTATCTGGAGACGCTAGACCTACCATTTCATTAACTACATTATCAATTTCTCCACTAAAGCCTTTTATTAGGTTATCAATAGGAGTAATGGCATCAGCATATTTTTGTAATTTAGCAGGTTCTTTTTTCACACCTGTTCTTATAGATTCTGGTAAACTCTCGTTACTAGAAATAATCTGAGCATTAGACTTTTCTAAACCATCATTTACTAAAAGAAAAGCATTCATTATTTTAGCAGAAACGTTCAAAGCGAGCATTGCTGTTAGTACCAAGTACATGAGGTTAACCATCAGCGCCCGGGGTTCCTTAGGTATGGACATTTTATAAAAATTTAGATTTTAGATAAAAAAGTTTGCATTTAACTGAGGGGGGAAACATATTCAAATGCACATGACCTTCAGAAAAATAATCATTTGGATTAGGTGATAATTGTTATACACCTAAAAGCGTAAATGAGTTGGGTTTAGTTTTTAATATTTGACATAGCCGACAAAATATTACCATAAACAGAGTTCAACGAACCTAAGTTGTGGTTCAATGCTCCCAATTGTTCTTTGTAAACTTTAGTATCTTCTAATGAATCGCTAAGATTAGCCATTGCCTCATTCATTTGTGTATAGAAGTTAGACATGGTTTTAATTTGGTCACCTGCTCCAGAGAAATCTACCTCTTGTAAAGATTTCAACGAACCTAAGCTTTTAGACATTGATTGTAACTCATTCAACATCCCGCCTAATTGTTGCTCTACTATTTCTCCATTTAAACTTGGAAGTGGTTCAGCTACTTGAACATTAGCAATTCCGTTGCTTTGTAAAGGGTCAACTTTAGAGTTGTAATTATCTAACCCTGGGTATAATTTTTCCCAATAATAATCTTTCTCGGGGCCTAAAATCCCCAGTAATAAGAACAAACCAGCTTCTACACAAAGCCCTATTGTTAAGGCTGTACTTGCACCTGGCCAAGAGTTAATTTTGAATAGTGCTCCCATTAATACAACAGCAGCTCCAACTCCAATTACAAAATTCTTTGCGTACTTAAAACCTTTACTTTTTACGAAACTCATGAATAATTAATTTTTATAGTTTGATAATAGGTCAATGGAACCAGTAGCCTACTATTATATAGTTTATTATGTTAGCAATTTGGATTCCGTTATTTAAATTTATGTTTTTATTATATTAAAAGTCATTGATAG
>CALAJP010000142.1 GCA_937922815.1 uncultured Saprospiraceae bacterium
GTAACGATTTTAATATTGGGATGACAATTTTTAGCAATATCAACCAATTCGACAATTTCACGTGTACCACCAGAATTTGAAATAACAAACAAAACATCATGAGCTTGCATCACGCCCAAATCACCGTGTTGAGCATCCAAAGGAGATAAATAAACCGCAGGAGTTCCCGTTGAACTCAAGGTAGCCGCTATCTTCATTCCCATCAAGCCAGCTTTCCCTACTCCTGATATAATCACTTTTGAATTATTCGAATGAACTTGATCATAAATCAAATCAACAACATCCGTTATTTGATTGTCCGTTGGAATATTTTTAATGCCTTCAATTTCTTTATTTATTAACGCTTCTATTTTTGATGCCATTGGTATTTTCTTTTTTGCAAGGTACATTTAATCATCTAATTCTGCCACATCGTCTGGGTACAAACTATCGGATTGAATTTGTTTTTCTAGGTTACAATATTTACAAGTATCCTTTCCACAACCTACAAATTCCATGCTTTTTATTTCTGTCGAAACTTTTTCAATCAGGTCTTTCAATTCATCTTTCATGTCATTAGTAATTTCTTTGCCTTTGATAAATTTGAGTTCGGGCAAATCTTCCAAATAATGCAGTTCTGTTGAAATTACATCATATTGAAGATTATATTTTTCGTCAACAAGTAATTTATAGAAAGCCAATTGTCTTAACAGTCTTCCTTTTTCAACATCTTGAATAGATGCCTTTTTTATCGAGTTGGATTTTCCAGTTTTTATATCAATAATCCGAACCTGCGTTGGGTTCTCGAAATCTATCCTATCAATAGTTCCTTTTATCGGAATATTTCTAATGACTACACCATCTATGAATTTTTCAATATTGGCAAGTGGCAAATGCGTCGCTTCTAAATAATCTAAATACGCAATTATTCTTTCTGTTCCTCGCTTCAATGCATGATCAACAGACCCTTTTTCGAAAACATACTCATATTCACGAATTTCATTTTCAAATATTTCAATGACTTTATCGGTTGCTAATAACTGACGGTTATCCTGTTTTACATTGGCATACGCCATGGCTAAAGCATGATGAATAGCATTGCCATAAACCGTATATTCACTCATGACCATGGGGATTCGCAATACATTTCTATAAAACCATTGAATGGGACAATCCAGCCAGCTATTTAATGATGAAATAGATATGACATGAGAATTAACAACGGCCTGAATCCAATCCTTATTTTCTGTAATTTTTATTTCTATATCAAAATCATCAATTAGCGGTTCTATGAACTCGATAATTGTATTTTCTTCAAATATTATTTCTTTGCTAGGAATAGATTCGTTAATAAAGCGGGCTTTGTTTTGCTCTTTTCTGAGCGTACTTTTACGCTTAGGGTACGAGAAATATAGTCCAATCTTGGCCCTAGTAATTCCTACATAAAACAAACGCCGTCTCTCTTCAGTAGTGTTACTATTCGCATCTTCAAAAATCAAGGTTTGCGGCAATTTGAATTGGTAGCCTCCTGCTTTAGATGGTTCCCAGTTTTTTTCAGTAGAACCTATCATAAATACATGCTCGAATTCTAAGCCCTTTGATCCATGAACCGTTAATAATTGGATTGAATTTTTATTAACAAAGTAATCCATAATAGGTAGAACCAAGGATTCTTTTTTCATAACATCAAACAAGTTGAATAATTCTGCCAAACTCATCCAACCTCTTTTCTTGGTTTCGGTTTTAGTAAATTCTATTAAAGTGTGTAAAACTCGTAGGCTTTCATTGTCTGGTTTCGTATGGATAACTTGTTTTAATAGTCCTAGTCGATTGATGATCATTTCCAACATCTTGGCCGCAGAAATTACTTTCCACTTTGATAATAAATCAACCAATGTTTGATGTAGGCTTAGTATGTTTTCAATACTTTGAATTTCTAATTCTTCTAACCAAGTTTTATCTCCCAACAAATCGAAATAGCGAATAGTATTAGCATTTTTGTTTTGTTGAATGAAAATTATTAGTTTCCTAATATCCATATATGAAATGCCCAAACACGGCAAATGAAGCATCGAAAACAATTCACTTTCTCCTTGAAAAGGAAGGCGGTGTTCTTTTTCTAAGAATTGAGTTATTAGCTTAACTTGTTGAAAAGCGGTGGTCTCTAATACGTTGATATACCTTTTGGCATAATAAGGAATATTGAACCGATTAAACAATTTGATAAGCATATCGCTTTCGGAATGTTTGGTGTATAAAACCGCTATTTCTTCGGGTTTAACGCCTTCTGCTATCAATTTTTGAATCGATTTATAAACTCCTATCGACTCTTGGATGTCGTTTTCATAAATGGTTAATTGTGGGGTTAGAGAATGGTCCTTGTATTTTCCTGCCGCAATAATTTCTTTATCCTCTAAACTTTCGACTTGCGAGGTAATTCTAATATTGTTATGTTGAATTAATTGATGTGCCGTATCTAAAATAGCACTTGATGAACGGTAATTTTGTTTCATCACAATCGTTTTCAATTCGGGTTGATAACGATTATGAAATTGGATTAAATTTTCTATTCTCGCTCCTTGAAAACCATAAATTGATTGGTCATCATCTCCAACTACAAATATATTCGGAGAATCCCAATAGCCTATCATTTTTTCGAGAATATTCATCTGAATTCCATTTGTATCTTGAAATTCATCAACCAAAAAATATTGATACTGTTCTTGTACTTCTTCTAATAAGTATTCATGGTTTTCAAACGCCTTTTTTACCCACATCAACATATCAATATATTCGAAACGATTGGCATTATTCATTTCTGTTAAGAAGGTATCAAAAAGCCGAGCAGCCGCAGAAGTTTTTTCTATTCTTAATACAGCCTCATCGTATTTATTTTGTTTTAAATCTCCAGCATTAAAATTTCCTTGTTTCCTCTTATAAAGAAAATCAGGGTCAGTCTTTAGCGCTTCTTTTTCATTCTCTACTGCATTTACAATATCCTCACTTGTCCAGTTTTCTTCTTTCATCAAGGTGAAAAGGTTCAACATGGGTTTTACATTAGCATATTTTTCCCTGCTGCTTAATAGAGGGCTATTGTGTGGTAATGTATCTATCAGTTTTCGACCAATTTCTAATAATTCCAATTCGGAAACCAAATCCAATTCATGGCTGCCAAATATCTCTATATGATTACTAATTAGTTCGTTACAAAACGAGTGAAAAGTATGAATATTGACCCGATAAGCATCCGAGCCAATCATTTGTTTCAGTCGTTCTCTCATGGCAATTGTACCTGCATCGGTATAAGTCAGACATAAAATTTCTTGAGGAGTAACATCGGGTTGTTGCAGTAAATATCCTATTCGGGCAGTTAACAACTGTGTTTTTCCTGTTCCAGGACCTGCGACCACCATGGCTGGACCATGAATGTGTTCTACCGCACGGCGTTGTTCGGGGTTTAAGTGATGTATTATTTCTTCAAATTTCTTATCAATACTTTTATTTGCCATAGGAAGTTTATCTGGTTAAGGTTACCTTCCAAAAGTACAAAAAAGTTGAGCTATTTTTATGATTAATTGATGAGAACATTGCTTTGCTTTGCAATTACTTTGACGTTCAGAATCGTTTTGGATGGTCGTGCTTTATAAAGATGGGGAAATGAGCAAACTAATAAATTTTACAGCATCATTCTTGCATTGACGAGCATTCTTGGTATCCATTTTCCTCGATCTTCTTGTTTTACAATTCGATGGATTTTAAGCTTTTTCGCTACTTCGTATAATGTTTTTATTTCATCCCAAAGAGTAGCATAACTTTTAGCCGCATCACTGTTGTCATAGGCGTTTAAGGGTTTTTGGTGAAGCCCCATATTTTCTATGATAGACGAACTTTTGATGAATGTTTTTAATTGATTGGATAGGTTTCTTTGCGATAAAATGGTTTTGTGTAGCTTTTTTCGAGTATCCACTAAATTATAGAATGACATTAATTTTAAATGTTGAAACTTCCGTTGATCCAAAAACGATTGAATTTGATTCGATGCCCTTTCACTTAATGTTGACGGAATGGAAGGCATAATAATAAAGTCTGACCGCAAAAATAGTTCGTCTGCTAATTGAGAAAACGTAGGAGGGCAGTCTATGAACAAAACCTGATATTCTTTATCGAAGGCTGAAAATAGTTGAGTTAATTTTTTACTCCCTTTTTCATTATGGGTTAGACTGCTTACTAAGTTTCTGTATTCTTCTGTGCTAGGTAATAAATCCAAATTCGAAAAAGCAGTTTCGTTAATTTGTTTCAGCGTAGCTTTTTTCTGTAATAATTTATCCGCTTGTAAATTTGATGGTTTTTGGTTATTAAAATAATAGGAACACGCACCTTGGGGATCTAAATCCCATACCAATGTTTTGAACCCTTCTTTAGCCGCAAGGTATGATAAGTTTACGCAACTAGTCGTTTTTCCGACACCTCCCTTGAGATTGTAAACCATAAAAACCACCATTTTCTACTCTTTTTAGTTTCTCGGAATGGATACACTACCATACTGAAAAACAAAACTGTTTACCTAAATGTATGAAAATATATCAAGAATGTTAATTTAAAATAAATTTCTGATTAAACGAGTTTTTGTCATCAAATATTTTTAAAAAATAAACACTTTTAGTCAAATATTGGGGTAAATCAATTTTTTGGTTAATATTATTTTTTATAATGTTTTGTTTTGAATAAATGAC
>CALAJP010000143.1 GCA_937922815.1 uncultured Saprospiraceae bacterium
CTTATTTTGAGAAAAGGGCTGCTTTAATTTATAAAGCGAAGATGGAAATGAAAAGTTCTTTAAACCCTGAACAACGCAGGCTATGGAGAGAACGTGAAGATGCGATTAGTAAATTAAAAGAAAGTAAAAAATTAGAATTGAGCCAAATGGGAATGAGTGAAGTAGAAATCCAGAAAGAGTTAACGAATCTTGATGTTTTTTAATCCTTTTACTTTTGGGGAAATGAATCGATCAAGGGCGATAAATTATCATCCAAAACAGTAGGTTTAAAATCTGGTTTTTCGGGTTTTTCGGGCAACATCAATAGTTTTATAGAATCTATTCTATAATCTGCCGCTATTTTTATCATTGCAGAATCTACCCGAATCCAAGCATTTTTAATTGCTTCTCTTTCGCAATTTTTCATTTTTGTATCAATAAAGGCAGAAACTCTTTTATTCAACAATTCCGCTTTCATTATCTCTATTTTATTTTCACTTTTCTTACATCCATAAAGTAGAAAACTCAACAGTAACAAGGAAATAAAATTTTTCATTTCTTTAGTTCTAATATTCTTATTTGTAATAAAGAGTCAAAATACATTTCCTCTAACCTTGCTTGCTTAATAGTGCAAGTGCTATCTATCGAATCTTGTATTCGCTTTACAGTTGCTCTATACATCGTATCTACTTTTTGCTTATCATAAAAACTCAATTTATAGGTTTCTTTTTCGCAAGCACAAAAAAGAGATAGAAACAATAAGCCTAAAAATGGCATAAAACGCTTAGTCATCAAAATTCAATTCTTTTCTTCTTAATTCAAAGTTTTCACCCAAATACACTTTACGAACCGTCTCGTCAGCAGCTAATTCTTCTGCCGTACCTGCTTTCAAAATATTACCTTCAAACATCAAATACGCTCTATCTGTGATAGACAAAGTCTCCTGAACATTATGATCCGTAATTAAAATTCCTATGTTTTTGGTAATTAGTTTAGCCACAATTTTTTGAATATCTTCCACAGCAATCGGGTCAATCCCTGCAAAAGGTTCATCCAATAAAATAAATTTAGGGTCGGTTGCTAATGCTCTCGCAATTTCAGTTCTACGTCTTTCCCCTCCCGAAAGTGTGTCTCCGTTATTTTTTCTTACTTTATGTAATCTAAATTCATCAATCAAAGATTCTAATTTGTCTTTCTGTTGTTCTTTGGTCAACTCTGTCATTTCCAAAACTGCCGTGATATTATCTTCAACCGTTAATTTTCTAAAAACAGAAGGCTCTTGTGGCAAATATCCTAACCCTTTTTGAGCACGTTTGTACATGGGTAAAGCAGTGATATTTTCATCATTTAGAAAAACTTCACCTTCGGTAGGTTTTACAAACCCAACGACCATGTAGAAACTCGTTGTCTTTCCAGCTCCATTTGGGCCTAAAAGTCCCACAATCTCGCCCTGCTTCACTTCTAAAGAAACGCCTTTAACCACCTGACGGCTGCCATAAGTTTTCTTTAAAGTATCCGCTCTTAATGTTATTAATTGATTAGTCATAAAAGTTTGATAAATCTATTTCAGTTTCTAAATCCCAATTTGCACGCAAAGCACTAAGTTCCGTTTTTTCTTGCTTTTCGGGTTGTTTTCTTTTCATAAAGTTTCCAGTATCCCAATTTTGATTCTCATTTTCATCTTCAAAAACATGAACGGTGTACGTATTGGGCAATAAAGTTTCTATAATAACGAGACTATCCGTAATGTTGTTAGCATAGATTATTTCTTCTTTATTGCCTAGTAATTCAAAATACAAGTTTTTAGACCCTTTATTGTTTTTAAAGGTTATATAGATATTTCCAAATTCATCTACATCAATTGCTTGAAAATCAGACCTTATCGTATCTTGGTTTTCTTGTCCAAAAACCGTTTTAATGGCACCTGGTAGAAATTCAATATCATATTTATTTCCTGCTTCCCACTTTCCTTTTAAATAAAAAGTGGATTCCCCTTCTTCATAATTAAACGAATATAAAGTTGAATCAATTTTACTAGTATCGCTAATATTCACTAAATCATGAATTACCTCTACTAAAGGTACGTTACTTTCAAAAGCAATGGAATCAGAAAATAGCGTTTTCTTTTCATTATTCACATAAATCCCCCAAAAACCAGTACTATCCAAGCCTCTTTTGTTATAAACCTTTGAAGTATCAGAATAATCAACCAAGGGCTTATCAACTACCATTTCGAAAGTGTCCAACGTATTAAAATATAAAAACAGCGAATCTTTGGTTCGAATCGTATAGTAATCACTACTATCAATTCCTAAAAAAGAGAATGAAACAGTATTATCGACCCTTTCCAATTTCATTTTCTGTTGAAACAAAGCCGTTTGTTTTTCAAAGCCTAATTGTGGAATGGGTTCCGAATCAAAAACCTGAAATTGTAAGGTACTACTATCTCCGTTGATAAGAATTGGCTGATCAACAAAAGCAATTTTTTCGTCTGCATCCCATTTTAAATTAAAATTTTTGTCTTCTAAAATAATGGCTTGATATTCTCCTTCAGCTAAATACTTAAGTTCATATTTTCCATCCTCAGAT
>CALAJP010000144.1 GCA_937922815.1 uncultured Saprospiraceae bacterium
ATTACTGGCAGTTTTAGGTTTTCGAAATGGCGTTTAACCTCCAATAATAAACGCCCTCCCGTTCCTGTTCCTTTATAAGCCTCTATAACCCCAAAAATAATGGGGCGAAGATGGTTTTCTTTAGGATAATGCTTGTTTGTCAAGCGTTCTCTTTTTAAGATTTTAAATACTCGAGAAAGCCCTATGCACTGGGTTGCTAATTTTACATCTAATAAAATAGTTTTGAAATTGGATTGAATTTGGTTGGGGTAGTTGAAAAGTATGCAAGCCTTGTTATTAGAAGAAATAAATATTTCGCCAAACATAAATGCTCTTTCGAATAGGTAGCCCATCAGAACGGCAGTTCTTTTTTTTCGATGGTGGTCTTGTTTTACCACAAAGTTGATTGAATTTTCGCCTTCGAGAGGTAGGAATGCAGAAACTAATATGTCAATAACCAATTGCTTGTCTTCTCTAATTGCTTTTCTCAATTTTTAGTAAACGTTTAATTCTAAAAAAATGATTTCAATTTTAAAGATAATTTAATCATTAGACATCTTTATTACACAGAGAAAAGTATTTATTAATATCGTGTGGGCGTTTCCCCATTAACTTTTATTGTTCCTAAACTAGTAGAAAGGTTAATAAAAATACCTTTGGTTTCTCGTACTGGAGCATAAACAGCTCTAGAAACATGTTGCATAGGATGAGAGATTTTGAAGCCCATTATTGGGGGTAATTCTACTTCCCCCATCTTGTTTGTGATATTAAAATTAAAGGATTCAACATCATTTACAAACAAATTAATATCGGTTTGGTTTCCATCTATATCAATACCTGTCAATTCGTCTTTTGCATAAATAGTTACAGAACCGAACTCGGCTACAACATCAAGTAAACCGCCTACTTGGTCTAAGAAAACGTCGCTTCTTTTAGTTTTCAGATGAAGATTTCCGTCCAAATCATTCCCTACCACTTTACCGTAAGTAGTTTCTAAATTCAAAAGCCCATTTATTCGTTCTAAATCTATTGACGTAAACCTTGCATTGATGTCTAACAGGTTAGAAACATCTTTTATTACTGCCTTTCCAAAGTAATTGGAGACATAAACAGGGCAATCTTCAGGTACAAAGATGTTATAATGTGCATGAAGCGTCGCATCTGTGTTTTGCGAACCGTCAATAATTTTATTAGAAACAATAATTTTATCGTCAAATTCAGAAATAGTAAAAACATTTTTTTCTAAATCGCGCTCCGCAATTTTTCGGTCGGGGTGTTTGGCACTCAATTGCAGCGTTACTTTCACTTCTGAATGTTCCCATGTATTAATTTCAATTTCAGCTTTTTCGCCTTCAACTTGAATTGATTTACCAACTGCATTTCCTATTTTTTCTTCATAGGTTTTTTTCACGACCTGAACCGTAGTTAACGATTGTGAAAACACTGAGCTATTAAATAAAAATAAGCAACAACAAAGATTTATTATTAATTTCATTTCCTTTTTTGGTTAATGTTTATATGAATTGCTTCATTTTTTGTAAAACTTCAGACTCTTCGTTTTCTAATCGCCTAAGCATAATGAGTAGGTTTTCTTCCTCTCCGAATGAACCTATTTGTCTTTTCAATTCGCTTTTTGCTTTTTCTATATCATTCAGGTTTGTCCACAACAACTGCTTGTAAGGAGTGGTATTAATTCCCATTTGTTTTTGATACAAAAGTTTTAAATGTCCCACTAATTGTTGGTCTTCTAAATTGACTAGAGATTGAACATCTTCAATATATGCTACATCGTAACTCATTTCGTAATCTTTATCTAAGTATTTCCACAGACCGATACTTAATAGAAACAATGGTATCATCACTGCTGCATATTTCATCAAAGCCAATGGTCTAATTTTAGGCTTTGCAATTATTTCATTCTCCTCGTCAGAATCTATTTTGGAGACTATTTCTTCCCAAGCCCCCTCAGGTGCACGATAAGTTTGTATTCCCGACAGTGTATTTTTAAAATTTTTATTATTATCTATTGTCGTTTCTATTCTATCCCAGACTTGCGTTGGAGCTTCATAGTTAGGCAATTGCATTAATGCCTTTTTCAGCGTATTCCTGTTGAGTTCGTATTTTGGATTCATACTAAAATTGGTTTTTTAAGATGCTTCTTAATTTCTTCTTAGAATGATAAAGTTGTGATTTTGAAGTGCCTTCAGAAATCCCAAGCATTTCGGCTACTTCGCGGTGCGAATAACCTTCTATTTCAATCAAAATAAAGACCGTTCTATAACCTGTAGAAAGTGATTGAATGGCAGTTTCTAAATATTCGGTATCTAAACTGGTTCCCCAATCAATCATTTTATCATCATAATTATCAGACAATTCTTCAGAAAATTGATATTTCTGATTCTTTTTTTTCAATCGTAATGCTCGCCTTACAATAATGGTTTTAATCCAAGCTCCTAAAGTGGAGTCTTTTCTAAATTGAGCTATATTCTTAAATACACTCAAAAACCCTTCTTGCAATACATCTTCAGCTACGTTAAAGTCGTTAGTAATTCTGTAAGCCAAAGTAAACATAGCGTCTTTATATTGATCGAATAACCGTTTTTGTGCCATTCGGTCACTATTTAAGCACCCCTCTAGTAAATCTGCTTCGCTCATCTGTTTTTTGAATGTAATTTTTAATGCACCCATTTCTATTTAGCAAGTTCTAAAATAATTATTTTCTTACTCATATTGGCAAAATAAAATTCAATAAATCAATTCAACAAAATTTACAAATCCGAATTTATTTTACGCTAATATTTATTGAGCCTATATAATAGAAACTTAGTTTTTTAAAATGGTTGTATCGTATTAAAAAGTTGTTGTGTTTTTTGGGCTTTTTTTAATAGCAATATCTGTTGCTACAATCGTTGCAAAAGCTGGGGCAACTAGAATCCCGATACCTGTAAATGAAAGTAACATAAAACCTATACCTATACTGAGGGTCTCTGCCTTGTGCTCTTTAATAAATTTGAGCCCATTTTGATAGTCTAAATGTCTCTCTAAAGATATATCCAAAAAGCCGAAACCAATAAAATAAGCTTGAACAGCAAATATCAAAGGAACAGTTACGATAGCAAGAAAAGGAAAAATAATCTTCAATAAAAAGAGCAAAAGGATAATACTAAATTCTATTGAGATATTACGTATGGTTAATTTAAGGGAACGGATAAATGATTTTAGCAATTCTAAAAACCAACCGCCTGAATGGGTCACCTTGTTTCCCGTTTTTTTGTATTCATACTCTTCCGATAAAAAGCTCATTAATGGAGAAAGGAGTAAGAACAATATATTTTTAAAAAACAACAAACTAAAAAGAAAGAGGCTTCCTGAAATTAACCAACCACTGAACTGTGTCCAGAAATTATCATCGTCCTGGCAGAACTCCCAACGCTGGCATAAATAGTCCGTAACTATATCAACTAACGTATCGGATATATTAAATACAACTGTAAAAAAAACACTTAATATCAATAATGCTAAACCGACAGAAAACCAAATATATTTAGATAGTTTATATTTCTTAATGGTAGAAAACACCTTCAAGAAGGCGAACAAAGTACCTAAGGATCTTGCAATCATTTTTAATCACAAAATTATACGTTTTATAGAAAACGGTAGTCGAAATTACTATAAAAGGTGAAAAATTATCGACTTACTTTCGAAGTATATTTTTGTTTATTGAAAAACACTTGTAATATGAGGTCTTTTTCTTGAGTAGGATAATTAATATCTACAAACTGTGGCCCTTTTACTAAATCGAAAGAACTAAGAGCAATACGTTTTCCTTTCGTATCATAAAGGTATATATCTGCCTCTCCTGTTTGAGTAGCATCTATTCGTACTCTTATTTCTTCTCCTTTAAAATATGATTCCATTTTGAGGGAACGGTTCTCTTTATTTAAGTTAATAGCTTCTTCTAAACTAGGTTTAGCCATTTCAATAATCACGCTAGGTGCCAATAATGAAAGGTTAGTTACAGTACTATGTTGTGCAGCTAAATTGTTACAACAAAAAGAAAGGATAAAAAGAGCTATAATTGGAAAAGATTTCATTAATTTTCTATTTGATTATTTACTCTGTTACAATAAGAAACAGAGAATAAGCAGGTTATAAAAACCATATATCCTACTTTTCAATGAATGTATTTCAAAAAGCATGTCAAAGTGTTTTGTTTTACACCAATTTGTGACATAACAATTAAAATACTTTTGGAAAAGTAAAAATATAAATAGAAAAAATGTTGTTTTTAAAAGATAGGCTAAAGATATGGAAAAGATTTAAAAAAACAACTTTTATATTAAAAATAAAAAAATATTTAAAATAAAAATGATAGATAGTATCAATGGGTTTATAAATCATATAAAATAAAAAATCTCAACATCGAAACAAGTTCAACATTGAGATTTAATCTAGGCTAGAAATTAATCTAAATAATATTATGCTTTAGTTACTTTCTTTCTTTTGGTTTTAAAGAATTCAACCATTTCTTTGTCTTTCATAAAGCCCCATTCTCCGAAGTTACCCATCACAAATTTCTTAACATCTTGGTAATCTCGTCCACGTTTATCTGTAAATACTCTTGTTAATTTCTTCAAGTATTTAATATTTAATTCCTTAAGTTTTTTATTATACTTTTCGTTCGAAAAGATGCCCATATAAGGAGAATAATATTTACTAATATCAAACCATTCTGCATATTCTCTAGTGTCTAAATCGTTAATAAACAATCTAAAATAGTTGTTGATAAACTGACGAACACAAGAGTTTTCTATAGAAACACCTTCGTGTGTGTTATAGAAATTTCTAACTTTGTCCATTGCGTTTTGGTCAATAAAACCATATTCCTGAACAGTAGCTACCAAACTTACGAACTCTGAAATAGTATCGTTTGGACCTTCGTGTAAATCAGCATAAAGCCTTGTTTCAAAATCAGGATCCCAAGTTATTTTTGAAGAACCAACTAAACTATATACTTTTTCAAAAAATTGGTCTTCAAACTCTTCTGTTTTCCTTAATTCATGAATGATAGCCAAAACTTCTTTCTTGTGATCAGATAGGTGACTATAGTGCCTTAGATAAATAATCAAAAGTTCAACATATTCTGGCAAACTTTGCAATTCTTTTAGTTTAAGCATATCCACTATTGGCTGAAGCAAAGATTCGTTGTCTTTGTCTAATGGAATTCGCTCTAAAAGGAAGTTTTTAACTGCTTTGAAATTAATAATCATTTCATCAACAGTGGTCGGAAAAACAGTAGTCGTATAAGTAATTGAAGCGAATTGTTTTTTGTAACGATTAAACCCAATCTCTCTTTCTAACTGAATTCTATATTTAGGTAGTTTTTGGTTTTGAAGAAAATAACGAACTTTTTTATTGTTCATTGAATTAATCAAATTGGTAATCCAAATATCTGAACTCAACGCAAATCCAACCTGAATAGTTTGACCAATACGTTTTTTTAAGAAATCGAAATTAGAAGAAGAACAGATGGTAAGCAAAATATCTTTGAAATGATCTTGAGGTTTCGCATATTTGAATTTATCATTCTTTTCACCTCTCAACACTGAATACCCAAGGATTCTTGTCAAATAAAGTCCTTCCAATTCTTCGTCCAATAGTAATTTTTCAAAATTCTCTAATTGTAAAGGATCTTGAGTCGCTATTTCTTTAAACAATTCATCTATTTTAGGTTCAAAAGCTTCTCGGAGAGCCAAAAAAGCTTCTTCTTCTTCTGAATCTAAATAAACGGTTAGTTCTTCTGATGCTAAAATTTCAGCCTTAATGGCATCAAATTGATCTTTATATTTTTTATCTACATCGTACATGGGAAGATATTTATATTATTGGTAATTTAATTTTATACAACTATATATTCATTTAACTAAAAACCTGACGAAGCAAATTAATGCTTTGTCAGGTTTTTAATAGCTATTTAAGTCTCAGAACTTAAATATAAGAAATTTATATGATATAACGAAAAAGAAACCTATCGGTTCTCTGACATTAATCGTTTTTATTCTGCACTTTCTTCAGAAGAAGCTTCTTCCGCTGGAGCTTCAGGAGTTGCCTCTGCCTCTGCTGCTGGAGTTTCTTCTACTGCTGGTGCTTCTTCTACAGGAGCTTCAACAACAGGAACTGTTCCTGATAGCTTGTTCCAAAAATCAGCTTTAGCTGATTCAGAAGCTGCTTTTCTTCCTGCGATTTTTTCTTCTTTTTGCTCAATCCATTCTGCATACATTTTATCTGCTTGTTCTTGAGTCATAGCTCCTTTTACTACTCCACGGTTCAAATGTTTACGGTATAAAACACCTTTGAAACGTAAGATTGCTCTTGCTGTGTCTGTAGGTTGTGCCCCTTTCATCAACCAATCAAAAGCTGAATCTCTATCAATATCGATAGTTGCTGGAGAAGTCATTGGGTTGTAAGTTCCCAATTTTTCAATAAATTTACCATCTCTTGGCGATCTTGAATCTGCTACTACGATGTGGTAAAACGGACTTTTACGACGTCCATGTCTTTGAAGCCTAATTTTTACTGGCATTGTATAAAATTTAATTGGTTTAACCATACCCATCTACCTTGCATATCAAGCGATGGGATTTCAAATAAAAGTGCAAATATATAACTTTATTTCAGAGTTATCAAATTTGTTGTTTTATTTTTGCTTTGAAAACTTATACACAGCACTCAAGGCTATTAGGTTAGGGCTAACACCCAAACTTGCTCGTGTATAAGAAAGTTCACTCCCTCTTTGACTATAATTTATTGATAAAGAAGGGATACTTTCAATACTTAGGTATATTTTATTCGATAAATCATACTGAAAACCTAATACATAACCAATCCCAAAACTAACATCAAGTACACCTGGAATCTCTTGGGCATTGGCATGCCTAAATGACAAACGTGGCTCAAAACCGTGAATAAAAGAGAATTCCTCATTTATTGTTTTTCTCTTTTCTAAACCAACTGCCATGCCTAATCCGAATGAAAATGCTCCTCTTTCCCCGTCTAATAGACTTAAATTGAAATCAATCAATCTCATTCGTAAAAACTTATTATTAGATTTGGCTTTTTTATACACAAAATCAAACCTATCTAAACTTGCCATTCTAAAACCTACTTCATGTTGATGGCTCTGGCTATATACAGATACCGAAAATAATGTGAATAGTGTAACTACTAGTAACTGTTTGGTTGTTTTCATGTTTTATTGATTATTTATTTTGAAACGTATCTATCCGCACACTATGATTAAATTAGTAGTGCAAAAAATGACAATGAAAGATGAAATTAGGAAATTAATTCGATAGAAAACATTAGAGTGCCATTTTATATGATAGAAAGTGAGCCTAACCTATAATTCCTTGTACATAATATAGGTATCAACCAAGCCTAATGACAGATGTCTAAAACCTTTTGGGGTGACGCCTATTATTTCGAAACCAAATTTCTTCCACAAGTTAACCGCAACTTCGTTCGTACTTACTACTATATTAAATTGTATGGCAAAGTATTTTTGTTCTTTTGCAAAGTCTATAGAATGCTTGCACATCATTGAGCCTACACCTTTTCCTTGTGCATTGGGCGATACCATATAACTACAATTTGCAACATGACTGCCCAAACCAACCTGATTAGGCTTTATTATATAGGTTCCTACTACCCTGTTATCATTTTCGACAACAAAAGTCGTCATATAATCCGCAAACCAATGTTTTTTTAAATCTTCTTTTGGCGTAAGAGGAGAGAAAGTATAGGTATCTCCAGCTTTCACGACTTCTTCGAAGATGCTCCAAATAGCTTCATAATCATTTATATTTGCTAATCTTATTTCCATATCATTGTTTTTATCAAAAAGAAAGACTTACCGAATACCGTTTGCTAAAAATATAGAAAACTTCCTTGTTTTAAAAAATTAGTCGAATCGATTGAGCCATTTGTCATAGAAATAGGATAACATTCTCAAAAAAACGGAATATTAGCACAATCAAATATATAAATATGCTGAGTTACTATTTTTCATTACAATATCGAAGACTTTCTAGGTGGCTTAATGCTAATGGAGTGCCTCCATTTGTCGGTATATTTTTAGCAGGATTCATATTTGTTTTTTTATCAAAATTGCTTTTTTTAAAATTAACATGGGCAAGCGAATGTTTTATACTAATTGCTTTCAGCCAACTGGCTAAGCTAAGTGCACAAAAAAGAAACAATCAATTATCTCTCATTTTTGATAATCTAACTAAGAAAAAGATTCGTTTAGTTGAAAATCTCCTTCTTTGTCTACCTTATGTTATTTATTTACTTTATGTGGGAGAATTTTATGCTGTTGGTGTTCTTCTTTTATTAGCTATTATTTTTTCTTTTATTGTTTTTAAAACTTATGTACAAAATACTATTCCTACGCCATTCAAGAAAATTCCCTTTGAAAATATAATTGGATTTAGAAAAAATTGGTGGCTCTATCTTTTACTTTATTTTATCGTTTTTCAGTCCGTTCGAGTAGATAATTTCAACCTAGGATTAGTAGCGTTGGGGGCAATTTTTCTCGTTCAAATGTCAGCATACTTTACGCAAGAAAGTCAGTTTTTAGTTTGGATTTACAATAAAAACCCAAATCAATTTCTATTATCCAAGGTAAAAGATGCTATTTTAAGTTGTTTAATCCTATCCTTGCCTGTTGCATTAGTTTTATTGCTATTCAATAGCCAACATTTCCTAATTATTTTAGGCGTATTATTCATAGGACTGATTTATTCCTCTTCAATTGTTTTAGCAAAATACTCCGCTTATCCGAACGAAATAAGCCTGCCGCAAGCTATTTTATATGCAATTAGTTTAGTATTTCCTCCTCTGTTGCTTGTCATAATGTGTATATTTTATAGTAAATCAAAGAAAAATTTAAATCTAAGCCTATGATTCTATCGGTTAAAAATCTATCAAAAAAATACGGAAATAAAACTGTTCTTAAAAACATCAATCTCGAATTTGAAGCAGGAAAAATATATGGTATTGTCGGAAAAAATGGTGCGGGGAAAACAACCCTTTTTAAATCTTTGACGAGCTTAGAGTCAGCCAATGGAAAAATAGATTCTCCGTTAGGCAACCTTAAAAACCATATTGGGCTATTAGAAACCAACCCTCTTTTTTTATCAAGGATTACAGGTTGGGAATACCTCAAATTACTTTGCGTTGCCAGAGGAATAAACGAGGATAATTTTGACAAACAAAACATTTTTGACCTTCCTTTAAATGAATATGTCGAATTTTATTCCACAGGAATGAAGAAAAAATTAGCTTTTATGGCTATTCTACTCCAAAAGAATGATATTTTAATTCTTGATGAGCCATTTAATGGGGTTGATATACAAAGTAATATTATCCTGTCATCTCTTATTGAACAACTCAAGCAAAAAAATAAAACTATCCTTATTTCTTCACATATTTTTTCGACCCTAAGCAATTTATGTGACCAGATTTTATATCTCAAAAATGGTCAAATCGTCAAATCTGTTTTACCTCAAGATTATAAAACCCTCGAAGACGAAATGAAAACTGACGTTCTGATGAATACATCAAAAGAAATCATGCTTTAAACTTATTTATCCATTAATACACCTGCCTTAACCTCAACGTCTAATTGGTTTTCGAGTGGCGGAATAGGACAGCTATATAAATCCGAATAAGCACAGTATGGATTATAAGATTTATTAAAATCGAGACATACTTTATTTTTAGAAATATCCGTAATTTTTAAGTCTAGGTATCGTCCTCCCCCATAGGTGCTATTTCCATTGGTTTGGTCAAGAAAAGGAACAAATAAATGATTTTTGTTCATTGGGTTTATAGGGTAGCCTTGAAAAACGGTTAATGTTTGACTTTTTCCATTGACTTCGAAAGTTAATTTTCCATACTTTTTATAAGCGGCTTTCCTATTTGTTGAGGTTTCAAAATTGACAATTTTATTTTTTGAACTGGGTACGAAATTCGCTTTCAATCGAAATTGTTTGTTATAATCGAAGAAGGTTAACCCCTCAAAGCTATATGCTGCTTCTTTCAACGGAGAAGTAGAAGGGTCTTTATAGCTTTGATTCAATTCTTTTTGATAGACTAAAACCTTTTTTTTGCTTTGAGCCGATGAGATTTGACAACCTCCTAATATAAATATCACTACTAACCAACTCCAAAAATTACTAATACACATAAATTATTATTTTTTATAAACCAATTCTCCCCCTACAAACGTCATCATCACTTCAGTATTAGGGATTTTAGAAATATCGACTTCCATAATATCATCTTCCAACACCACAAAATCAGCCCATTTCCCGACTTCAATACTCCCCTTTTCTTTCTCTTCAAAATTACTATACGCTGCCCAAATAGTCATTCCTTTAAGAGCCTCTTTTCTTGACAGTTTTTCGTTTGGACGGAAGCCTTCCTCAGGAAACTGTTTTAAGTCTTGTCTGCTAACTGCTGCGTAAAAAGTCAAAAAAGGATTCACTTGTTCTATAGGAAAATCCGTTCCCAAAGCGACCATTCCTGACCTATCTAACAAACTTTTGAATGCATAAGCTCCGTCCATTCTATGATGGCCTAAACGTTCTTCTGCCCAATACATGTCACTAGTTGCATGAGTGGGCTGAACAGACGGCAAAATATTCTTACTAAAGAAATGGAAATCATTGGTATCCACAACCTGAGCATGTTCAACTCTCCACCTGCGGTCTTCTTTCCCTTTCAAAGCATCAACGTAAGCCTTCAAGATAACAATATTCGCAGAATCGCCTATGGCATGTGAATTCATTTGAAAATCCGTGGAAGCAATACGATGAGCAAGAGCCTCAATTTCATCAATAGGAGTTACCATTGCCCCAAAATGACCTTTTTTATCATGATATTCCTCTTTGAGTGCTGCTCCTCTAGACCCCAATGCTCCGTCTCCATAAACTTTTATAGAACGTACATTTAGCAAATCGGTTTTCAATGGTGGCTGACTGAGATAATGGTCAATATTTGCGGGGGTATTACTAACCATCACATACATTCTGATTTTCAACGCTTCATCGGTTTGCATTTTACCAATAAGGTCTATAATTTCCTTGTCCAAACCTGCATCATCAACTGTTGTCAAACCATAAGAGAAACAAATATCTTCTGCGATTGTTAGTGCATCTTCTTTTTGTTTAAGAGTAGGTTCTGGAATAATTGCATCGACCAATTCCATCGGCCTATCAATTAATATTCCTGTCAATTTTCCATTTTTTTGTTCTATAGCCCCTCCTTTTTGAGAAGTTTTGGTCGTTATTTTTGCTAATTGGAGTGCTTTTTCATTGACTAAATAAGCATGACCGTCTATACGCTCCAATACGACAGGAATGTCGGGAAATAATTTACTCAACTCTTCATTAGTAGGAAATTCTTTTTTGTCCCAATCATTTTGATCCCAACCCGAACCTTTAAGAAATGGTAAGTTTTTTTCTTTCTGAAACGCGACTACTTTATCTAATACATCTTGATAGCTTTTTGTCCCTACCAAATCAATTCTAGATTGATCTAAACCCATTCTGTAAAAATGGCAATGGGCATCTATCAAACCAGGATATACATATTTGCCTTCTAAATCGTATGTATCCGTAGCGATATATTGATTTTCTAATTCGCCTTTTTTCCCAATGGCTATTATCTGTTTATCCTTTACAACTACCTCATTTGCAATATTAAAATTCTTGTCAACAGTATAAATTTTAGCATTTTTGATTAATAAATCTGCTTTTTCTTTATTTTCTCCACAAGAAAAAAAGAATACGGTCAGCGATAGGTATAACAAAAATCTCATAATCTAGATATTATTTTATAAGCCATTAAGTTAGCAAAAAATAATTCTATTTTATAACATAGAATTATACATTATTATCCTAAATAAATTTTATAGCGCTGTAACAATAGTCCGTTCACTGATTTATTACAGCTTTCTAATAGATATTATATAATGTCTAAGTTGAATCCAATGTATAAGGTTCTTACCATAAAGCCTGTGCAGAAAAAAATGTATATATTTAGATAAAAATTGATACTTTTCAATAAAAAATTATAATTTTGTTAATAAATTATATCTTTTTTTGTAAAAATTATAATTACTAGTGCAACAATTAGACAGTTTAGACAGGAACATACTTTCTTTATTGGTAGAAAATGCGAATACTCCGTATACAGAAATAGGAAAAAAACTTTTCGTTTCTGGAGGGACTATTCATGTGCGAATGAGAAAATTAAAAGAATTGGGTATTGTAAAAGGTGCCAATTTAGAAATTGATTATTCTAAATTAGGTTATGACATTTCCGCCTTTTTGGGAATCTACCTAGATAAAAGTGCTCTCTACAAATCTGTTATTAAAAGTCTCAGTGAAATTCCAGAAATCATTAATGCTCATTATACGACTGGAAATTATTCTATTTTTGCAAGAATCATCTGCAAAGATACACAACATTTAAGAACGGTTCTTTACGATAAAATACAGAGTATTGAAGGAATTCAACGAACAGAAACCTTTATATCATTAGAAGAAAACATTCGACGACCTTTAAAAATGGTTTCTGACAACGAAATCGAAACTTCTTAACCTTTCGATTTTTTTATTCTCGAGTTTCAAAATAAAGATGGTATGTATTTTGAATATTTATTATATATGTTATATCTAACGAAAAATTTAAACCTAACTAACATTCTTAATAAATAATCATATTCCCTTATCTATGAAATTTCATTTTTTCTATTTCATACTTTTTTTCGTTTCTTTCCAATCGTGTGGAAAAAAAACGACTCCCATTCAACAGTACCCTGAAGCTACAAATAACACTTCTAATACATCAATAGCAGATAATTTATGTGCCGATTTAATCGTTTCTAACCTAAAAATAGTTACGAGAAAAAAGAAGTATGCGATTATCCAATGTACCATTCTCAACCAAGGAGATGGCTATGCAAACTTACTTGGCAAGTCTGATGCTGAAAGTGATGATTTGAAAATTAGAGCTTTCATTTCTGGTACAGAAAAACTTTCTCGTGGAGATTTCAAAATTGGAGTTTTTCCTATCGAATCATACGAGATAAGTACAACGAATATTTCACCAAATGGTCAATTGACCCTACAAGTTAAGGTGCCTACAGAAAAAATAACCAGATATACTAGGTTTATTATTTTGCAATTAGATGCATTTTTAACGATGAAAGAATGCGATAATACCAATAATTATAAAGCAATTATGCATTAATCTATTTCAAAAGTATAAATATAGCTACCTTCTGCATCTTCATAAACGCCTGTGATTATTATTTCTCCTTTGCTAGAGCCTAATATCATTTTTACATCATCAACATCTTCTACAGTAATATTATTTATATTTGTAATTATCAGCCCCTTTACCATATTCGTTTCACTAATGATTGAATGGGGAGATATTTTAGAAACATAAGCTCCTTTACTTCCTATTTTATTGATTTGGTCGGGTGTCAAGTCTTGAAGGAAAAAGCCTAATGCGTTCAAAATTTCAGATTTTGGTTGCGTAAAGACATGATTTTTAGAATGTAAAACAACCTTTTTTCTTATTTCATTATCCTTTCTTACTACCCTTATCATAACTTCATCTCCGGGTCTATATCTAGCGACTAATTCTTGTAACCGAGATACATTAGTAATAGAATCATCATTCAGTCCTACGATAATATCATTTTTCCTTAGTCCTGCACTATAAGCTCCGCTCTTTCTTTCTACTTGGGTAATCAGAACACCTTGTATAGAATCATATTCATCGATAATTTCTGGCGGCAACTTAGAAATGCTAACCCCTAATACAGCCCTTTGAACAATACCATATTCAATTAAATCTTGTACAACCTTGAGACATAGGTTGGATGGAACAGCAAACGAGTATCCATCAAACTTACCGCTACGAGTAATAATTGCCGTATTTATGCCTACCAATTGTCCGCTCGAGTTAATCAAAGCTCCTCCACTATTTCCTGGATTCACAGCAGCATCCGTTTGGATGAATGATTCGATAGAATATTGCCCTTCAAGAATATTTATGGAACGACCTTTCGCAGAAACAATACCTGCAGTAACGGTTGACTCTAGATTATAAGGGTTGCCCACAGCCAAAACCCATTCTCCCACAGACAGAGAGTCTGAATCGCCAAAAAATAATTGTGGAAAATCTTTGTCTCCTTCTATTTTTAACAATGCTAAATCCGTAGAGGGGTCGGTTCCCATTAAAGTCGCCTCGTATTCTTGTCCGTCGGCCAAAGATATTTCGAATGAAGAACCATCTTCAATGACATGGAAATTAGTAACAATATATCCATCTTTATTAATAATAACCCCAGAACCTGAAGAACTCGCTGATTTACTCGATGCCCAAAAATAGGAATCTACGTTTTCGAAAGCACGAACATTTACCACAGCAGGAATGGCCTGTTTTGAGGCAAAGGTAAAGTCTTGAAATTTTAATCTAGTGTTTGGTGCTTCATTATTTGCCTGGTTAAGTTTGGTGTATTGAACAGGCGCCGTAGGAGATTTTACTATTACTTTTTGAGGACCAATAAAGTAATCGTAGAGGGCTAAAGTCAACAATGAACTTGCCAAGGCTAATAATAAAAGTCCACCTACTTGTTTCATAAATTCATATTTGAAACTAAAGATATATAGTAATATATTTAATAAAGAATTAGAAATGAATATTGTCTATAATATGTACCGAAATATTATTTAAAGGTTTGAAAAATAGTGGCAAAACTATTCTCCGAAGATACTATTTGTACATAATAGGTTCCATTAACTAAATTTGTCAAGTCTATTGAATGGTCTGAAATATTTTTTTCAAAAAGTATGTGTTTTACTAAAACTCCATTGGCAGCAATAATTTTTACTTCATATGTCTCATTTCTGGGTAGATTATCGACAAAAAGAGTTTCTCTGGCAGGGTTAGGATATAGCCTAATCTCAGATTCTGCGTTTTCTGTTTCTGAAACAGATGTCATAAAGTCATCACAATCAAACTCTAAAGACAGGTTAGGTGTAGAAGTTGACTGAGTAGCCGAAGTAACACACTCATTGTTTGAAATCATTTCTAATCGAATACTATCATTAGCATTAAAGTTGCCTAATCGTAAGACTGGATTAGTCAAAAAAGTAAATCTATCGTTGAAATACCATTTATATTGAGGTGCAGAACCTCCATGTTTTGGCTTCGCTATTAAACGGACTTCTTTAACGGGGTCTACCTCATCACAAAGCTTGGTCTTATCTACTTCAAACGTAATTGATGATTCTAGTTCGTCTAAAGCAGTGATTGTTATAGGTTCGCTTTCAACTACAGGTTCCGTAGTACATTCTAAATTCGCTTCTCCTTTAGCTATTAATTTAATATCTGAGGTGACTCCTTCAAAAGTAATTGAACTCCCCTCTCCTATTTTCACCTTATCATTAAACCATTCTATTGGGGAATTGCCATCTATATTTTTTCCTGTTGCCGAGACAGTAAAGGTGTTTTTTCGACAAACTTCAAAACTTGACGTATCTATAGATATTGAAGAAACCGTGCTTTTTGTTACTCCTAAAACAATAGAATTTGATTGAAAATCTTCACCTTCAACACAACTTACTGACGATGGGTCTAACCTTGCAAACCACACATCGCCATTATTAACATTATTATCTATCATATTAGCTCCCATACCTATTTCAACTCCATTTTTAAACCATTTTAATTGGGTTAAATCAACTGCTTCGTTAGAAAAACTAAAAAAGGTTACAGGAGAGCCTTCGCATACAGGATTGGTATTGGTTGATATTGATATTTCTGGTCTAATTACGTCATTTATGTTGAATTCAAGTTGATTAGAGGAGATTGAACCATTAGAAGAACATTCGCTCTCGAACATTAATTCTACCTTAATTCTATCATTAGTTTCAAGGGATGAGGTTTGGTAAGAAAACTCGTCTCGCAAAATTTCCGCATCGTTTTTCTTCCAAATAATTTCATAATTATCTGATGGTAGATTCTCGATAGTTAGCACTATATCTACTTCATCACCTTTACAAAAATCTGTTCCATTAGCATCAATATTTAGTATCGGAGCTTGGGTTGAAATGACAGTGATAGTTTCTACTTCAGATCTTGATACAGCTCCTGGACATTGAGTAGCAGGAATTGCTTCTACAAAAATTTGATCCCCATTTTGTAGAACAGACGAAGTGTATCCACTTACGTTTTCTGCAATCAGTTCGTCATTTAAATACCACTCCAAATCTACATTGCTTCCCGTGTTAGAAATAGCCGTTGAAAAATCAACCCTTATGCCTTCACAGATACTAGTTGTTGAAGGAATCAGTTCGACGACAGGTGAAGAAACCGTCATTACATTTGGTGCTAAAACTTCAGAAGTGTCTTCAGAAAAATCTTGACAGCTTGATTGCCCAACTAAAACAACCTTTACTTCGTCTGAATTTTTTAGAGAATCAAAAGTTATTGAAGAGGAAGAATTTTCTTGAACCATCTCATCATTAAGAAACCATTTGAATAATGGAACATCTCCTTCATTCTGAAAAGTAGTTTCTAAGGTAACCTCTGTACTTGCACAAAATAACCCTGGATCATTAATTGATACTTCAGGATTAGAGGTATTAATAATACTAGGTCTTAGGGTGTCTGAGATACTGGTACTATTGGTCAAACAAGAATTATTAGAATTCGCTTTCACATAAAATTCGTCATTGGGTTCAAAATCGTAGAGTACGTCTTTAGCCTTCGTACTAATCACCTCTCCATTTTGAAACCATTCAAAGTTATAGCCAACTTCGGGTCCAATTATAGAACTTTCTAAAATAATACTATCGCTTTCGCAAGTCTCTGCGATGTCTAAAGCAACAACACTAAAACCTTCTGATGGAAGTATCTCTATATATATGGAATCCGAAAAGAATAATTCTCCGAATTCATCTATAACTCTTAATTGATAATAACCTGTTGCTTCGGGTCCTCCCGTTACCTTAATAATACGAGTGTTAGTAGAATCTATTTCTTCATTATCTTTAAACCATTTATAATCAAAGTGCCCATTTCCTCTAGCAATAATTCGTATAGATGTATCAATTTGATTACACGAGAAAATATCCTCAGGAATTAATTCATATTGAGCATCATGTTTTATTCCTGACTTAGACTCGTAAGCCCCTAAATCCATTATTAAATTATCAAAGCGGTAATTACTATCTACATCACTCTCTATTTCGAAAACGTCTATATAAGTATTGTCTCCTTTGTCGATTACTGACGAACCTGTATTGGGTCTCAAATCGTGATTCGTTTCATCGACAAAGTTAATATCTTCAAATATCATTTCATCACAATTGAAACTAAACGACTCTCCAGCTCCTCTACCCATAAAACGACAACTAGCTACATCTGCGGCTGAGTTTTTAAAATTAAATATCGCATTCGTTGATTGAGATACTCCAGAGGAAAACAACCCTGTATTGGAACTGAAAACACTACCAATAATGTCTAACGCTAACTCATCAACACCTTCTTCTTCTGCTGCTGCAGAAATTGCTCCGCCTGTAAATGAAGTATTTTTATAAAAAGTATTGTGTATTAAGGTCGCTTTAGATTTGGATTCTCCATCTACATCCATATGAATTCCGCCTCCTGTAGTTGCATTATTTTCTACAAACGAGGAATTTAATAAAGTAGGGTTTAAGCTAGAAAGTTCATTGTTTTTAAAATAGATTCCACCTCCAGAAGAAGCCGTATTCGTAGAAAAACTTCCTCCTTGAAAGAAAGGCTCTGAAACAGCATTATTATTTAAAACATGATGAATAGCTCCTCCTCGACCATTAGCAATATTGCCCATGAAGTTACAATAAAGAAACTTTTGAACATTATCCTTATTGCTTGATTCATCTATACTAATCGCTCCTCCATTGCTATTAGAACTATTATTGGAAAATATAATTTTATTTACATTAAAGTTAATTCCTTTTCCTTCTGATTCTAAACTCAATGCGCCACCATTTAAGCCCGACTGATTCGCTATAAATTCATTATTAAACATTTTTACATCAACATAGCCTCCTTCTTCATAAATACTTATAGCTCCGCCATCTTCTTTAGCTGAATTTTCATTAAAAAGACTATTATCAATATTGATTTGACTAGTGCTAGTAGAAGTACTTTCTATTACAATAGCTCCTCCGCAACCATCCTCTGTAACATTCGATTTTGCTTCTATGCTCGCTATATTAAGATTGACGGCATAAAAACTAGTCGTTATTGAATAAATAGCTCCTCCACCCGAAGTAGCAGAATTATTTTCGAATAATGTATTTGTACAATTAATGTCTGCAGAACCTTCCTCTAAATCTACGTATACTCCCCCTCCGAAACCGAAAACATGATTGTTTGTGAATTTACAATTATTAATTGAAAGCCCTACCCCTCCAGTTGAGATTGTTGATTGGAAATAAACTCCTCCTCCACTATTAGAAAATGAACCTGGAGCTACTAAAGAGTTCTCTCCATTCGCATTCATAAACTCAATTCCATCGATTAAGGTATTTGCATTTGTATTTAATGCGAAAACAAGACTAAAAGAATTATTGGAGAGGGCATTGTTTTTATCAATATCACCATCAAATACAGAGTAACTATTTTCTGGTCTTTCGGACAGTTCAACTTCAGTGCCTGAAAAGCCACCATACAGCTTGATTCCACTTGGAATTTCGAAACTTTGGCTTCTATCATTAGTGGTACAAACGATACAATCTACAGGATAGTAGATTCCTTCTTTAATCCAAATAACATCATTTTCTTCAGCGTTTTTTAGGGCATTTTTTAAGTTCGTGGAACTGGTCCACGAACCTCCATCCCCATTACCTTTCGGACTTACAAAAAACTTACTTTGGGCGGTTGAGTTAATTATAAGGGTAATAGATAGAAGAATAAATAAGATGTTATTTTTTGAAAGCATAAAAAAAATTTATAACTCCTAGATGCTATGTTTTAGAGCTAGATTTTTATGGTATAAAACCTACTTCTATTAAGTACGTAAAATTATTTTATAAGGTTATGCATTCTCATAAAAAATACTGTATTGCAAAACTCTTAATAGAATAAGCATTTCAAAAAATATACCAAAACGATGTATTTTCCATTTAAAACTACTTTTTCATTCCTTTACTTCCCTTAGATGAAATTAAAAATATACCAAACAGCACAAGCACTGTCCCAAAAACCTGCTGATAAGTCATTATTTCACCCAAAATATAATAGGCTAAAAGTATCGTAAACACTGGCCCCGCACTCGCAATTATAGACATATTATCTGCCCCAACCCTTTTTACACCATTCATAATTAATAACGTAGGGAGTACCGTTGAAAAAATAGCTATTTTTATCATATAATAATATACGTCTATATCGTGATTCCAAATTTCCAAACCATTCACAAAGTAAGTATGAACCAAAACGGGAATGGTAGCAATCATCATAGAAAGGCAGGTAAATTGCAACGAGGTCATCCTTTTCATCGTGGCTTCTGAAGTAATTAAATACACCGCATAAACCACCCCTGATAAAATCACCAAACTTACTCCTATTAATAAGTCATTTTGAGCTTGTAACGACAAACTTCCTACAAAAGTGATGACAATTCCTAAATATGAAACCCCAATTGCTATCCATTGGATTTTCGTAATTTCTTTTTTGAAGAAAATTTTATTAATCAACAAGACCCATGTTGGATAAGTAAACAACACAATACGTTCTACATTAACCGTAACGTATTGTAAACCAACAAAATTGACATAAGAGGCTACGTAATAACCTAGTGTGGCAATAATCCCAAATGAAAAAAGTTGCTTCCTCGTAAAGGAAGGCAATTTTGCTCCTCTCGCCCTGCTCAATAGTAAAATAAGTACATAGAATGGAAATGAAAAAATCATTCGCAATGCAATAACATCAGTAGCATCGATATCATAACCATAAGCTTGTTTGATGAAAATTCCTTTCATAGCAAAGCCAAACGACCCTAAAACCACCATTATTGCACCTATCCAAAAAGATCTTCTTTCTTTATTCATTCCAACTATTTCTATTTAATTCCTATATCTTTTCTAAGGTAGCTTTTTAATAGCAGTAAAAGGATTCAAAATACTAAAAATTACGATTCCTAATGATACAAATCGAGTTATATTACGAGGCAAAAATATGGTAGGAAATTAAGTTATGGAATTGTATCTTTGGCATTTCAAACACTCTACTATCTAACTACATAAGACTAACGAATGTATCATTTTTTTAGGTTTCTAGTACGATTTGCATTAAAATTCTTATACAGAAATATAAATATCGTTGGCATTGAGAATGTTCCTAAAGACAAACCTGTTATCATGGTTGCCAACCACCCTACTGCATTTATGGAACCTACTATTTTGGGCTGTTTTCAAGACAAACCACTAGACTATTTGGTAGCTGCTCGTTTTTTTAACCACCCTGTTGCGGGTTGGTTTTTAAAAGCACTTCACATGATTCCTGTTTATGCTGCTAGAGATGGATTGCATATATTGAAGAAAAGGCAAAATATGTTTGATGCTTGTTTTGACGCTTTGCATAATAACCATTGGATTATGATTTTTTCAGAAGCTACCAGTAAGCAAGTTCGGTATTTACGTCCTCTAAAAAAAGGTTTTTTAAGAATGGGCTTTGGAACTATGGAAAAATACGACATCAAAGACGTTTATATTTTACCCGTTGGAAATAATTTCAGAGCTGCCGACCAACCTAGGAGTTCAGTCACTATCGCTCTTGGCGAACCAATTAATTTGGCTGATTACTGGGCTGAATATCAAGCACACCCAAAAGATACTTACGAAAAGTTAACACAACTAATGTTTGATAAATTGAACCGATTAGTGGTTGCTCCAACAGAAAGAACTAGTGATGATGCTTATGAATTGGCACTAAATCTAATTGACAACGAAATCAACGCTCCTTTGTCTCCTGTCGCTTCTGACGATGCTAAATCACATAAACTAACGAGACTTTGGGCTGATAAAATAGATAGTTGGTCTAAAACAGAATTAAGTACTTGGCAACAAAAGGCGGAAAAATACTTCAATCAATTAGCTTCAAACAACATAACCGATTTTGGTTTAGTGAATGTCAAAAAAAATACAACGCCAACCCTAATCGCATTAATTTTAGGTTGGTTGCCTGCTTTTTTAGGTCGTATTTTTCATTTGCCTATATTCTTATATGCTAGAAATTTTGGTCAGACCAAACCTAAACGAATAGAATTTAAACTTCCTGCTTTCTTCGGGATTGCGTTCGCTGGCTATTTTGTTATGTATATTATATTAATCATTATTGGATTTATCGTTCAAACGCCTTGGTTGTGGATGGGAATTTTGACTATGCCGTTTTTAGCATATTTTGCCGTTTTATATTATCATTTTACCACTGATTATAAAGCTATTTCTGCTGCTAAAAAACTATCCTCAGAGAAAATAAATACATTAACGAAATTAAGAGCTGAAATTATTAATGAAATTAATCAACGATGATAGCGTTACTTGAAAAAGTACGCTAAATATATTATCTTTGGGAGTATGAAAATTAATCGATTCAAAAATATAGGTATCTATCTGATAGTAGCCTTGATGTTGTTGTCATCGGCTAACCTTACCATTGATTTTCATTTTTGTCAAAGCCATATTAAGTCCATCAGTTTAATTGGCAAAGCAAAATCTTGTTTTGAAACGAAATCTTCGTGCAGTAAAGCAGCTTCATCTTGTGCTTTCAAAAGCAAAGAAGAGCACAAAGGTTGTTGTCAAAACAAGTCTCTACAAATTGATGCAGATGATGATTTTAATAAAATATCATTCGAATCTAATTCTTTAGACCACCATCAAAGTTCTTTATTAATTAAGTCTTTCAATTTAGTTCTTCATAATCCAATCGATTATGTTTCTGAATTTGTGAAGCTACAAATTATCCCTCCTTTATTGAATCAAGAACTCATTATTCTGATTCAATCCTTCCTTTTATAGCCATAAGTCAGTCTTTTTTTACTTACTAATTCTTGTGTAGTGCAAGAATATTTATTCTATTTTTAAATTAATAAGACTTATGGATCAACATAATAAGTGGGTTATTATTTTAGTAATCCTCCTGTCCTGTGAATGGCTTTCAGCCCAAGGACCTCCTATTTTGGGTGATAAACCCATCATGTTAGGTGGTAAATCCGTTATCATTAAAACCTTAACAGAAGTTAGGAATACCAACGAAGGAACTTTCGTCAAAGCCCCTTTAATGGTTCATTATCTGCCGACATCCAATACTTTAGTGAGCGTTCACGTTCCGTTTACCAATTATAAATTCAATAATGGGTTGGAAGGAAGTGGTTTGGGCGATATTGAAATTATGGCTAAATATCAGTTTTTTCGAAAAGACAAGATGGGAAAAACATTCCGAATCGTTGCTAAAACCTTGCAAACCTTACCCACAGGAAAAGACCTACGGCTGGAAGGAATTCAAACCAAACAATACCAATCTTATTTGGGTGTGGTAGCTGGTTATGAAACCATAAAATACGGCATTTCTAATGAGTTAGGTTACAATATTGGTTTCGATGAAGATTATAATGAATTTCGTCACAAACTTAGTTTTGGGTTGCCATTATTAAAACCAACATATCCCGTAAACCAAATTAATCTATATTTCGAATATCAAAACAGTTGGTTTCCCGAAACGAATAATTTTGCCATTCTTTATGGTCAAGGTATTCAATATGCCAAAGGACGATTCACCATAGAAATGGCTGTTCAAGCTCCATTGATTCAAAATTTAGCCGAAGAAAAAGAACGTAAATACAGTTTGTTCTTTGGTAGTCGTTATGTTTTTTAGAAAATTTATAAATCAAAATATCATGAAAAATATCATTTTAATAATTTCATTATTCACCTCATTCCTATTTTCAAATTCAATAAATGCTCAGTCTAAAGATATGGATAATTTTACCGTTCGTGTAGATGGATTGGGTTGTCCTTTTTGTGCTTATGGATTAGAAAAAAAATTCAAAGAATTGAAAGGAATTAAGAAAGTCACCATAGACATGGAAACGGGAATTATGAATTTCAAATTTCCTACTGCTGACGTTCTAAGTATTGAAACTATCGAAGAACAAGTAGAAAAAGCAGGTTATACGCCTGTTTCTGTAAAAATCACAAGAGCTGACGGAAAAGAAGAGAATTCTGAAACTCAAAAAACAATCGTTAACAACGAAAGTATTCTCAAAGATGCGACTTTCCCCGTTGGTGGAAATTGCGATATGTGTAAAGCTCGAATAGAAAAAGCGGCTTTGGGTACCTTGGGAGTTACAAAAGCAAATTGGGATAAAGAATCAGAGGTTTTATCAATTAGTTATGACGAAAATCAAACGAATCCTACCAGTGTAGAGATTGCAGTGGCTAAATCGGGACATGACACCAAAAACAACAAAGCCAAAAATTCTACCTACGAGGACTTACCTGCTTGTTGTTTGTATCGTGATAATTAAATTCCAACTAAAAAAATTAAAATGAAAAATATATTAATATTAGGTTTCATAACCTTATTATTTTCTGCCTGCGAAAAACCCATGCAATGGCAAGCCGTAAAACAGTTAGATTTGGGCAGCATCACCCCCATAGGAATTGCTCCATCTGAAAAAGGACTTTGGTTAGCCGATGGTGACCACAATCAAGTCATTGAAATAGATTTTGAAGGAAATGTTCTTCAAAAAATAGATAGTCTTGAACGTCCTATGCACATTTCTTATCATGACAACACACTTTATATTCCCGAATATGGTTCGGATAATATTTTAAAAATTAATGATGGACAAAAAACGACTTTATCTATTTCCGACAGTTTAGATGCTCCCGCAGGAGTTGATATATCAGGCGATGAAATAGTAATTGCTGATTTTTACAAACATCGAGTATTGTTTTATGATGGTAAAGAATGGAAAAGTATTGGTAAAAAAGGCAAAGCCAATGGGGAATTTCACTACCCTACCGATGTTCAACTTTTTAATGATAAAATAATCGTTGCCGATGCTTACAACCATCGAGTTCAAATATTCGATAAATCAGGCAGCCACCTAACTACGGTCGGGCATTTAGAAGGCATGAATGCTGCTACGGGAATTTTTGTTACTGATAAACAAATCTATACCACTGATTTTGAAAACAATAGAGTTCTTATTTTTGATTGGGAAGGAAATGTAATGCAAACTCTCACTGAAAATATTCAAAAACCGACAGATATACTTGTTCATGAAAACAACCTTTATGTAATTAATTATAAAGGAAAAAGCATGAATGTTTATAAGGTATTAAAATAAATCTTCTGGCAGGTTGACTTTCAACATCTTATCATTAGTCAACCTGTCATTTTTCTTCCTCCTTCTCCTCCATAATTCTAATTTATAAAAATAGTATAGTTCATATGATTTAGGTCATAAATAGATGGCTCTTTAATCCTCTAATTTTGTTGTATAAAAAGTCATATAATGAATGATTTATTAAATAATCTAATGAACTGTGTATTTGCAATTGTTTGTTTTAATTCTATTTATTGGGTTCATAAATACTTTTTAAATCTCGAAGAAAGTGTAATAATTATAGCTGCATTTGGAGCTGCTGCTGTGCTTGCATTTTCAAGAGAATCCAGTAAATTTTCTTTATTAGAAATGCTTACGACAGGAATGTTCACTGCGTTTATGGGGGTGTTTTTTGAATCTTTAGAATTAGCATTTTACTATCAAATTTCATTCACTATCGGAATGTGTATTTTGGTATTAAATTCAATTCTTGCCACTTACCCTCCTGCTGGTGCAATAGCGATTATCCCTTTAATATCTAATACTGAGATTCAAGATTTAGGTTACTTATTTATCATTTGTCCAACTATGACTGGATTAATTCTAATTTATTCATTTTCAAAGTTAAAAGAAAAAATAAACGTGTTATATCATGACAAAAAAAGAAGTAATTGAAATCGTAAAAGCAACGGCACCTGTTTTACAAAATCATGGAGAATCCATAACTAAGGTTTTTTACAAAAGGTTATTTGAGAATCATCCCGACTTAAAGGATATTTTCAATATGGTTCATCAAAAAAAAGGTAGTCAACAAAAAGTATTAGCCAATACAATTTTCCAATATGCTGTACATATTGACAAATTAGAAATGTTAACTAGAACCGTCGAAACTATTGCACAAAAACATTCAAGTCTTTCAATTCCAAAGGAGGCTTACCCTATCGTTGGCGAAAACCTAATGGAAGCCATAAAAGATATTTTAGGAGAGGCAGCTACACCTGATATTGTGGAAGCATGGACTATAGCTTATGGTGATTTAGCCGCTATTTTTATTCATAAAGAAGAAAAAATATATGGCGATAATGAATCTTCTTCTAACGGTTTCAGAGGAACTAAAGAGTTTGTTATAACAAAGAAAGTAAACGAAAGTGATGTAATTACTTCATTCTATTTAAAAAGGAAAGATGGAAAACCAACACCTCATTTTATTGGTGGTCAATACATTGCAGTAACTATTGAGATTCCAAATACATCACATAAACATACTCGAAATTATAGTCTTTCTAATTCGAAAAATGATGGTTTTTATAGAATCAGTATAAAGAAAGAAGCAGGAAACCCTGACGGAATTGTTTCTAATTACTTCCATTCTAATTTGAAAGTTGGGGATACAGTAGTAGCAGGTATGCCTGCTGGAGACTTTACATTAAATAGAAAAGGCGAAAAACCCATAGTATTAATAAGTGGTGGAGTTGGAATCACTCCTTTATTGAGTATTTGTAAAGATGCCATTAATAGTAAAAGAGATGTCACTTTTATTCAGTGTGCACTGAATAGCAATACCGTTGCATTTTCAGAGGAAATTGAAGAAATGCTTGATAATCCTTCAAAATTAAAGAAAATATTTAGCTTGCCTTTAGATACTGATAAAATAGGTGATGAATATGATTATAAAGGTTTTTTATCACTCGATATGCTTCTTGACCAAGGCTTAGACAAAGAAAGTGAATTTTATTTTTGCGGGCCAACTCCATTTATGGCAAACACGTTAAGAATATTAAATACTTGGGGCGTTAAGAATCAAAATATCTATTATGAATTCTTTGGACCTAAAGAAAATTTGGTATAATTCCATGTTCTATAATCTTAAAATTTGATATATGTTCTTAATTCGTTAATTTCAACGGATTAAGAACATTTTTTATTTATAAAACTATGTAAACCCACATTTTTAATGAAAAACACATTATTACTAATTGGTTTTCTAATCAGTTTTGTAGCCAATGCACAACTAAGCGAAAACTATTACCTTCCTAAAAGCAATTTAGACCCCAATATTACTAGCCCATCTGATTTTTACGGTTTCTCCGTTGGAGAATGGCATTTATCTCACGACCAAGTTGTTTATTATCTAAAACACCTTTCTGATCAATCGGATAGGTTCATTTACAAAGAAATAGGTAGAACGTATGAAGATAGACCATTAATCAACATTTTCATTTCGACCCCTCAAAACCTTGCTAAATTAGACGAAATTCAAAAACGTAGAATGGATTTCATTAATGGTAAAAATGATGATACTTCTAACCTGCCCGTTGTCATTTATCAAGGAAACTCTATTCATGGAAATGAACCTAGTGGCGGAAATGCAGCCATTTTATATGCCTATTATTTAGCTGCTTCGAAAGACGCTCCTGTTCTCGAAAAATTGGAAAACACAATCGTGATTTTAGACCCATGTTTTAATCCTGATGGTTTCAATCGTTTTGCAAGTTGGGTAAATTCTCACAAAGCTCACACCATGACCAATGACAACCAAGATAGAGAATATAATGAGGCTTGGCCAAAAGGTAGAACGAACCACTATTGGTTTGATTTGAATAGAGATTGGTTATTTATGAGAAACCCTGAGAGTAAAGCTCGTATTCCTATTTTTCAAGAATGGTTGCCCGAAATATTAACGGATCATCACGAAATGGGAACAAATGCTACTTATTTTTTCCAACCTGGTGTTCCTCAACGAGCAAACCCTTTGACCAGTGATAAAAACCAATCTTTGACAATGGATATCGCTCGCTATCATATTGCAGCCTTGGATAGCATTAAATCTATGTATTACACCAAAGAAAGTTATGATGACTATTATTATGGTAAAGGTTCTACCTACCCAGATATTCATGGAACAATAGGAATTTTGTTTGAACAAGCAAGTTCAAGAGGGCATTTGCAAGAATCTGAACATGGTGATTTGTCTTTTCCTTTTACGGTAAAAAATCAATTTAATACCTTAGTGAGTACTTTCGAAGCAGGTTTTGGATTAAGAGATGAATTATTGGCTTATAAAAAAGATTTTTTCAAAAACTCCTTGGCTGATGTCATGAAAATGGGACACAAAGGATATGTTTTTGGAGAGGATTATGACCAAGCTCGTTTGAATGAATTTATAGATATCTTATCTCGTCAAAAAATCAAAGTTTATAAAACCAATGCACAAAGAATAAACGGCACTCAAACGAATAACTCTTATTTCGTTCCCACCAATCAACAAAGAGCAAAAACAGTTGAAGCTATTTTTGGTAAGAATCTAACTTTCAGAGATAGCGTATTTTATGACGTTTCGGCGTGGACATTACCCGATGCATTTAATATCAATTTTGAAAAAAGTAATAAAATTATAGAAGGTTCAGAATTATCTATGAACTTGAAGATGTCTCCAGCTTTCCAATCCAACAGAGAAGCAATTGCTTATATTTTTGAATGGGATGAGTTTTTTGCTCCTGCTGCATTACACCATATTTTGAATGCTGGGGTTAAAGCAAAAATTAGTACCTCAGCGGCTACTTATATTACTTCCGAAGGAGAAAAAGATTTTAATCGAGGAAGTATTATTGTTTATAAACAAATGCAAGATGAAAAACTGATTCATAAAACCTTAAAAGAAGCAGCAAAAGTCGGTAAAGTAAAAATTTATTCCGCATTGAGTACTAAATCAATCGAAGGTTATGATGTTGGAAGTAGAAGTTTCAAGGCGGCTGTATTACCTAAGGTTGCATTAATTGTTGGAGACGGTACCTATTCTTATGATGCAGGGGAAATCTGGCATTTATTTGACCAATATTACAAAATGCCTATTACTAAAATTGATGCTGCCAGACCTTGGGGTAAAGATTTGAATAAATATAACGTTATTGTTTGTGTAGCTGGAAATTACAATTCGTCAATTACCGCAAAAATCAAGAAATCCGTTGAAAACGGAGCAACCTTGATTGTAATGAGAAAAGCCGTTGAATGGGCTTCAAAAAATGGTTTAGGAAAATTTGTTATCAAAAAAGATAGCACTACTTTCCCTAAAAAAGTTGTTTATGGAGAAATCGGAAATGATAAAGGTTCTAAAAGAATTGGAGGTGCTATTTTCAAGACGAATATAGATTTAACGCACCCGTTATTTTATGGATATCGAAGACCACAATTACCTGTATTTAGAAATACAGAATTGTTTTTTGAAGAGCCTACCAACCAATATGCTGCTCCTTCGCATTACACTTCAAATCCATTGATAAGTGGATATATCAAAAATGAAAATTTACAAAAACTAAAAAATACTCCTGCTATAATAGTTTCTAAAAAAGGAACAGGAACCGTTATCGGAATTTTAGACAACCCTAATTTCAGAGCATTCTGGTGGGGAACGAATAAGATTTTTGCAAATGCCGTATTTTTTGGAAATACCATCGATAAAAGATCTAAAGAATAACGTCAATTATGATTAGGCTCATCTAACTTGGTGAGTCTAGTCTTTCCTTAAAAAGAAATTCAATTATATATAAAGAATAAACACTTGTCGCTTGAAATAGGCGATTAATATAATTAACCATCGTTTTATCAATATGGATTACTTACTTTGTGTCTAAAGATAAAACGAAAATAATGAATCCTACTTTTATAAAAAATTCCGTTCTAACAAGCATCATCTTACTTCTAGCTATCACTACCCATGCCCAAGAGACATTAACACTCGATGAATGTGTTCGACTGGCTAAAGAAAACAACCTTAGTATAAAAAGTGGATTATTGAATGAAAATCAAGCTGCGGCTAACTATGAAAATGCAAAATGGCAGTGGACACCAAGTATTAATGCCTCTGCAAATCAATCATTTTTGTTTGGTCTGACGCTAAACCCAACTACAAATAATTTAGAATCGGCGAACTCAAACACAACTACTTTTGGAGTAAGTGCCAGAGCCTCTATTTTTGCCAATGGCAGATTAAAAAACAACATCAAAGCCAACAAATATTCCTTTGAAGCCTCAAAAGCGGATAATCAACAACTAGAAAGTGATATTATTCTCCAAACCGTTAATGCATATATTAATGCTGTTTTCGAAAAAGAGAGAATTCAAATTGCCAAATCTAATGTAGAACAAAGCGAAGCTCAACTTAATCAATTAGAACGACTAATAAGTGCTGGCGTAAGACCGGAAATTGATAAACTGCAATTAGAAGCACAGTTAGCCTCCGACTTACAACAAGAAATTGCAAGCCAGAACAACTATGATATAGCACTATTAAATCTTCAAAATATACTTTTTCTAGAAGAAAATTATTTTGATAATCTCGAAATTCCAAATTTAGATTTTGATATTAACGACCCTATCTACCTTACGCCATTTAATGAAATTTTTGATAAAGCAATACTGAGTTACGCTTCATTAAAATCGTCGGATTTAAATATAAAGGCGTCCGAAATGAGATTAAAAGTTCAAAAAACAAACAAACTACCTTCTTTGTTTGCCTTTGGTAATATGGATACTCGATATTCTAGTTTAGCTAGAGATTTTAGTTTGCCAAACACTCCGACACGAAAATTTAACGACCAAATAAATAACAATTTGGGACAATCCGTCGGACTAAGTTTAAACATTCCTATTTACAACAGAACCGATAATAAATTATCCGAACAGCAAGCCACTATTAATATAAAAAGAGCGGAGATTCAAAGAGAACAGGCTATACAACAATTAAAAACTGATGTTTTGAGTGCTTATACCAGTCTCAAGTCTAACCGGTTTCAATACGAAGCGGCACAAAAAACAGAAAATGCAAATTTAAAATCTTTCGAGGCGGCTCAAAAACAATTTGAAATAGGAGCTATTGATGCCATTTCGGTTCAAATAGCGAGAACTAATCATAACAATTCAAAAGTACAAACACTTATAGCTAAGTACAATTTAATACTTAGCCAGAAGGTTTTGCATTTTTATGTTGGGAATCAAATAACACTGGAATAGCATTATTTTCCTTGAATAGTGTTGATGAAAGTTTTTACATTTTCGAGAGGAGTTTCTGGATAAACGCCATGCCCTAAATTAACGATATGCTTTCCTTTGGGAAATCTATTTAACATATCATGAGCACGCTGAGGAATATCTTCTTTGTTTCCTAATAAATAAGCAGGGTCGAAATTACCTTGAAATATTTTATCATCAATTTTAGATAACGCGAATTCAGGGTCAATTGTCCAATCCAGACCTACAGCATCGGCACTTGTCTTGCCTAATTCTTCGAGAACAAACCAAGCTCCTTTAGCAAAAACAATTTTAGGAACTTCGGTTATAGAATCTAAAATTCTATTGATATAAGGCATCGCAAATTCATTATATAAATCCGCACTTAGAACACCTGACCAGCTATCAAAAACTTGAACAACAGATACGCCAGCTTTTACCTTTAATTTAAGATATTCAATACAACTTTCTGTAATTTTATCTAACAACAGATGAGCAGCTTTAGGATTTTGCATTAAAAAAGCACGAGCTTTAGAGAACGTTTTACTGCCTTTTCCTTCTACCATATAACACAATAATGTCCACGGTGCTCCACAAAAACCAATCAAAGGTACTCGACCATCTAATTGTCTAACGGTTTCTGAAACAGCATCATAAACATAGCCTAGTCTTTCTGCTGCCGTTTTTCCTGAATCGAGAGATTCTACATCTTTCAATGAGTTTATGGTTTCGGGAAAACGAGGACCTACTTTCTCGATTAAATCATAATCCAAGCCCATACACTCAGGAATCACAAGTATATCAGAAAAAATAATTGCGGCATCAACATTTAATTCATCTACTGGTTGAATGGTAACTTCGGCTGCCAAATGAGGTGTCTGAACAAGTTCTTTGAACCCAGAAAGGCTACCTCGAATTGCTCGATATTGTGGCAAGATTCGACCTGCTTGACGCATCAGCCAAACAGGCGGTCTTGGGGTCGGGTTTCCATTAAAAGTGTCTAGTAGTAAATTATTATCAAATGCCATTGTATTTTCTTATAAATTGTTTATTCAAAATCAACAAAATCGAGTTGCAAATATAGGCGATGCTATATTTTTGAAAAACATAATTTTGTAAAAAAACAATTAAAAGTATTCGTGGCAAATAAAGTGTATTCTAACTACTGAACTCTGTACAAAACTTTGTTCTGTCTTGCATCTTCTCCATATAGTTCCTTTGCTTTTTTATTATACGCTCTTGCCGCATCAAATTTGTTATCAAACATACCGATATGGATTGATTTACCTTTATAAGTGATAATAGAACGGAATCTTCCTTTTTCCATATACACCCCCGTCAAACCTGTAGGGTTATTAGTCTTTTTGTTTCTTGCAGATTCTGATCGTGTTCTCCACTCTAAATTATCGATACGACAATCTAATTTATTACCATTCTTTGCACCTACAAAAGTTTTACTTTGTTCTCTTGGACTACCAATAAATCGTTCCGCAATGAATTTATGTAAGTAAATGGTTTCTATTTTGACGTTTCCTTTCTTCTTCGTCCAATTTTTTTGAAAAACACAGCAGCCTGATGAATGTAGTCTTAGTTTTTCAAGAAAACCAATTTCTTTTAAATAAGAATCTTGAAGTATTTTTTCATAAACAAAATCATCAAGGATTACTTCTTTGTCTGCGTTTTTTAATTTTACTTTAAATAACATAATGGTTGTGTTTTATTTGTTCAAAATAATTTAATGGTTTGGCTAAATTATTCGCTTCTATGTATTAAATATTTAATACATTTGAACAACCACACATAAAAGAATTGAAATAATGAGCGAAAATGAATTTGCCGCTCATTACTAGGAATATACCGTTAACATTGGAGAAAACACCGTTTACTCAAAAGTCATACTCCTAGTAGGAAGGTTAATTTTTTTATTATGGTTGTGTCGATAAGCATTTGATTAGCTTATAAATACGAATATATATAAATTACGATATGAAAGAAAAAAAGTTTGACGTTTTCGACAATATTTTTTCAAAAAGAGCAATTGATATTGCTCAAAATGGACTAGGTTCTGTATCTCCAAACCCAATGGTTGGAGGTATTTTGGCTTCCAATTATCGAATACTCGCCGAAGGATGGCATCAGAAATATGGTCAGGCTCATGCCGAGGTAAATTGCCTAAAAAGTTATCATAAAAACTATGACTCCCCCATTCCCGATGATGCTCAAATGTATGTCACTTTGGTGCCTTGTTGCATACATGGAAATACTCCTGCTTGTACAGATTTGTTAATTCGTGAAAAAATAAAATCTCTCCATGTTGGTTGTGATGATGCAACACCAGGAGTAGAGTCCAAATCTTTAGTAATTTTAAAAGAAAACTCAATTGAGACCACTCTTCAAAATACTAAAGAAGCAAAACTAATTGCTCGTTTTCGTAACGTTTCTCAGCGATTGAATCGTCCTTATATTATCATCAAATACGCAAGGAATCATCAAGGCATTTATGGTGATAAAAATCAACAAATTGCCATTTCCAATCAAATTTCTAAAAGAATAGTACATCAGTGGAGAAACGAATGCGATGCTATTGTTATTGGAGCAAATACATTATTGCTTGACAACCCAAAACTTGACAATCGTTTTTATTATGGAAAATCACCTATTCGAGTCGTTCTAGACAGGAAAGGTAGAAGTTTCGACAAAGAATTGAACGTGTATAATGATGGAAATAAGACGATAATCTTTACCCAAAAGAAAGAAATTCCCTCTAACTTATTAAAAAATAAAAATCTACAATTTATTACGCTTTCTAGTGATAATTTTCTCCAAAACGCAATGGCTAAACTCTATGAATTAAAATTAGGAATTGTATTAATTGAAGGGGGATCGACATTACAAAAACAGTTTTTCATAGAAGAATTATATGATGAAATCAGAGAAATTGTTGCTCATAAAAATATAGTTGAAGGTGAGAAAATAGAAGCTCCTACCCTCCCCACAACAGCAGTTTTGAAGCACTCCGAAGCTTATAGAAATGATACTCATAACTATTGGTTTTCTAAATACGTAAATAAAATGATGGGTTGATTTGGGGTGTTAGATGCTTGGCGTGTTGGGTAATTGGCTTGTTGGCGTATTGGGTAAATACCCCATTCGCTAATCAACAAATATTTTTGTTCACATTCAAACACCAAAATAACAGAAAATATCATCTATTAAATAAACGGAGATGTTCAATTTTGTATATTTTAGCAAAATTCAATAAAAATCGAATTTCGAATCTCTTATTTACTTAAACTTTCAATATTGAAAATGCGACCTTTTTTAAATATTTCAAACCTAATCTTACTTTCTATAACTATAATATTATTAAGTAGTTGTGGGGCTAAACAACCTGGAGAAAAAGGGTATCCTAAACGAACAGCTTTGAGTTCAGTGAACGTACTTTCAGTTGTTTCTGACAAACAGGATTTTACTGGAAATTTATCCGATTCTGTTCTTTACCACTTGGAAGTTCCCTTTCAAATATTACCTCAATACGAACCAACTTGTGATATTTTGTATTTTTCTTTTGCCGATTTACAAAAGGAGCCTGTTCGTAGAACCCTACGTTCTTATGTGGTATTGGGTGTAATGGAAAACAAAGAGTCTAAAATCACTCAGATGATTAAATCTGATATCGGGAGCGAAAAACTTCGTACTAAATTAGAAGAAAAGGATATTGCTATTTTTATAGGAAAAGATAAATGGGCTAGAAACCAAACCGTTATTTA
>CALAJP010000145.1 GCA_937922815.1 uncultured Saprospiraceae bacterium
ATCAAGGAAAATACTCCGATGGCTACTTTGGAAAATGTTTTAGCCCCCTTATATCTCGCCCATCGCTATCAAATAGAAGCTACAACAAAAATGATTGGAGGTGTAGCGTATTCTTATGCAAACAAAGGCGATAATCAGACGATAGCCAAAATATTACCTGCTAACGAACAAAAGCAAGCGTTTAATAGCCTGATGAATGCACTCAAGCCCGAAAACTTAACGATTTCGGAAGAAATATTAAACCTGATTCCTCCACAACCTATCGGTTATCAAAGAGATAGAGAGTTGTTCAACATTCACACAGGAATTACTTTCGACCCTATCGGAGCTGCTGAATCTATTGCCACACACACCATTCATTCGTTGTTACAACACGAAAGATTGGCAAGAATAATTGAACAAAAAGCAAGAGATAATAATCAAATGTCTTTGAATAGTTTTTTTACAGAATTTAGTAGAAACCTGAAAGTGAAACTTAGTTATACGCCCATGGAAAAGGAGATTGCGATGGCTATCGAAAAAATATATGTCAACCGTTTAATAAGTCTTGCGGTTTCAAAACAAGGCAATCAACAAGTAAATGCAGTTATTTTATACCACTTGAACAACATCAATGAAAGGTTGTCAGGTTCTAATCTAAATGAAAATATAGCTGCTCACAATACTTATGTGAAAACCCAAATTGAAAGATTTAAAAATCATCCAGAAGATTTTCAAGCACCGAAAGCATCAAAAATGCCTGATGGTTCTCCGATTGGGTGTAGTCATTGATTGGAAATCCAAAGCAAATTATACGTTTCTTTTACGGTACTATTTTTAGATTCAATCTATAAATGCAACTGGATAGTAAGTATTTTGGGTGAAAGTTTTTCAGAAAAAAGAAAACTATACGCTCGATACAAAGGACATATAGTTGCGTAGGGAGTATGAACTTTTAGGATAGATCATATTAAATTATGTCTTTAAATTTATCTGCTATTCCTTCAAGATATACCTTACCTTCTATTTTTTCGATCATGAATTTAGGAATACTATTTAATCCATTTACACCAGCCATAATTCCTGTACAAATTGAAGCAATTGAATCCACATCACCTCCTAAGTTAACTGATTTTTTCAAAGCATCCATAGCATCTCTACAATTTTTTAAAACGAATAACACACTCCCTGTTGTGAATTTAGAATCTGAGGGGACACCATTTATTCCAGGCAAAAAATAAGGTTCTTCAATTGGTTGAGGACCACATAAAACTCTGAATTCATTTTCTGTCAAATTTTCATACTCACCTAAATTGTTCACTTCATTTAAGTAATCTTTGTATTCTTTATTTAAAGAAACTGTTTTCAAACAGTAATTTATTAAATTCTCTTTTGCCCCTTGTTTAACAATTAAATATTCTGCACACCTAGCTATGCATTGGCTAGAAAGTATTGCATTTATATTTGGATGTGTTGCATTAGCATTTATTTCAGCATATATATTTATTAAATTCTCATTCAGCAAGCCAATTGGTACAGATCTCATGGCTGGGGCATTTCCAGGGTTGTTTCTATTCCTTTGGAAATTTCGAATTTGCTCTATTGTCATTTCACCAGAATAATACCAACTCATTGAGCCATGTCCATTTCTTCCAATACCTTTTTTATCAATTCCTAAATCATATTCTTCTTTCCATTTTTCGATTAGCAATTCCTTCGAAAATTCTTGATTAGACAGTAATGCTTTTATTACACCAATAGTCATTTCAGTATCATCAGTATAATTCCATTCAGTATAGTTTTTTGTGAATATTTCTTTCTTTTCTAAAGGTACTTTAATCTTGTCCCTTACATTAATCAATTTAGAAAAATCTACATTTTGTCGAATCCAATTTCTGTCTTGAAATTCAACGCCTGCACCAAAAGCATCTCCTATAGCTATTCCAAGTAGTATTTCTCTTATTTTCATTTAACAATCTTCTTGTTTTGTAACAACTAACCTAATGATAAAATCTAACCTGTTAGTAATTTCTAATTCACTCATTCCTCCTTCAACGCCTCCTTCAACTTAGCAAACTCCAACTGGGTTTGTTCATTAGTTAAAGCTTGTTCTATGTCTCTTTTTTCCAATTCAGAAAGGTGGAAGGATATGGAAGCAGCGTGTTCAGGATTAGACGGGCGATAGACAAATTGAAAGGTTTTAAGTTGATTTTTAGCTAAGGAATTAGATAAAGTTTCTAACATTTGGTCATTGGATAAATGTTGAAAAAGCATTAATTGACTGGCTAATTCTACGGGTTTTATTGCCTTTTCAATAATTCCCTTTTTATTACTATCCCAAGCATAATCTCTTGACTCGTCCACGATTTCAAGAATCATAACATCCGAAGTGTTTTCTTCCAACCAATTAGAAAAGTTTTTAATAAATCGAGCTGCATTTCCTACGCCATAATTATCTCGAACACCCGCATCAATAACCGATAATGATGGGTCAGATGGCAAGGCAACCGAAGGTAAAATCAGTGGATAAGTAGCACTCATACGAATGGCAGAACTAAACCGTAAATTCTCTACTTCATGGTCAGGAAAATATCGATTGATACAAATTCCATCAATTCGTTGAACATTTTTGGTAGCAAAATCAAACCCCGTCATAAAGGATAAATTTTGATTAGAAACAAACAATTTTCTACCATGTTGTAAATCAACAGGTGTGTACCAAATCATAGGTATAAATGCTTCGTTTTCGTATTTTTTAAAATGAGAAAAAGGAACATCTAATAATTGATTCGTATTTTCAATTAATTGATTTTCAAACAGAACACCCCTATCTTTTTTGTATTTCTGCCCATTAAATTCAAATTTAGACCAAGGGAAAAACAAATCATTAGAAATCATACTAAACGAAACTGCGTTTAAAATGTCTTTTGAAATATTCTGTTTTGCCTCTTTTGAAGGAATTTCCTCGATATTTCCCAATTTCTTTTCCAAATAGAGAGAACGATAATACGAAGCTCCAATCAATCCACCCGAAGCCCCCGTCATCAGAAATACTCTATCCAGAAAACCATCACCCATCATCTTTTCCAATTTATCCAACACCGTTACCGCCCATAAGGCATTTTTCAACCCACCACCACTAATGCATAGGAAAATTATTGGTGGTTTATCTTCTTTTTGTTTGGCTTTCCAATTATTCAAAATGGACAACATTTGTGTTTTATCTTCTTTGATGTTTTCCAACTCAACCATTTTCAACAAAGAAGCTTTATTGTGTTTTTTGGGCTTTACTTGATAATCCATCCCCAATGCCCTGCTGCCTTGTTCGAAAGAATCGGAAGTTGAAAAAGAATTTAATAAATACAACAGCACAATGGTTACAAAAAAACGCCACCGACCAAAATAATACGTCACAAAGCCCCCAATCGAAATCAGTAATGCTGACAATAAAAAGATACTTGCTCCTGCAGGAATTCTAAAAGAAGGGCTTTCCGAAAAGGAACCTAAGGTAATAACCAAAAACATTAAAAATAACTGAATCAATAATGCATTTTTATGGTTCTGACTAAAAATATTTTCTAAAAGTTTAGGGTCATAATGAGCTGTACTTCTTACCCTTCTCAGTTTCAAAAAAGGAGCAATATAAAAAGTCAAGCCATTGTATCTTCTTCTTTTGTAAGGGTTCAAACTCTGGTTAGAAGAACTTCCAGGTGCGGGGCCTTCAATCAAATTTGGAGGAATATTTCTCAAAAACTTGATAAAACTAAGAATATCTTTATTGGTATAATTTAGATACAAACCAATCAAAAAAACGGTTAGGACTCCACCGCCTAAAAAAGCAGCACACAAATACACCGATTGGCCTAAGGACATCAAACCATCTGATTGTAAATACTTTATAATATGCCAAAAGTAAGTGAGGAGAAAAAGGGTTGGTAAAATGAAATTATTATAACAAAACTTGGTAAAAGGTCGAGAGAGTGTGGCTAAAAAATGGAACCTAGACGTTGTCAATAAGTACAAAGTCAAATTCCAAGTCATAAATAATGAACCAAATGCCATTCCTACAAAAAAGAAACTGGTTTCATTGACATTTCCTCTGTATTCGGGAGTCAGAAAAAGGTAATCAAAACCGAATTTCTTCCCCAAACTTCCCATCAAAAACAAGGCTAAAATCAACCAAACTATCGTAAAAGTAAGATGTCTATACAACTGTAAAAAAAACAATTGTACAGGAAATGAATTTAACACATCTCCGAACCATCTTTTCATTATTTAGTAATTTTATTAGTTATTACATTCGTGTCACATAAACGGAGTAAGCCCGCATTAGGCTGATAACCACTTTTAATATTGTCATATCCAGTATTCTTTCTTTTTTAATTCTTCTTCATCTATATTTTTCAATTGATATTTATATACTAATTCTAATTGTTGATTTAGCATATTTGAAATTTTATTCGCATTGAATCTAATGAACCAATTTGATGAAAACTTTCTTATGGAATGATGAGTCACAACAAATCCACTATCTTCTATTTCATTTATCTCGTTCGTTGATAATTCGGAACAATCACAAAATAATTCTAAACAAAAACTATTCACCCTTCCGTCAGATTTGATTTTTGGGTTGACATGATTATACATCGTGATAAAATAACCTTCAAATTTTACTTCGTAATAATTCGTATCAGTTTCATTGAACTCAAAAGACTTTGTGAGCTTTTCAAAATCTATTGAAGTTTTCATTCTTTGTAGAAGGATTGATTCAACTTGAGATTGCAATAATTTTCCAACAATCATAGCTAAAATTACGGAGAAACAAATTGCAATATTCGAATACCCCAATTTAAAGATACTATAAGCTTGAATTCCCAACAGGGGTATTACAAAAACAAGAGCTACAATTCCCCAACTAAATGTTTTACCAACTTGTTTGTCAATATGTTTGTTCCTTTTCATTAGGATTTTGAATGTTTTTTCTTGAGGATAAGAATAAATCATCGCTACCAAATGAAAATCAATTATTCGTCTTCACTTTTCTGATTAAGAAGTTTGATAACACGAACGGATTCTATTTTGGTATCGCTTACTTTTTCAAATACGAATTTATATCCATCAAGTTCCCTTTCTGAGGATTCTTCTGGAATTTCTTCTAAAGTCATAACGAGATAACCCGACAAGGTATGATGTTCACCAACAGGAAATTGAATATTATCATATTTTTCATTCAAATCTGAAATCTCTGCTCTACCCGAAAACAAGAATTCGTTTTCGTTGATTTGTTCATCAAGAATTTCCTCATCATCGTATTCATCTTCTATTTCTCCAAAAATTTCTTC
>CALAJP010000146.1 GCA_937922815.1 uncultured Saprospiraceae bacterium
TTAAAAATGTTCTTTTTACTTCACTCTTCGTCAAGTACTCATCTTAATACCTATGGGTATTAGATTCCGTGCTTTCCTTGATTGAAATAAAAATTCCTGTTTTTTCTCTCATACAATCCAATTCGTAATATTGTCTATTAATTTTTAATGCTAAATAGCAAATTTTAATTTGAAACATTGAAGCCTTTAACAAAAAATATATCTTAAATCTAATGTATAAAAGTTGATTTTGGATGATATTATCTCATATTTTAGATAAATTGATTGTTTTAAAAGACGAGACGTTATCGAACCTATTAGATATCTTAAGTTAGAAAGATGCTACCTTAAAGTGTCTATTCAAGAGAGCGAATCGCCTTAATTCTAATATCAGTCCATGTAACAATTTTCTAAATCCAAAAACTACCTATAATAGGTATTAGATTCCGTGCTTTCCTTGATTAAAATAAAAATCCCTATTTTTTCTCTCATACAATCCAATTCGTAATAACCTCTATTTATTCAAAAAAAAGAAAGATATGTTGTTTTGCTTGTACTTTTGTACCGTAATTCTTACATTACTTCAAAAATTCTCATTAAAACTATTCTATGAAAAATATTCTGTGTATTTCTACTTATTTCAAAGGTAGCCCCGTATTGACTACTCTTAACAAAAATGGATATAATGTATATTTAGTCACTTCTTCTGAATTAAAAAATGATCCTTGGCCTTTTCAAGATATCAAGGAAACTTATTACTTAAATCCAAACGAAGATGGTTCTTTCAATATGGAACATTTAGAATTGGGTGTAGCAGGCATTATGAGAGAGATTAATTTCGATTCCATTATGGCTCTTGATGATTTTGATGTAGAAAAAGGTGCTTTTCTGAGAGAAAGGTTTCGTATAGGAGGAATGGGAGCTACAACAGGTAAATATTTTAGAGATAAACTCGCTATGCGCACGAAAGCTCAAGAATTGGGTATTCGTATTCCTGCTTTCACTGCCATATTTAACAACCAAAAAGTACACGAATTTACACAAAACCATCCAGCTCCTTGGGTATTAAAACCAAGAGCAGAGGCATCGGCTACGGGGATCAAAAAAATTCACTCAAGTGAACAACTTTGGCAGGTTCTTCACGAATTGAAAGATGATAGACATCGTTATTTATTAGAACAATTCAAACCTGGAGACATTTATCATATTGACTGTTTGACAACCAAAGGTGATACCGTTTTTTGTCAGCCCAATAAATATTTAGCTCCTCCTTTGGATGTATCTCACGGGGGTGGAATTTTTAGAAGTATAACGGCATCTCCTTCTGAATTGACTGATAAAATGAAAGATTTTACAAAAGAAATCCTTCAAAAATTTAATATCAATTTCGGGGCATCGCATACCGAATTAATCCATTGCCATGAAGATGGAGAAATCTATTTCTTAGAAACTGCCGCAAGAGTCGGAGGTGCTCATATTGCCGAAATGGTAGAAGCAGCAACGGGGGTTAATTTGTGGAGCGAATGGGCAAATATTGAGTATTGTAGATTAGAAAATAAAGAATATCAATTACCTCCCGTAAAAAATGATTTCTCTGGTATTGTTCTTTCTTTAAGTAAAATGAAAAGACCTCATTATAATGTATTTGATGTCGAAGAATGTTGGTGGGAGATTCCTATGGATTATCACATAGGAGCAATATTTAATAGTCCTTCAGAACAAAGAATCAAAGATTTATTGGATCAGTATGGTAATATAATTTTAGAGCAATTTACCAATATCCTTCCTCCTGACGAAAGAATATTGAATTAAAATATCACCTCAAAAACGATATAAAAAAACGAGCAATCAAGTTAGAAATTATACTTGATTGCTCGTTTCAATTTAACAGCTATTTGGTCTGTCTAGTTTACTGATTTGCCCCAATTGCCTTATTTAAATATTTTTCAAGGCTATTGATTTTAATCTTAGGTGATACCAATTTGTTGTTTTTATCTAAAACAAATATCGAAGGTGTTCCTGTGACACCATATTTGCTTTTAAAACCAGAAGTAAATCTAGGGTCAACCAAATGATACCAATCTTCTGGAATATTCTCGTTGATATAGTCCGTACATTTTTTGATTTTATTATGTCCTTTATTACAAACCGCAAAAACCTTAACTCCTCTATCCTTATATTTTTCGGTAATGCTTCTAAAGTCAGGCAACTCTTTTTTGCAATGCGAACAATCAGGATCCCACACGAAAATAACCTTAGCCGTCGCTTCTACTCCATGCATAGAAAGAGCAGGGTCATGTAAAGTGTATGGGTTTTCTTCAGTTGAAGTTGCTTTCGTGTCCAACCATCCCATTTTTACATCAGGGGCAGATTGACCAATGATGAGTCGAGGTAATTTGTTATACTCGTTTCTTACCGCACGTTTTTCATCAGGTGTCAACCAAAAAGCTCTACTGGTTAAGTAATAATTGCGAAGGGTATATTTATGAATAATATCAGAAAGTGCTGCTTTTCCGTAGGTGAATCTATTTTTAAAATATTCCAACATCTGCTTAAATGTTTCCGATTTATCTGTCGGCAAAGTCATTACATAATCCAAACTATAAAGCACTGAATCTTTTCGACCAGGAGTCATTCTCGTCATATAATGATCTAGTTTGGCGAAATAGTCTGGCAAACGTGCAATTCTATCATCTGTAAAATCTACTTCATCAAACCAATGTTGTTTGGCGTAGCTAAACTTTTGTTTTCGATTCAGGTTCGCTGGTGGATTAATCGGTCTTTGCAAACGTAACTCCAGTGCCGTAATTAGAGAGCCTGCCTTTTCGATAGTTTCGTTTCTATTTTTATTAACATCATTAATTAAAGCCGTTATTTGATTTTGATTGGCTTTGAATTCGGGGCTGTCTTTCACTAAACTCTTTTGAGCTTCTCTCAATACTTTGATTTGCTTATTTTTCTCACTTTTGTATCGATAGTTGTCGTAATATAGTTGATTGGCTTTTCCCCCTTGAATGTTCAATCCTTTGGAAGTATTATTAGCGTCTAACTCCAACGTAATATTGTTTTCTGTCGAATCTATAAAAAATGGGATATAAATGTCCGATTCAGACAACATAAAATAGTATTTTCCCGCAGGTGGCATTTCTGTCGATTGCCAAGAAAAAGTAGTTGTATTGTTATCAAGAACTAGGGTATCCAAGAAGTTCTGCTGAATCCCCAGAAACTCTCCTATTCTCAAAGAGTCGTTGGTATAATTATTTATTTGAAAATCAATTTTAAACTGTCCCCACAACGGTGTTATCGAATAAAAGACAATAAATGAAAGGGCTAAAATCGTTGTTCTTTTCATCATGAAATTGCAAGTTGTAAATTAATGGAATAACGAATCACCAATTATAACGCAATTAGAATGAAAGAGTTAATAAATATTATGTTAATTTTCTAAATTGGTCAGTAGAATACTAATCTACTAATTTTACTACTTGAACGTCCTCAAAACCCAATTCCCTATACTCGTTTAATTTAGCGTAGGCTTCGTCTTGAGAATCGAAGTATGGACTCCGCCAATGATAAGAACCATTACTCAAAATAGGTTCTAAATCATAAGCCGCCAAATCGCTTTCAATTTGATCTAATTTTGCCAAACCTGTCAACAAAACATAATATTTTTCGATAGGAGACTCGTCTGTTCCAATATAACTTTCGATAGCATTCGTCAGAATATTGGCAATTTCTTGTTTGCCATAATCAGAAGTTAATAATACTCGGTCATATTTATTGGTAGCGTATCCCATTTCAACCAATACCGAAGGCATTGCTGTCATATACAAAACCACAAAACCCGCTTGCTTCACGCCCCTACTTCTAAATTCTTTATGATTCGCAAATCCTTCTTCGATTACGCTTGCCAATTCCAAGCTCTCAATAGTATGTGCACTTTGTGCCATAGACATCAGAATATGACCTTCGTCAGAATTTAAGTCAAAATTTCCGTATGCTTGAAGCCCATTTTCTTCCAAATAGATAGAACTGTTTTCACGCTTGGCAATCGCTAAGTTTTCTTCTGCACTATGCAACCCCATTACATAAGTTTCGCTCCCTCTTACTTGAGAAGCATTTTCAACAGAATTACAATGCACAGATATAAATAAATCGGCTTGAGAGGTGTTAGCGATTTGTGCTCTTTGATGTAGCGGCACAAAAATATCCTCCGTTCTGGTTTCAATTATATTAAAATGTGGATATTTGTGTCTCAATTCTTGAACTACCATATTGGAAATTTCAAGATTGATGTTTTTTTCGTGGATATGGCTACCCGCATGACAGCCTTTGTCATGCCCACCATGCCCAGGGTCAATAACGATAGTAAATGGTTTACTTGAAATAGGATTTATTTCTTGAGCATTTAAATTAAATGAAAAATTCAAACACAAAACAACAAGTAATTTCGTTATATATTTGTTTAAATGATAAAACATAAATTATTAATTCCAAAAGGATTATTAAAAATTGTAAAAAACAAAATCTTGAACACTAATACATTATATAGTTTTATATTGGTAATTATCTGGTTTAATAACGCATCTTTCGCTCAAAATATTGACTCTACCATCATTTTAGATTCGATTAAACAAGATACTATTCTTCGGCCAGTTATTAATATATCTCCAGATGCAATTGAAGATGAAGTAAAAGCTAGTGCCAGAGATAGCGTAATCAATGACCTAGAAAACAAAAAGATTTTGCTTTATGGAGCGGCACAAGTTAATTACACAACTATCGAATTAAAAGCGGATTATATAGAATTATCTTCGGATTCTTCAGAAGTTTTCGCTACTCATACCTTAGATACGGCAGGTCAACCTGTTGGGATTCCCGAATTTAGTGACGGTGATCAAAATTTCTTCGCTAAAAGAATAAGATACAATTTTCAGACCAAAAAAGGAATCATTTATGACATTAGTACCGAACAAGCCGATTTATTTGTTCTGGGGGCTAAAGCTAAATTTATTTCAGGAGAAGAACCCATTGATTCCCTATCAGAAAGACATGATGTCATTTATTCTAAAAATGCGATTTTTACTTCTTGTAACCATCCCGAACCGCATTTTGGAATACGGAGTACCAAACAAAAAATGATTCCAGGAAAAGAAGTCGTTATTGGACCTTCCAACCTTGAATTGATGGGAATCCCCACGCCTTTATTTCTTCCTTTTGGTTTTTTCCCTGTGACGACTACTTCCAGACATGGTTTAGTTATTCCTAGAGATTATGAATATTCGCCAGAACTGGGCTATGGTATTCGAGAGCTTGGTTATTTTATTCCTTTTAATGACCATATCAATGCTAAAATTACAGGCGATTTATATTTTAATGGTAGTTGGGGTGCTCATTTAATTAGCAATTTTAATAAAAAATACAAATATCGAGGAGCTTTAAGAATTGATTATTCTAACCGTATAGCGGGTAATGGTTTGTCTTCGCAAACGAGTACGAAACCATTCGCATTATCGTTAAATTGGTCTCAAGACCCCAAAGCTCATCCTCATAATTCACTTTCTGCCAATGTTAGATATAGCACTCAAAACTATCAACGGGTCGTTGAAAATGATGCCCGTTCGCAAACAACATCTGCTTATAATTCGAGTATTTCTTTTCGTAGGAAATTTCCAAATATTCCGTTTACCTTATCTGCTACGGCTAACTTATCTCAAAACTTGACGGATGGTACACTCTCTTTAAATTTGCCAAATATTAATGTGCAAATGAACAAGGAACTGCAACCATTTAAGAAGAAAGTACGGGTGGGAAAAGAAGCTTGGTATGAAAGTTTTGGGGTGACGTATAATTCTCAATTCAAGAACTCGATGACGGCAACTGATTCCACTTTGTTCAAACCTGAAATGTTTCGAGATGCAAAATACGGTGCAGAACATAAAGTAACGGCAAAACTCCCCATCAAGGTATTTAAATACTTTACCATTTCGCCTAATATTTCCTACACAGAACAATGGCATTTTCAAGAACTCAATAGAGAATGGGAGTACGATAGATTTGTTAGTAGAGATACCATTTATAATGCGGACAGTAGCAACTTTACTATCCAACCCAATACCATTACCAACGATAGTTTGATAGAAGATATTAGTCAAAAACTTCGAGCCAGTAGAGAATATAGGGCTGGTGTTTCCATTTCTCCTGCTCAATTATATGGAATTGTTAATTTCAAAAAAGGACCAATTCGAGGTATTCGACATATGGTAAGTTCTAATTTCAGCTTTGGTTATGCTCCTGATTATACCAAATCGGACTTGGACTATTTCAGAGAACTCGAATTTATAGATACTGATGGAGAAAGTGAATTTTCTACTTATTCTGTGTTTCGAGATAATGCTTTTAAAGGGCCAAGTAGTAACGAAGGTTCTTTGAGAGGTAGTTATTCCTTTAGTAATAATATTGAAATAAAAGTTTGGAATAAGAAAAAGCAAGAATTTAAGAAAATTCCTATCATCGAGCAATTTTCGATTGGGGGAAGCTATAATTTCCAAGCCGATTCACTTCATTTTGAAGATATTTCAATGAGTGGAAATACAAACCTAATCAAAGGCGGGATTTCAAGACTGAACTATCGTTTTACTTTCACCCCTTATGCTAAAGAATATAGCGAAACGAAATCAACTAAAATTAATCGGTTTCAATTGGCTGAAAAAGGTAAATTATTGAATTTTCAAACAGCTCAATTTACCTTAAATTCTCGTATGCCGATTAAAAAAGTAAAGGAATTATTAGAAGGTAAAAACGAAGATGGGGACAAAAAAAGAGACCTTACGGGTTCTATTATTGATTTAATTGAAACTTTTACGATTAGTCATAATATGAATTATACTATTCGTCGAGAGAATGATGGTACTGATACCGCATTTATTAGTAGGAATATTATCAACTTGCGAGGTTCTCTGGAATTGACCGATAATTGGAATATTGCCATTGGTAATATTGGTTATGATTTCATACAAAAGCGAATAACCTACCCAGATTTGGGCTTTTTCAGAAAACTTCATTGCTGGGAAATGGGTATGAATTGGCAACCAACGCGTGGAACTTATAGTTTTTATATACGCGTGTCGCCATCATCGCCATTAGGATTCATTGATTTACCTTGGGATTTGAACAATTCGGATGCGGCTCGGTTCCGATTCTAATAGATATTAAAACATGAAAGAAAAAAATTCAAAAGATACGGTACGAATAGATAAATGGCTATGGAGTGTTCGTATTTTCAAATCGAGAACAATCGCCGCTACGGCATGCAAATCTAGTAAAGTTCAAATTAATGAAGTCAATGCGAAGCCTTCTGCCTTAGTTACGATTGGAGATAAGTTGAGTGTCAAGAAAAATGGGTTTACCTTCGCGTATAAAGTAAATAAAATCATCAAAACTAGAGTATCTGCGACTTTAGCTCAGCCTTGTTATGATGACCTTACGCCTGCTTCTGAACTGAATAAATACAAGAGTTGGTATTCGAGTTCGGACGTTAATTTCATAAGAGAAAAAGGAGCTGGTAGGCCTACTAAAAAAGAACGTAGAGATATTGATAATGTGAAAGATTATCTTTGGTCGGAAGAAGAATAGTTCTACAAAAAAAAGATGGCAGTAAAAATATCACTGCCATCTCATATATAATTTTGCAAATTTCACTTCTTATTTCATCAATACCATACGCTTAATAGCCGAATGATTTTCTGTCGATAATTCATAATATAATACTCCTGCATCGTTCAATAGTGAGTTTGCAGAAACGGTTACTTCATTATATCCAGCTTTATAATCTCCTTTAATTTGTTTTAATACAGAACCATTGATACTATAAATGGTAAGTATCGCAGGTGCTGATTTCGGCAAATCGAAACCAATAATCGTTTCTTCTCCGAATGGGTTCGGGCGGTTTTGATATAAATTAAATTCAGTAGCTCCGTTTTCGTCTGTAAATGACAGGTAAATATTCGCCGCTTCTGGTTTTGTTTTATCTCCTACATAGGCGATAGTTTCGGTTATATTATTCGACAAAGTAAATATTTCGCTCAATCGAACTGCATTTTTGGCTCTAATATTTATGGTAAATAATTTCTCTCCTTTTTCGTAGCTCATAGCATCAGTAGTTGCATGAATAGCGGAGAAACTTCCCATATCAGTCCTATTTAAATTAAAGTTCGCCGCATCTATATCCCAATTATTTCCTTTAACCGCTAAGATTTCAATAGATTCTTGGTCAAAATCTATCGTGAATTGTTGTCCTAATACTTGGTTATAATTGGCTGCATTAACCGTCAATTCGTGTTCTTGTCCTGCATCCAATATTGCATCATTAATACTCAAACCTACAATTCCGCCAGTACGAGATTCTAACAAAGAGTTGGTTACTTTTGCCGTTCCGTTAACATCGCCGACTTTTATTCCTGTAAAATCTAAGGTAACATCATTGCTCGTTATGTTAGAAATATTAATTGATTCTTCAAAATCTTCATTCAAGGTACCTCTCACTGTTTCAAATTCGTGCGAAGCATCTACAAAACGCCACGATTCATTATTAGGAAATTCTTCAATTTGTCCTAAAATCAATTGACGAGTATATAAAATATCCGATACGCTAATATTGCCGTTATTGTCTACATCCGCAGCTATCATTTGTGTCGAAGCCTCAAACTCTTTAATGCCCAAAATATGCTGACTCATGGCTACTACATCACCTACATTTACCCCATTCAAAACATCATTATTCTTGAATGCTTCCAATTTATAAGCATTTCCTTTCGTCAAACCCGTAAATACGTAACCGCCTTGCTCTGCAGTATTAAACCGATTAGATTCATTCATAAATACATCAACATTAGGAACTTCATAGCCTTTAGGTGTAGTAATAAGTCCCGCTACGCTTGCCAATGCTGAAGAACTAGACTGAGGGCAATCATTATTATTATCTCTTACAACAACTGTCGTTGAACAGAAGCCTAAATTACCTGAACCGTCCCAAACGCCTATCTCTAAAGGTACTATCCCCTCTACATTTTGTAAGATTGAACAAGTAATTTGAATGTTTTTTGTCCATTCTTCTGTACCTACAATTCTCACTTTTACACTTTGTTCTACCGAAGTAGTATCGGTACAATTATCATAAGCTTCTTTCAAAAAGTCTTCCGCCCATAGTTCAACCATTCCCCCTTCTGGCATAACTGCCGTGGTCAACCCAGCATAACAAATAGGGGTTGGGTTTTTTCCGTCTTTTACTACCACTACTTTATTACAGGTAGCCACATTACCACAACCGTCTGTTACTTCAAACTTAGCATTATAAGTACCATCAGCCAAAATAGCCGTGATATCAGCAGTATTTGAGTACTCTCCTTCTTCAAAAAACTGTCCATCTTGGTCAATATCTATCGAACTTCTATAACTAAGGTCATCTACACATTGGTCTTGAGCGGTAATACTTAATGTAATTTCTCTCTCGCAAGTATTTGAAGTATGGACAAAGGTATCAATGGCTGTTGAACAATCTATAATAGGTGCTTCATCATCATTAATGGTTATATATTGAGTGTATTCTACCACCCCATCAATTCCTGCTTGGTACGTTCGGCTGCCCTCCTCTCCTATTTCAGCATCGGGTTCATTATTGATGTAATCATCACTTACACAAGTATTAATGACCTTGTAATTAATTCGATATCTACCACATGCTCCATTAGTATTTAGTTCTTTTATAGTATCACACACTACATAAATTTGTTCACAACCTGTTTTTTCAACTATGGCATGTTCTGCATTAGGAAATTCTTCTAAACAAGTCACTGATTGATCTTCAGGGAAAGTAACAGTCCACTCATTGCTCGGTTTTACCGTTATAATTTGTGTACATGTCGCCGAAGAAGGTTTGCTACCGCCACGGGTAAAGGTCCATTTTCTTGTAAATGTTCCCTCTCCACAAATTACATTATTATCAACAGTAAAACTGGTATCTACTCCTTGGTTACATCCGCTTCCTTTCAGTAATGGAATATCGTAATGCATATTAGACAAAGTAGCTAAATCAAATTCTTTACATGAAATATCGCTATCATTATTGCATTCTATTTCTATTTCAATTCCATCTTCTACCAATACGTGAGCCCAAGTTGTATTCGATTTACCTCCCAAATCAACCACACGAAGTTCTACTTTTACTTTTCCTTCTTTCAAGTCACAACAATCAAACTTTACAGACTCTCTAGACCAATCGCTAGTTCCTAAACAACCATCAATTCTTCTAATTTCCATATAATCCAGTCCGCAAGCATCATAAGAACCCTCATCTATCATAGCTGGCGTTATGTGTCCCGTACCATCAGAACCTAAGGTTATATTTAATTGTCTATTTATAATTGCCACTGGTTCTCTATCGTCAGTTATTGTTACCGTAACTTCTTGTTCGTCTGATGTGTTTCCACATTCATCCGTTCCTTTGACCCAAACCTTATGAGTACCGATATTAAGACCTGTAATTGTTCCGTCTAATGCATCAACCGTTACTTCTGTACCTTCATTAGCGTATCCGCTATTTTGAATATATCGTGCTGTGATATTCGTAATTTCACTACAATTATCTTCGAATATTCCTTTTAAATTCACATCACTTGTACAAGACAAAGTAGATACACCTCCCGAAATATTTGTTTGAACTAAATGAGGTGCCTGCGTATCTGAAATCAATATGATTTGTTCGTATTCTCGACTAACTCCTGTACATAAGTTGAGAATAGTCCAAGTACGAATAGTCTTTTGACCGCTACAAGCCACAAATGAAATATCTTCGTAAGTGTAACTAATATTACATCTATTATCATTTTTATTGATTGGTCTTTCATCAAAAATAGGCGTTACAGATGCTAGTAAACTATCTAGATTACTGCTTTCAGAACACTCTAATTTTATATCTTCTGGTTCATCAAAAATAGAAAAAGTAGGCGTTTCTATGTAAAATGTTTGTGTACAAGTTGCCACCTGATCTAATGTATTCGTCACTTCAATAATTCTTTCATAGATCCCCCCTGACCATAAATCATTACAACCCCCAGCTTTAAAAGTTACATTTGCCACCTCAACTGATTTTATATCATAACAGCTAGAAGTATAAGTCGGTAATTCATGGTGATAAAAGGAATCCACATTCGCCAAAATTGGATCCGTACATGCAATAGTATCTACGGTGCATCCTACGGTAAAATTGTTTGCCTTGCTTTCTACCGTAATATTTCCCCAACAATAATTTGAAGAAAAGATAGTCCTTATTCTGTATTCTATAACTTGCCCTACATGTTCCGTCGTAATGATTCCATTGGGAATAATTGTTCCGTCAGCCAATATCAATTCAATATAGTAATCTTCATGAGCAAACTCCTGCTTTTCTAGTAAATGGTCCGCATTAATATGTAACTCGCATCCATCAAGACTAATTATTATATTGTCATTACAAACTAATGGTTCCTCACAATCAACTACTCTTATTTCTTCAATGGCTTCAACATCACAACCCGGTGTAGTACATAATGGATCTGAAATAGCATCACATAAGAAATTACAATTATTCAATGCTCCTTCTACAAAATACACCACTTCATATATCCCAGCTTGGTTCAAATCTGAAGCCTTAAAACTTGTAATATCATTCAGGATAACTTGTTGTGTTTCTTTTTCTCTAATTGAAAAAGACTTACTAATAATATTTACATCAAAATCTAAACGACCTATTAATTGAATTTCTTCGTCATCAAATAAACAGTAATTAGTCCGAATGGGATCGATACTTGGAATTGGTTTTTGACAAATATTACTTACCGTTAACTCATCTGTTCCATTGGTTACTGTTATTGAATACCCCAACCCATCGCCATGAAAACCAGCCAATTCATATTCTTGTCCTCCACCTGTATTACATCCAGAAGGAGTAGAGGGGATAACCATTTGGTCTCCTACTTGGAAAGGATTTTTATCAACATCTTTATAGAAACCAGAAACTTCAAGTACCTTCCATGTTTCGCCAGATGCACTAAATACATATACTGATTCTGAAAATAAATCATCAGCTTCACAAGTACATGGATCAGCTATACTTGGCGATCTATCTTCATCACAGAACGGTAAAAACACTTCTCCTTTCTGACAAAATGATCGACATATTGTTGCATCATCAGTATTAGAAAAAGTTGAACCCATAGGAAAATCAGATTGAAAATTTTCTCCATCTTCATAAGTATATAAATATGAATCGTAATCTTGTTCTGTGGTTAAATTAGAAAATAACCCCGAAGTATTCGCTTCGACTATTGTATCATTATTAACTAAAACATAAACATACATCATGTTTGATGTTTGTTCAGAAGAAATGGCTTGGGGAGAAATCTGCGTCAATACTCCTGGACCATCAAAACTGAAATCATAACAAAACTGAACAGGCACACCACAAATAACATTTGATAAGTTAATAGAAGCTATTTCGATGCCTCCGATTTGCATTGAAACAACCGTTTTTTCTCCATCAGTTACATTAAACAAATCTGTTTGAATAGTTAGGTCCGAAGTTTGCCCATTCGCAATTTCAGTATTAGCTACCCAAAATGAAACGTTTTCATCCGTTGGGTACAAAATATTTGAAATCATCAAACGCATCTGACCATATTCCGCATTTGAACAAGATGCCTGAGCAACAAAACTACCTTGAGTCTGTGCTATAATTTGGTTAGAAATAAATAGGCAAATGAAAGCTAAAAAAATGTTCTTTATGTTATTCATGTTTGGCTTTTTCTTATCGAATTATGTAATAAAACACCTTTCGCAATGATTACGAAAGGTGCATATTTATAATTTTAGTTTCCTCCATTCCATGGGAATGTTCCTGATGTAGGGCATTCGCTTGGATTTATAGTAATTGTAAATGTTCTTGATACATCTGAACAACCTGTTACTGATGCAGTTACTGTAATCGTTGCTACAATAGGTACACCTGTATCATTTCTATTAGATGTAAAGTCTGCAATATTTCCAGTTCCTGATGCCGCTAATCCAATACTTGGTGTATCATTAGTCCAAGATATAGTTGCTCCTGCTGTAGATGACATGAAACCATCAACCGTTACTAAGCCTCCTGAACATGAGATGATATCGGATGGTTGGGTTAGGTCGGTATTTGTTATTGTCAAATTCAACGTCACCACACTATCACAACCCGATGCATTTGTTAAGGTATGCGTCGCCGTACTATTTGAACTCGTATACGTATTACCATCTATCCACGTATACGTATCACAATGCTCTTGTACATCCGTTCCGGTATTACTTCCATTTATTGTCAAATTCAACGTCACCACACTATCACAACCTGACGCATTTGTTAAGGTATGCGTCGCCGTACTATTTGAACTCGTATATGTATTACCGTCTATCCACGTGTATGTATCACAATGCTCTTGTACATCCGTTCCGGTGTTACTATTATTTATCACAACATCTACCCCATTACTCAACGAACCACAAATTTGAATATTTGTTGGGGTTAGAGAAAGGTCTAAATCAGATAAATTAGTATTCAATAATGTTGAATTATTATTAATATCAGCCGTTCT
>CALAJP010000147.1 GCA_937922815.1 uncultured Saprospiraceae bacterium
CCAATTCCAGGCAATGCGATGATTTCTTTGTAAGTTTTAGGAAAATTACCTTGATAATCCTCGCTTACGATTTTAGCTGTTTTATGAAGATTTCTCGCTCGACTATAATAACCTAAACCTTCCCATAGTTTTAAAACTTCATCTTCTTTGGCTTTCGCCAAATCAATAATAGTTGGGTAGTTTTTAATGAAATTATTATAATACTCCCAACCTTGATTGACTCGTGTTTGTTGAAGAATGACTTCCGATAACCAAATTTTATAAGGATCTTTGATGCCTTTCCAAGGCATGGGACGATCTATGGTTTTATGCCACCGAAAAAGAAGTTCTGCAAACGTAGCAATCATTTATTGTTTCGCTTTTTCAAAACGTCCATTACTTCGCTCAATTTATATCCTTTATGAGCCATTAACACTAAAAAATGATACATGAAATCAGCAGATTCGTTCAAGAAAAGCTCTTTATTATCATCCTTGGCTTCTATAACTAATTCGATAGCCTCTTCGCCTACTTTTTGTGTGATTTTATTCACTCCTTTTTGGAATAGTTCACTAGTGTAAGATTTGTCCGAAGGGTTATTTTTTCTTGAAGTAATTATTGATTCTAATTCAAATAGAAAATCATCAGAGCTATTCGTTTCACCAAAACAAGTATCAGAACCAGTATGGCAAGTGGGGCCATGAGGTTTTGCTTGAACAAGAATAGTATCATTATCACAATCGATTTTCATATCAACCAATCCTAAAAAATTGCCTGATTCTTCTCCCTTTGTCCAAAGTCTATTTTTACTACGACTAAAGAAAGTAACTTTCTTGATTTCGATTGTTTTTTCAACAGATTCTTTATTCATATATCCCAACATCAATACTTTTTGAGTATTAGCGTCTTGAATGATAGCGGGAACCAAACCGTTACTTTTTTCGAAATCTATTTTAGTAACATCAATCATTTTCGTTTATTTTTTTGTTGTTCGGACAGGAATATTATTTTCTGCAAGGTAGTTTTTTAAATCAGGAATATCTACTTCTTTAAAATGAAAAATACTGGCTGCCAAAGCCGCATCAGCTTTCCCTTTTTCAAAAACATCTAAAAAATGTTCCTTTTTCCCTGCACCACCCGAAGCAATGATAGGAATGGAAAGTAAATCACTCATTTTGGATAATGCATCGTTCGCAAAACCTGTTTTTACGCCATCATGATCCATGGAAGTGAATAAAATTTCGCCAGCACCTCGTTCTTGAGCTTCTTTTACCCAATCAAAAAGTTTAATTTCGGTAGCCAAGCGTCCTCCATTCAGATATACCCACCAATCGCCATTATTGAATTTGGCATCAACAGCCAAGACCACAAACTGTGATCCAAAACCATTGGCTAATTCATCAATGACTTCTGGTCTTCGTACCGCAGCTGAATTAATCGCCAACTTATCTGCACCTGCATTCAAAACCATATCAGCATCTTCAATCGTTTTGATTCCGCCACCGATGGTAAAAGGGATATTGAGATGTTTAGCAATTTTTTTAGCCAAAGCAGCCACTGTTTTTCTCTTTTCGTGAGTAGCCGTAATGTCTAAAAATACCAATTCATCGGCTCCGTTTTGGCTATATGCCTTTCCCAATTCCACAGGATCACCTGCATCACGAAGATTGACGAAATTAACGCCTTTTACCGTTCTGCCATCTTTGATATCAAGGCAAGGTATAATTCTTTTTGTAAGCATTTTAACTCAGTTTATACAATTCTTCCAATGAAACTTTACCTTCATAAATCGCTTTTCCGATGATAGCACCGTAACAGCCAATATTTTGTAAGCGTTCGATTTCGTCAATACTGGTAACGCCACCGCTTGCCACCACTTGTAGTTTAGGAAACTGTTCCATTATTTTTTGATAAAGATCTTCAGAACTCCCTGCCAACATACCATCTTTTTCGATGTCAGTACAGATAATTGTTTGAATGCCTTTTGAAATATATTTTTCAAGAAACGGGAATAAATCCAAATCGCTGGATTCTTGCCATCCGTTTATCGCTATTTTTTCTTGATTTACATCTGCTCCCAAGATTATTTTTTCTGCTCCAAATTCCACAATCCATTCATAAACCAATTCAGGATTTTTAACCGCAATAGTACCGCAAGTAACTTGGTTCGCTCCAGAATTATAAGCAGCACGAATAGATTCTTCTGTCTTAATCCCTCCTCCGAAATCAATTTCTAAGTTGGTTTTGGTAGCAATTTTTTCTAAAACCTTCCAATTGACGATTTTTTGAGCTTTAGCACCATCCAAATCGACCAAATGTAGTTTTTTGATTCCTGCTTGTTCAAAAGATTGAGCTACTTCCAAGGGATCTTCGTTATACACTTTTTTGGTATTATAATCGCCTTTGGAAAGACGTACGCATTTGCCACCAATAATGTCTATGGCTGGAATGATATACATATTAAAAGATTTGAATTAGATTTCGAATAAAAAGTTTTTGATAATTTGATGCCCTACATCACCCGATTTTTCGGGGTGAAATTGCGTTGCCCAAAAATTATCTTTTCGCAAAGCGACACTAAATGGTTTGGTGTAATGACTTTCGCCAATTGTATAATCGCCCTTTTCTACGTAGTAAGAATGGACAAAATAACAATACTCATTCAATAAATCATCAGAAAGAAGTTTTCCATCTACTTTATTGAGTTTGTTCCAACCTGTATGCGGTACTTTTTCGTTGTTTTCAGGAACAAAACGTTTTACTTTTTGAGGAATAATACCCAAACAAGGCGTATCATTTTCTTCGGAATGTTCGCAAAGCAATTGCATTCCCACACAAATAGCCAATACGGGTTGTTTGAGGGTAGGAATTAATTGGTCAAGTCCTCTTTCTTTGAGATTTGCCATGGTTGCACTGGCTTGTCCTACACCTGGAAAGATAACTTTATCTGCCTTTTTGATGGTTTCATGATCAAAAGTCAGCTCTGCTTCTACTCCCAATCTATCCAGTGCATACAACACGGATTGTACGTTTCCTGCCTTATAATCTATGACTGCTACTTTCATAATGTTTTTGTTTTATCAAAATAGTAGCTGCAAAATTACGGATAATTGTTTAGAAGTGGGGTGGA
>CALAJP010000148.1 GCA_937922815.1 uncultured Saprospiraceae bacterium
TACAATATGATACAATCAACCTAAATTCATCAAAGAAACTCTCAATAATTGGAATTATTTGGATATAAAAATTGTTATAAGATTAAATAAAACCCATTAATCTTGAGACATATATCCATAACCGTATTCATATTATCCTTATTTACCCAACAACTTTGGGCAAATAACGGAACGAATTGCAGCGAGTCCACACCTCTCGAAATTAATTCAACTTGCAATTATACCGCAGCAAGTTTTGATGCGAATTCCATCAATAAATTCCCGAGTGTTTGTGGTGTTTTTGACAACTCCGACCGCATGACGCAATGGTTTCATTTTACGGCCAAAGAGAAATTCGTAAACTTATCTTTCGAAACCAATTCTTTCTTTGAAATCGGTTTATTTGAAGAATGCGATGGCGTTTTAATTGATTGTTTCAAAGAAGCACAGCCGGGCATCACCGTTTCTTATAGTTTTCAGAATTTAGAACCTGGCAAAAAATATTATATTCAACTCAATGCAGTCTATGGTTTTTCAATCCCAACCGTAGAAATTTGTTTGAGCGATTATCAATTATCCAATTCTGATTGTGCAGGGGCGAATATTGTTTGTTCCAATGAAAATATCTCTTTTTCTCCTAACGGAGCAGGCTTAGATGATAGCAGAAATGCAACCGAAGGTTTTGGTTGTTTAGGTTCTGAACATTTGAGTGCTTGGTATCAATTCAAAATAGATAAAGATGCTCCCAACAATTTAGATTTAGCTTTCAAGTTGACGCCGAATGAACCTAATTCGGATTATGATTTTGCTCTTTTTGACGGAAATAGTACTTGCGGAAATTTTTCTGCTCCTATTAGATGTTCCATTGCGGGAGAGGACGGAGTAGGTACGAATATCTACGAAACAGGATTAGCTAAAGCTGCCAACGACCTATCAGAAGATGAAAATGGAGACGGTTTTGTTAAAGACATTATTGTTGAACCTGGAGCTATCTATTATTTATTAATCAATAATTATGATGGAAAAGCCAAGTCTTTTTCGATGGAGTGGACTGGCGAAGCCGCTAACTATTTAGAATGTGATTTTGAACAACCAAATTGCAATTCTTTTATAAATGACCCCAGGGTTACAGATGTACAAAAAGCATATTCTGTGTGCGGAGAATACACCGTCGCACAAGGACAAAGTTTAAACATCAAAGGACAAGGACACCGATTCAATGACAATCAAACGTCTAATGCTGCTGTTGCTTTAGCCTTTTTCAAAAAAGAACCTACTTCCCTTAATGATTATAATTTATATTCAGTTAATAATCCTGATTTTATTGGTTTTGAAGCGGGTTTCGACCAAAAACAAGATTGGGAATTACAACTTTATAACTTTAATGGAGTAATTTCTACACCATCATTCGAATTAAAAGATACCGTTTGGGCGGTTGAAGTTACCTTAGATTATTATAATAAAACAACGGGACAAATTAAATTTGATGAAGATTATGACAACTGTTTCTCAAGTAGTTGTGCCATTAAAATTGTCATTGAAGATGTTATTGATTTAAATTGTGGCGACAGTTTCGAATACGAATCATTTGAATTACAACCTGGGCAGGAACAATTTATAGTTGTTTGTCCTGATAACCCTGACGAAAATGTTGAAATTCACTTTAATGAATACGATTTCAACAAATCGGTTATGAATTTTTATGAAGGAAATTTCTTTTCTGATGTAAATTTGAATTTAATCCAAATCTTAGGAGGAAGTAATTTCCAAAAAGATATTTTTGAAGGTACGCTAGGTAAGTGTATTTCTATTGGAATTAATAGCAAAACATTTGATACGATTTCGTGGAGTGCAAATATTAATTGTTATAATGCCTGCCCCGACATAAATGCAGTACCGTTTTTTATTAATCCAACGCATTGTTCATTAGATACTATCGAATTTTCAGCACCAGTTACGGCGGGTTTATCTTATTTGTGGAATGTACCCGATGGTAGTGAAATTATTTCAGGTCAAGACTCTAATGTAATGAGAATTATTTTACCTGCAAATCCTAACCAAGAAGTTTGTTTGCAAGTAAAAGCAGATTGCGGTGCAAGAAATACATTTTGCCAAACCATACAAATCAATGAACCGACCGTTCCTACTTTTGATTTGAATCAATTTTATTGTCCCGAAGATTTATTGGTTAGTTTCATGCCCAATAGAAGTAAAGAAAACTTGTTAGGACAATGGACAGTAGCGGCATTTGTACCCAAAGACACCAGTACTTTCATCAATACTTTTACGCCTGATGTTTCGCAATATTGCGTTGCAAGTGTAGAACATGAAATCAATATTTTAGAAAAAGCAACTTTAAGTATAGACAGCACAGTTTGTGTTTTTGAAGAAGATTATTACAAAACTTATATCAAAACAACATCAAGCATAAAAGCTAGTCGAGGCAATGTTTCTGTAATTGGTAATGGATATTTAATCGATAGAATTCCTTTTGGAGTCGATATCCAGATTACCTTAACCGATGTCAATAGTTGTTCTAATGACACTTTGTTAATTGCTCCCGATTGTACGCCTCCGTGTAGTCCTCAGGCAACATTTTCGCAAAGTAAAATTAATTGTATTGACTCTTTAACGAATATTTCGTTCGGAGAAGCATTTGGAGGAGTAAAACCTTATTTTTATTCTATCAATGACGGTGTTCCTTCTTTTATCAAAGAATATTCAGACTTAGAAGCAGGTACTTATTCTTTCAAGATTCAAGATAAAAATCAATGTAAATGGGACACAACAGTAGTTATTGACCCTATTATTAAACCCGTTATTAATTACGAAGATGTAGTTACAACTACAGGAATAGATAATATTTTGACTCCAAAAGAAGCTATTGATGCCAAAAGTATTGCAAGTCTAACATTTGAACCCGCCATAAATATTACTTGTTTGTCTGACGATTGTTTAGAAGCAAGTGTTCGAATTAAAGAAACTACTGATTTTGTAGCAACTTTGGTTGACACCAATTTTTGTACGGTCGTTGATTCATTCCAATTTAAAAATATTGACGACGAATTAATTTATATTCCTAATATCATTAAATACGATTCTAAAAATAGTCGTTTGTTTGCACAAGCAGACGTTCCTGTCGAACATGTAAGTTTTGAAGTTTATGACCGCTGGGGAGGATTGATAAATGTTACTCAAAATATCAATATCAATAACTATTCAGAAGGATGGGATGTAACTACTGTGGATGGAAAAAGACTTCC
>CALAJP010000149.1 GCA_937922815.1 uncultured Saprospiraceae bacterium
TCTTTACTGATATCTATACCAAAATATTTAGTATCTTTATTCATAATAAATTGATTTACGAAAGGACATTCTACAGTATTTTCTACTACTTAAAAACGAGGTCAAATGCCTCAAACAACTGTTCGAAATATGTGTAGAAAAGAGAAGGGATTTTCAATGTTGACGAAGTCTATGCTTCTATGTCTATAATAACCTTACTCTTCTCTTTTGTTCTTTCTGATTAATGCCTTAATATATAAAATGTAAACTTAAGAAGGCTATAATCAATTGCTTGTTTTTGTTTACTTACGAATTTTCCTTCGGAAAATCCTATTTGTGTTTTATTTACTATTTTAGCACTCTAACCAACGCAACTAACAATAGCCTAAGCGTTAGCAATAATTAAATGAAAGCATATATTCAGACAGATAAAAATGGAGATTACTATAATGTAAATGCATATATAGCATCTGTTGGTTTTAATTCTTTAGGTTTTGAGGTTTTCAAATATTTTGACGCTAAAGATGTTGAGGAAAAAGAAAAAGAAGCCATATTTGTTGGTGGAGTTGGAATGGTCAGAAAACGACTCGATATTTTAGGAATTGAAAAACTGGATGAAATTGAATACCCAACTGAGTTACGCGAATTTTTAAACCGAAAAGTATGGACTTCTACTCTTAATCAAATTATAACGGAAGAACAAACAGGAATTTTCATTAAACCTATTAAAACGAAATTATTTCAAGGGAAAGTTATTAATGAATTTAAAGATTTTATCGGGTTGAACTACGATAGTAATATAGAAATATGGTGTTCAGAAGTTATTAATGTTGTTACTGAATGGAGGTGTTTTGTTAGATATGGAAAATTAATAGACGTCAGATATTATAAAGGAAATTGGGATAGTCAATTAAATTTAGAAATCGTAAATGACGCGATACGGAAATACACAAGTCAACCTAAATCATTTTGTTTAGATTTTGGTGTTGATAAAAATGGAAAACATTACTTAATTGAAGTAAATGACGGACATAGTTTAGGTAGTTATGGAATGGGTGCGATTTCTTATGCGAAATTTTTATCCGCAAGATGGAGTGAACTAACAAAAACGGAAGATTTATTAAACTTTTAAGGAAAAACTATTGCTAACACGGTGTATAAAACATAGCTTTTATGTGCTAAACCGAAAAGTTTATGTATATTTAGAAAGTCCGCCAAATTTTTAATTTGGCTTTTAAAAAGAGAAAAAATTAAAAACAAAATATAAAAATTCGGCTCTGTGTTAACCCGAAAAGTTAGCGTTTATTTATACGCTACGTTTCATACACAAGTCCGTTGGCAATAATTTGAACAAGAATGATAATTAAAAATTTTTGGATACAACCTTCAAATGGATTTGACGAAAAATCAGTAGGTCTTGATATTAAGACTATCGAAAAAAAGGAAATAGAATTAGGTGTAGTCTTTCCGTCATTGTATAAACAATTAATGCAATTACAAAATGGTGGGAGAATTAGGAGATGTTCATTTATTGAAGATAGTGAAGAAATCGGAAGTTTTTTAAACATTCATTTTAAAAAATATCGCATTAATACTTTTTTAGATTATCTAAAACTTACGAAATCTGATGATGACTTAAAAGAAATGTATACCCAGTTTGATTTTTGTTATCCAGAAAGGCTTGTTACTTTTGCTGATTTTCACGGACACGGAGGAATCTTTTTTGATTATGGATGGCGACTAAAAGAAAAACAACTTTCACCTTCTGTGGTTATAATCATAGATTACGGAAATGAATTTTTACATTATCAACAAACCAAACATTTTGAATCCTTTGAAAAATTTATTGAGAGCTTAGAAGAAATCCAAGAAGAACCAATAAATATTTTAGTAAGTACTGAATTAGACTTTGAGACCTTTATACAAACTATTCAAAAGAAATGGGATACTAATTTTAATGCAGTGGAGAAGAACTGGGACTGGCCAAAGAACTTCTTAAACTCCTATGATGGAATAGTTCCTTTGTTTATAGATGATAAAACAATTAATGAATGTATAAAAGAATTTAATTCTAGCCCTGAAGAAATGAATCTGTGGATTAAACTAGAAGGGAGGGAACGACAAATAAAAAGCACGTTTTCACCCAATCAATTTTTATCTGGAACGTATCAATTCCAAGACAATACAGAATACAATATTATTATTGAAGTATTTAGACCTGATTTTCCTGCAAAGTATGCCATTGCAAATTTGATGGAAGCATTAGACAATGACAGTGAGTTGAAAATTAAGAAAAAAACTATTGCCAACAATGGCTATAGTTAATACGGAGTTTAGTGTTTAATTCAAAATGAAGTGCTTTCTACGAAGTCCGCCAAATCTTTTGATTTGGCTTTAAAATGAAAAAAATAAAACAAAATAAAAAAGAGTTGGCTAAGTGCTAATACGAAAATTTAGCTATCTTTAATCCCGTACTAACCATAGCCGAGAACGTTGTATGCCATAAAACATGAACACAGAAACAGAAATATATCTAAAATGCAATTTATGTGATAAGTCGCATGAATACATTTATTCTGATTCTGAATACAATGCTATTGAAGTTGAATGGATATCACCTAATGAAAATTTTCATCTTTTAGAAATTGAACCAAACAGAGGAAATAAATACAAGGTAAATCTAATTCCTGCATTGACATTAAACACCATTAACCCTTTTTGGGCAGTTTACTTAAATCCTAACTCGGCTCTAAATGGAATCGAAAACGAAATGGATTTGAAAGATATTAGGTTTTGCAAATGTCAAACTGAAAAAATAATAGAATCCAATAATGATAGAGCGTTACTTGAAATCAAGGTGCTTGAAGTAAAGAATATTGATGATTTATTAACGGACAAAACTCCTAATATTCAATGGAAAACTTTAATGAATGATGAAGGTTCATTTAGACGATATGGGACGACAGAAAATTTTAAATCCTATTCATATATAGATGTCAATATCGAATCTGATTTAGGTATTAGTGCAATTGTAAAAAAGGAAAATAATGTTAGTCACTTAGTTGCCATTAATCAATGGGATTTTCACCTCAATGAATGGAAACTTTGTAGAATATCTTTAAGTAAAGAAGATGAAAAGAAATACGGCATACAACATGGTATATAGCAAATAGGGCGTTTGGTGGATTACGAAAGTTTAGTGGTTATTTGAAACACCGCCAAATCGTTGATTTGACTTTTAAGAATGAATAAATTAAAAACAAAATACAACGTTTTGGCTCAGTGCAAACTCGAAAGTTCTTCGCTTTCTACTGCCCTACTTGCCATATACTAACCGTTATTTTTAATGTAAAACCAAGTTTGCGGAATAAAAAAATACTAGTTTAAGTATCGATTTTTTTTGTGCATAAAACAGAATTTTACAAAACTGAACTTAAAACTTAGAATTGAACACTGAAAACGGAATTGAAATCTGAATAAATAAAAAAGCAGAATTAAAAAAACGGAATCACACGCAGAACGAAAAAACAAAAACAAATCACACGCAATAAACCCTAAAAATAACAAAGTATAAAAGCAATTACGGCGGATTCGGCTACGCCCGAATCCACTCG
>CALAJP010000150.1 GCA_937922815.1 uncultured Saprospiraceae bacterium
TATCATAATTTCAATTTTTATATTAATGAACCAAATCCCATCCCCGTATTATTTCCTATACCTACATTCCACGCAAAAAGGATAGATTCGGGGTTGCCAGTAATAATGACAGGACAGTAGGTGGCTTTGAAATTGGATTTAATTTTGGTGCTTTTGATTTGTGGGTTTCTATATGCTGGATCAAAAGCTACGGATATATCAGTCGATAAACCTACAGATGCTAATTTTCGTTGTAGGGTTTCGGTCATGTATAGGTTAGACATTTGGTTTCTTTCGGCTATGAAATCTTTTTTGTGGTCATTATGCTGAATGCATGCAGCGTCTTTGTCGTAGTATGGATAATAGAACTGATCTTCTTTTCTGTTTTCTCGTTTTCTTTTTATAAAAACGGGACTGCCAAGCATAAAGCGTTCTTGATTACTAAATGTAGGATTTTTGATAATCTCTACAGACAATACTTCCATTCCCCAAGCCAATTCAACGTCTTGTATCAAAAGGCTACTAGCGATAGATTGTATGAATTCAAAACTATAGGCATTAATAGATAAGTAAGCGCCGTTTTTGAATTCGTATCCTTTTTTGCCTTTTCTGCCTCCTCTTAGCCAAGAAAAGCCATATAGAGAAATTCCTTCGTGGTAACTATTATTTCGTCCAAGCCACTTGTGTATAAAGCTAAGCAGTATTACTTGATAGTGATAGGGAACCGTTATGGTATTTGGGCTAAGTTTTATTAATATTCGCATATTTGAAGATGTTGTTTTTAAGTGTTACTTATTTTATCCATGTAGATTATATTTTACGGTAACTCTCATGAAGTTATTTTAATTTTTTGAGTTTTTCAAATTTTTTTTAAACTTTTATCATATTGGGTTAATTTTGTGGTGTTATATGACTTATTATAATTAGTAATATTGAACAGTTATCTATATTTAATTGGCCCCTAGAGGAATTGAAACTGTAGGTTATAGTTTATTGATAACAATCTTAATTGCACCCTTTTTGGGAATTTGAATGCTAAAAAGCATTTTTTATAACGTTTATGTTTATAGCAATGGAGAAGAAACTCTTTTGTTTCTTCTCTTTTGTTTTTGATATTACAAAGTTATTATTGAGCCTAGTCGAAAAACGACAAAGGCTTAGAATGATTCTAATTCTTTCGAAAATTTTTGAATTACGCTATGTAGTTTTTTTACAAGTACTTGATTATCATGTATTTCAATTTCTGCATGTTCCATGTTTTGTAAAATAAAATTGGCTAACCCTTTGAAATCCTTGTTTACGAGGGTGGATAATGTCCAGCGTCCTTCGGTAGAACTGGGTGATATGTCATTTTTTGACTTGGGAAAAGTCTCGGTAAGAAAGTTGTACCCAAAATTATTAAAGGAAATAGATACAAAGACTTGCTCATTATTGGCTATTCTGAAAATATCCACTTTCTCAAATCGGTGTTTATCTTCGTATTGCCAGTCTGTTTCTTCTATTATTTGTACTCGTTCGGCACGAATAATACGAAAATGTCTATTTCCTTTTTTTTCGACATCATACGCTTGGATTGTATTAGCTGCCACATCTATATCATAAACTTCGACCAGTCTGTCCTTGATGATGGGCGAATTACTTTTATAATTGGTTAGCCGCACCAACTTTTTTCTTTTCTTGGCATCTTTGAGCGAATCAATCTTTTTTAGTTCTGACATTTTAAGATTCGGAAAACCGAGATTCATCACATTGACAAGATTTTTTAGCTTGGGCAAAATATATTTCCCTTTGGTACTGGAACTTATATTGATACTATCTTCAATAACTTTAATGTCTTTTTCACTTAACGATTTTAGAAAACCTAATTCTGATATATGGGCTCTGATGGATAAGAATAATTGACGTTTTTTGTTTGTGGTGAGGTGTATTCCATTTTCGACAAAGGCTTCTTTAGCGGTTCTATAAGACCTTTCGGTGAGGTTTAATCGTTTGAAAATTTCTTGTTTGGTTTTGCCTTCAGGGTTTCGGAGAAGGTATAATAGTATAGCGAGGGTTTTTGAACTTGGGGTCATGATGTCAGCTTTAGAAAAAATGTATTATGATTTTTTGTAATATAATAAAACTATCAGATTTTAGCATTGTAAAATATTGTCTTTTATTTATAACAGTTCAATTACTTACATAAATGACTAATGCTTATGACAATAGGAGAGAAGAGGAGCTAGAAGCAAATAAAGAGTTCGGCATTATAATTGGGAGTAATACATGATATAAAGCTTCTTAATCGTTATCTTATAGAAACTTAGAAGTTAGATTTGAGTACAAAAGACCAACCAACTGCTTAATGGTATAAAGCTTCAAGACGAAAAAAACATTTTTGCAAGGTGTAATAAACCAAGTATATAGACTAAAAAAAATGCAAATGAAAAATAGGTTTTTATTTTTGATGATTTCCATTATGTATAATGGTATGGTATACGGGCAATATCAATTAGGACTCAAAACAGGCGTGCATTCAGGTAGTTTAGGGATATTAACAGACCCTACCGCCACATCAGTATTGCCATACAATTGGGATGCAACGATAGTAGGGGCTAGTCTATTCTTAGAAAATAACATCATGTATATCCCCGATATGGGATTAACTTCTTTAGGGGATTCAGACTTAGCATTAGCACCAGTAGACGAGACGACAAGAGAAGAAGGAGTTAGTTATATAGAATTTAAAGAAGCGGGTAATAAATTCTTTGCAGTTTCGTCAAACCAAGTCTTTGGACCTTCTTTTGTGCTGAAATTGCCTAATTTTAATCTAGGTTTTTTCTCAGGGTCAAGAGTTATTGCGGGCAGTACCAATATTCCAACTTCTTTGAATGTAAAAGAAATTCGGGAGAATGAACTTAATGAAAGCGTTAGTTTTGAACCGATGAGTATTAGTGCGGCAGCTTATCACGAAATAGGGGTTAATTTTTCTAAATCTATAGATTGGAATGCTGGAGAATTGACTTTTGGTGGAAACCTTAAATATCTTATTCCTTATCAAGCATATTCATTTTCGTTGCACGAATCCTTAGATGCGGTTTACGAGACACTGGATACGACTACCAATTTACGGTCTTTTAGTTTAGCTCCTAGTTCGGCTACTTTTTCTTATACGACTAACGAAAATGGAACAGGAACACAATCTATTGGTTCTGGATTTGGAGCAGATTTGGGTGTTAGTTATGCGGTTTATAATGGTGAAAATTTGAATTTTAGGCTAGGTGCATCATTAACGGATATTGGTTCTATAACAGCCAATAAGGGTGTTGTTAGCCAGTCTATTAATTTAGTTGATTCAATAACTATAGATGAGTCGGACTTTCAAGGTGCTGAGGATTTAGATGAAGTGTATTCTATATTTGAAAGAACATTGGAACAAGAAATTACAAATTCAACAACCGAAACCGATAATTTTTCGATAGGCTTGGCAACTACTTTCAATCTTTTTGGTACGGCTTCTATTGCTAAAAATTTATATGCTTCGGTACAATATTCGCAACCACTGGCACTATTCGGAAAAGAATCTTTGACAAGAGGCTCTATGCTTGCAGTTACTCCTCATTACGAATCCAAATGGTTGGGGTTATATGTCCCCATATCGTTTTACGAATTTTCTCATTTGCGAGTAGGAACGGCTATCAAATTGGGTCCTTTGACAGTGGGGACAGAAGACTTGATGAGTATTTTAGGTAAATCTGAATTGACAGGAACAGATTTTTATGTAGCATTGAAGATATTTCCTTTTGGTAAAAATAAAGGAGGAAAAAGTTCGATAGATTGTTATGAGTTTTAACTGAAAGATTATTCAATACAATACGAAGACTAAATATAATCCCATTGTTCCCAAAACAATGGGATTTCTCTTTTTGGCATTATTTTATTAAAAGTTGGTATTGATTTTAAGTAATTTATATATTTGCAAAACATTTAATTGATTGCTTTCGTTTTCTTGACTTGATTGTTTCATTTTCAAAATTTAGGTGTTTTAGAGCATTTAATGGGAAATGAATTTTTGTTAACCAAAACGAGATGATGAAAAAAATAATTTTTCTATCTATTTGTATTACTGTGTTTTATTATTCAACACAAGCACAACACCAAGTAGGACTAAAGACGGGGTTCAGAGCGGGGAGCATGGGTATTCTTCAAGACCCCACAGCCACAGCGGTATTACCTTATCAATGGGATGCAACCGTTATAGGGGCTTCTACTTTTATAGAAAATAACATATTCCATGTTCAAAATATGGGTTTGTTAAAGTTAAGAAACTCCAACTTGGATATTTCTCCACTCGGAAGTAGTATCTTCTATGCACAAGACGAAAGTTTATTGAATTTTGAAGAATTAAATTTCGAATTAGCTCCTTTAGACAATGCTTCCAGGCAGTCAGGGATTGACTATATAGAATTCAATGTGCCCTCAAAAAGATATTATGTAGTTACCGTTAATCAAATTCTAGGGCCGTCATTTGTAATGAAATTACCTTCATTCAATATAGGGTTTTTTACTGGATTGCGGGCTATTGCAGGTACAACAAATGTGGAAGGGAGTTATGATTTTGATGAAATCAGGCAAAGCGATTTGTCGGATAATATTCCAGTTGAACCTTTCAATATTACGGGGGCTGCTTATTATGAATTTGGGGTTAATATTTCTAAGTCATTCGAATTAGGAGAGGGGCAACTGACGCTGGGAACAAATGTGAAATACTTGAACCCATTTCAGGCTTATAAACTAGATGTTTTACGTCCTATTGATATTGTATTCGAAGATTTTGATGAAGAAATAGATGCTCGTTCCCTAAAATTTTCACCTTCGCAAGGAGAATTTGCCTATACTAACAAAACTAGTGAATCGGGCAATTCTATTGGTCGAGGCTTAGGGTTTGATATGGCAGCTAGTTATGTTTCTTATGACATTAAAGACGAAGTTAAATATAAAATAGGAGCTTCAATAACAGACATAGGCAGGTTAAGTTTTTTTAAAAATGTTGTCAATAGAAAGGTTGTTATTGTCGATTCGGTAACGCTAAATCAAGAAGATTATGCAGCAGTTAATTCTGTTGATGAAATTGCTAATATTTTAGATGATCAATTGACCAGCGGAGGAAATAATACAACGGATATTTTTGATGAATTTGAATTGGGTTTGCCTGCAGCACTTCATTTATTTGGAACTTATGCTTTTGATAATAATGTTTATTTGTCGGCACATTATTCGCAACCTCTATTGGCAAAAGAAGGTAACAAATTAACAAAAGGGACTTTTCTGAGCGTAACGCCACATTATGAAACGAAATGGTTTGGGGTTTATTTACCTTTAAGTGTTTACGAATTTTCTCAATTCAGATTAGGGTTGGCGACCAAAATAGGTCCATTGACGTTTGGTACAGAAGATTTGGGAAGTATTTTTGGTGAAAAGAGCTTTACTGGAGCAGATGCATATATTGCATTGAAATTATTTCCCTTTAACCAGAATGAATCGAATAGGAAAATAAGAAAAGTAGAATGCTTTAAATTTTGACATTAGCTGCTTAAAACCTAGCCCAAACAACCCATTTGTGTTCAGTGGGCTAGGTTATAAGATAAGGTAAGAATTTATGTTTAGCCAAAAATTTTGATTTGTTTGTTTATCAAGAACAGAACTAATTCTCCAATCTAAACCTACCTCAATTTTATTTTTATCATTAAAGACATAACCGAGTAGTGGTGTCAAACGAATTTCGAAATCAAAATCTTGGGGCTTGAAAATAGATAAGTATTCGTGGTTGAGCTTAACGTAAAACTCTTTACTATCTAATTTTTCTCCCTGAATAGAAAATAAGGCTGAAATACGATATCTAAATCGGTGAGTTACTTTGTTGTCCTGTTGAAACGTTTGATCTGCCCTAACTCTATGATTCAATTTGAATATATCAAAGGATTGTTTGAAGCTATATTGAATTAAACTACGGTGTGTATCGGGTTCACCTTTTTCTAATCTCCACAAATAACCAAAGCCAAAACTACCATTGACATTAGCTTTTTTGCTGAAAATAAGGGTATTATCTGAGAGTATATATTGGTATTCATCATTTGCGATATTGTCTCCCTTTTTTGTTCGCAATAGGTTTCGATTGCTATAAGAGTAGTTTACTTTCCATTGCGTATTTATTTTTTTAGTTAAACTGATGTTCGGTAGAATACCTATACTAGTATTACCTTGCCCCAAAGCTGCTATTGATAAAAAGAGAGAGAGAAGTAAAAAACAATATTTCATTAATGTCAGGTTTTGGATTGTGTTTAATGCTTTATGACCATTATTTTACGGTATATTTAATAATGGATAGATAATGAAGAGAATTGTTTTTTTCTAGAACTCTAATAAGTCGCTATAGTGGTCAATGATTAGTTTAGTGGAGAGCAATTGACCAGTTTCTGAGAATAATAATTCTTGTGAGAAGGTCTCATTCTTATTAATTATTCGAGCGATAATTTCAAAATTTTGGGTCAAATCGTATCTTTCGTTTTTATTGATAAGCCTGAGAATGTTATCATCAGAGCCTATATATTGTATCTGTAATTTGGCAATTTTATGGTTAGTGTATTGACTTTTGAAATACAATAAGATGTTTTTATTCAAAGCGGAAGGAACATCTCTTGGTAAAACAGTGATTTCCAAATCCTCTAGTTTGCCTTTTTTATCAAACTCAATACTATATTTTTTTTTGTTTTTCTTTGCCTTGGCTTCCCAACTAATTCCATCCAATCCTATTTCTTTATACCATTTAACCTTGGTGTCAAATTGTATATTACTTATAAATCTTACTGCCCTATCAGGAACACTGTCAACCACAGTTCTTTTTTCATGTTCCAGTTTGTGTTGACCGTTGGAATGTATTGAAAATACAAATAGTAAAAAGGTTGATAAATAAAATTTCATAAATGATGGAAACTTATTCGAGTGCTACAAAACGATTATGCAAAGATTGCAAAATTACATTTTATTGTTGAATTTGGGATTTCTTTGGACTATAATTTTCGAATATAAATATAGTTACAGCCCTAATTTTGTTTTTTTATTCAAAAAAGAATGTCGATGAAATGAGGTCAATAAAAAAGCCTGAATCTACGGATTCAGGCTTTTTTATTATAATTCTTTACGCAATCTAGCGACGGGAATATTTAACTGTTCTCGATATTTGGCTACGGTACGCCTTGCTATTTTGTAATTTTTTTCAATAAGCATAGTTTTTAATTTCTCGTCAGAATATGGTTTTTTCTTATTTTCACCCTGAATAATTTCAGTAAGAATCTTTTTTACTTCCAGTGTAGAAACTTCTTCTCCATCACTAGTTTGTAATGATTCCGAAAAGAAATCTTTTAATCTTTTGGTACCAAATTCTGTTTGAACAAACTTGCTATTTGCAACCCTAGAAACGGTAGAAATATCAAGCCCTGTAATATCTGCTATATCTTTCAGAATCATGGGACGCATTTTTTTCTGGTCTCCAGTCAACAAGTATTCGTATTGATAATAAAGAATAGAGTCCATCGTTTTACGCATCGTTTCCTGACGTTGCTTAATAGCATCAACAAACCATTTAGCAGAATCTATTTTTTGTTTAATAAACATGACAGCCTCTTTGTCAACACGAGTATTCTTTTTTGCTTTTTTGTTATTATTGAAATTCTTAAGCATATTTACATACCTATCGTTGATACGTAAATCGGGAGCATTTTTCGAATTCAAACTCAATTCCAATTCTCCGTCTTTGTTATGCAGTATAAAATCGGGAACAACATACAAAGTTTCCCTTTTGGTATTGCTAGAATAACCACTAGCAGGCTTGGGGTTTAGCTTTAAAATAATATTTATGGCATCTTTCAATTCTTCTGTACTGATACTCATGTACGAGTAGAACTTTTGATAATGCTTCTTCGAAAATTCCTCAAAATAATCTCTGATTAAGATGATAGCATGCTCTAAAGCTTCTGCATCTTCTTGGTCATAATCATTATTTTCCTTTTTAAGGTTTAGCTGAATCAACAAACATTCTCTTAAATCTCTGGCACCAGTACCAGGAGGATCAAACCGCTGAATCAATTTTAATATTTTCTCTAACTCTTCAACGCTTGCAAATATATTTTGCGAAAAAGCTAAATCATCAAGAATAGATTCTAAATCTCTTCTCAGATAACCATCTTGATCGATGCTTCCTATCAACTGAAGTGCTAATGTTTCATCTTTTTCTGTAGGTAATTTGAGCATACCCAATTGACTCTCTAAATGGTCATAATAACTTTTTTCAACAGTAATGGGGGCAGCTTTTTCTTCATCTTCCTCTGTATAATTTGATGAACTCAATTTGTAAGAAGAAGGGTCATCTTCGATATATTCATTGATATAGTCATCTAATTCGAAGTCGTCAGCAGGTTCTATCTCTTCGCCGTTTTCATCCGTATTTTCTTCATTCCCAAATTCAGATACCTCTTCGGTTTCTCCTTCATCGAGTGCGGGATTTGCTTCTAATTCTTCTTTGATTCTTTGATCAAGAGTCGCCGTAGGAATCTGAAGAAGCTTCATCAATTGAATTTGCTGGGGCGAAAGCTTCTGAAGCAGTTTTTGACTTAAATTCTGTTTTAACATATCTACAAAGGTTGAAAATGAGGTTCAAACAATAACAACTATTTTTTTAAACTAAGGGGGAGAAGTCGAAATTATGCTGAATCATTATCTGTATCGAACTTAATTTGTGACTTCTAAAAACGTTTATAAATTAGTTGCAATTTTAGATATTCAAAATACGTGCCAATTTATGAACTCTATCTTAATTTTGCTATTATTTTACACTTTTTTTGAATAGTTCCCCTAATTTTAATATTAACAATCGAATTTCTAATAGGCATATATGAAAATTAGAATTCTAAATCTGTTAACTTTGTTGTTTAGGACATTTACATTTCAATATAATTTATATACATTGATTTAAGACTGAACGAAAGAATACTTATTCTTATATTTTCATTCTCAGTATACAATAAATTGAAAATAAGTGAATTATAAATAATATCTACTTTTATACGGCAAATAGATGTAGTAGTTTCAGTTGAGATTAGTGCTTGGACATTAACGATAAATTGGTTTACTAACTTTGAGTGTAATATAACTACATAGTTAGTAGAAATTAGCACCAGTTTTGTCTATTAATTTTAAATCTTTTTGAAGAAATTCTTTTTTTAAGAAAAATTAATTTAATTATAACATACAAAGTGAATATAATATAAAAAAATAGATATGTAAATGCAATTATTTTTTAATTAGAATGTGACAGTTAAAGATTGTATTTTTTCCTTAACTAATACATAAAAACAGAAAGGTTGTATTACTCAAATTATAATCAATTAAATAGTTATCTGTTGATTAACAAGTGTATATAAATTATTTATTATGCTAATATTTTTAACTTATGATTATTTTTGCGATAGAAATGTTGATATATATAATAAATTTTAATATTTAATTTTTAAACTTTTTTTATGCTTTTTCCTGCAGGAACTAAACAAATATTACGTCATACAGGCGACGTTGTAGTAATTAGTAAATTTTCAGAAGGCTTTTATTATGTCCATTTAATAGGAGATTCGGATATTTTTACGGTGTCAGGTGATGCATTCGTTACAGAAACGACCAAAACCAGTTCGTCCTCTTTTCAAAATAGCTATGTCGAACAGAAAATAAAATTATTTGATAATGCTGGTACAGGAATCAGTATTATTCTACTGCCCTTGGACGGAGGGAGTTTTTCTGTATATCTGATGAATGATACTAACAAAAAATTAGTGTTTGACCTGAAGGTGAGTACTACAAATAGACCCGAAAAATCGATTTCTAATATCGTTAATCCTTTTTATCTAGTCTTTTTAACCGAAATTGACAGTAATTTTTTCTACGAAGCTGGCAAATTGTCGGGTTTGTTTTGGGAAGCTACGTTGTCGGGAGAGAATATCAATGAGACTGAAGAGTCTATCAGGTTCAAAGCAAAGTTACTAACCAAGCCGAAGCAATCATTTTTAGAATTTCAAACTCCAGTTTATAAAATGGATTGGTTTAAGTCTCTAAAAACGCCTGTATCTAATCAAGAATCATTGAAATCTTATACTCAAAGTAAAATTAACGATTCTACAAAGTCAGAAAAAAGGGCAACCAATTATGTCAAGAAAGTTGATGTTTGGGCTTATGCTGATTTCGATAGAGAAATTGATTTACATATAGAAAAAGTAATTCCAGGAACCTATCGAGGAACTCCAAAATCGGAATACTTAAAGATTCAGTTAAATGCTTTTGAAGATTATTACTACAAAGCCATTCAGTTAGGAATCGAAAGTTTTTATGTAATTCATGGCGTAGGGGATGGCGTATTGAAAAAAAATATTCACAATCGGCTAGAAGGCGATATGTTTGTGAAATCTTTCAACAATAAACCTCATCCAAAATATGGAGTAGGAGCTACGCAAGTAATTTTGAAGTAAGTTATTATTTGTCCATTTGCTGATAAGCTGGATCATCTTTGGGTAATGTAAAGTCGATTTGTTTTTTTCCAAAAACAGACACATTGATATACCTTTTGGGGTTCAGCCTTAAATCTTGCATTAATAAAGATAGGTTTTTGGATAGTTCCGTCACATTATCATATAACTTTTCGTCAGTAGCCAATTTGCCTATATTTCCTTCACCTTGTTCAACGTTACCTAACAAACCATTCATTTTAGCCAAAGACTCTTGCGTACCTTTGAGCGTTTTTTTGAGTTCGTCCATTGTTTCGCCACTTTTAGATAAGGTCGAGTTGGTATTGTCAAGTGTTTTTTGAAGATCACCACCTTTCATCTGTTCTGTCAAGGTTGCAGCATTATTAATTAACTGCGTAATGGCTTGATTATTAGCATTAATATTGGCTGAAATCTTTTCAAAGTTATTCATCGTTCCTGCCAAACCTGGAGCAGTTTGAGCTAAAGTTTTATTCATTTGAATAGTCATTATACTCAAATTATGGGCTACTTGTTGTAGTTTCATAATGGTTTGGGCAAGTGCATTTTCGGATTGAGGGTTTGAGAGTTCTTTATCTATTTGGTTCCAAGTTTGTCCCAATTCGTTTTTCATAACCGATGCATACTTTTTTATGTCGTCGGGTTCTCCAATCATTGACGATATTAAACTTTTGGTACTACCAGGTAAAATATCACCATCATTGGCACAGTCTGCAGTACAAATAGAATCGTACAGCAAATTAACTACTTTGTCACCCATCATTCCGTTTGGTGTAATTTCAAAAATAGCAGATTTAGGGAATTTGATATCTCCATCAATTTCAAAAGTAACTACAATTATTCCAGGGTTATTTTCTTTTAGCTCTATATCTCTGACTACACCGATTTGAAAACCGTTTTTGATAACAGGAGTAGATTTGCTAAGCAGAGCGACATTTTGGTATTCAGCCTGAACTACAGTAACGTCTGAGAGTACATTACTGCCTGATAAAAATTTAAAACCGAGAATAAATATAATAATTGCAGCAATTGCAAGTATACCAACTTTTATTTCATTTGCCATAGTAGCTTAATATGAAGTTATTGAATGGAACAATAATTGTTATTACAAGTTGAGACGACTGGTTTCGTCCACTTATAATTTGCAAAAATACGTATTAGTATTACAAAAAAGTTATTTTAAATAGATTAAATGTTTGGTGATGATAGGAATCACGACTAAAAGTCTGGAATTATTTTCATTTTTTTTGGGTCAGAAAGACTATTTTAACTCAAATATTATATTTTTGTGGCATCATAAATTTAAAACAACATAGTAACATGTCAGAATCAAAGAACTCTCGTGGAATTTATTGGATAGGATTTTTTGTATGTCTAGTAGCTTTTATATTCATGCTCATATTTTTTAATGAATGGTTTTGGCTTACATTACCACCTTTATTAACTTTTATGATTAAAGGCTTGGATTGGATGTAAAGACAGTATTTTCTGTTCTAATGAATTTAATGAATATAGAGATTATAAAAATCATATATTTAAAATTCTCTTGATGTAAGAATTTTCAAATTAATTAATTTAATTTGGAGACCTTATTTCAAGAGAATTTTTATTTATAGCTTCTCTGTAAAACAGTATTTTATAAATATGAAAGGCATATTGTAAGAGAAATAATGTTTACGAAATTCATTTTATAAGCTACTCCTAATCGGGTATTTCTGTTTAGTTATGGCACTTTTTCGATTCAATTTTTGTTCTGAATATGAAACGAAAATTTAGACTATGATAAACGAATCTTACACAACACACGAAAAAAGAACAATCATCGCAAAATTATACCGATTTAGCAATGCTGTTCGACCTATGAAACCAAAAGAAGTAGCTTACATTAGTCATGTAGCTGGGACTTTTGGTTTTGATGAATCAGAACTTCAAGAAATTAGAGAGGCTGACGAAAATGAACATCTAATAATGCCTAAAGGCGAAAGAGAACGCATGTCTATTATGTATTATCTTATGTTTTTGGCCAGAGTAGATGGCGTTATCAACGAAAATGAAGAATCAGCATTGATTTCTGAAGGTATGAATATGGGGTTGAGTCCTATTCTCGTTTATGATTTAATTAATGTTTTGAGAAAAAACAAAAGAGGTAGTATTCCTCCGAAAGAAATGCTTTTTCAAATCAAAAAGTATTTAAATTGATTGAATTGTTATAGCCTCTGTTCAACATAAGTTAAAGAAAGAGCCATCCTTTTTTAATAAATCGAATTACATTCTAAAAAAAATCATCATATTTATTGCCTGACTCTTTCGATTCATTCGAATTTTGAATAGGGCTAGGAGCTTCTCTTTTGGGTTTTGAATTTAAATCCAACATTCCTTCATCTGCATCACCTAATATCATTTTAGTGGATTTTTGCTCCCACTCTTCAAGCATTTGTAGGCCTTTGTCTTCAAAAATTCCATTCTTTAAATCAACAGAATTCATAAAATTGGAAGATACCTCCATGTATTTTTCCATTTCACCTACTTTGTTTGCTACATCTTCGGCAACTGCTTCCATGGCATTATCAAACATTGCTCGTTGGTCAGGGTCTCCACTGATTACGCTCATTGCCGACTTCATAGCTCCGCTAGAGGCATGAATGGCTTTACGTTCCTGTTCTTTGACCATTACTTGGTCTTTGATATCTTCTTTCAGAATTTCAGAATTTTCGCCCATTTTGGTAAGCACTCTGTAGGTTACCTCCATTTTTTTATAGAGACTTTCTAGTCGAGTATTCGATTCTTTCAGTCTTCCCGCTTTACGAGTTTTTAGAATCATTACCTTTTTTTTCTGACTTTCTTTTGCTTTTGCAGCCAATGACAAATCTTGTTCTATAGACTTATTATTATTATGGATAGTCTCCTTTAGTTTATGCATTTGCCCACGCAATTGAGCAATTTGACGATTCATTTTGGCTATATTCCCTTCCAGTTCTTCTACATAGTTTTTCAAAATACCAATAGGGTCGATATTTACAAAAAAGCTAGTAATCCACCTCATTGCAGATTTATACAAATAAGAAACTAAATTTCTAGTTTTTGGGTCAAAAACCATGTAAAGTATCGCCCCTAATACCATAAGCATTGAAGCTAAAAAGATAACATTTCCTAATAGATTCGTAATAATAGGAATAAGCCCTACTAATAAAGCACCACCGCCCAATACTAATGCAATAAGAAAAATAGAACCTGTAATGCCTTCGGGTCTTTGCCAAAAGGATTTTTTATTTTTTGGATTGATTGCCATTTATAGAGATTGTTTAATCAAATTTTGGTCGATTTCGATTTCATCGAGAATAACCTGTAATGTACTATTAAATGATTCTTTAGTTTCTGTTATTTTGTTAGAAGCATTTTTTAGTTCGTCACTTATAGTAACAGCTTTTTGCTTCATTTGGGTTACTTCAGCCTTTAGTTTTTCGATTTCTTGTAGCTTATTCTCGACATTAGTCGTTATTTCTTGTAGTTGGTGTTGTTTTATAACTACTTGTTTCTGCATTTGTTTTTCAACAGCACTACTAAATTTAGTACGTTCTTCGTTCAGCACATTCATATAGTGCCTGGCACTAGAAACTAAATCGTTAGGAGAAACGCCCATTGTTTTTGCCATTGCAAAAGCCGACTTGAATTGTGTGGTTTTATCCATATCCATTTGGGACAGGGATTGAACGGCTTGTTTGAATTCTAAGTAATCAAAACCTGCTTGGTCGCTTTTAGCGATTGCTTCTAACAATATTTTTGCGAATTTGCTGTTTTTTAGGTCTTCAGAAAATGAGAATAGGTTTGATAAGTCTTTAGACATCTTTATTTTTTTGATTACAAGAGATAAAATAAGGAGTAAAATTATTCAACCATAAAATTAACTATTTTTATCATTTTTGTTTTAGTAATTAAAAAATATTTGGAGGAATTGATTTTTTTTGAGCTTTGAATGAATTTAATTCTAAATTTTTCTTTTAATTTATGCTTTTTTGATACCAATCTAAATTTTACTAACCAATAATATTTTCTGTATGTCTAAAGTATTGATAATCGGTGCAGGAGGAGTCGCAAGAGTTGCTGCATTCAAATGTGCTCAACAACCTGATATATTTTCTTCAATAATGATAGCAAGTAGAACGAAATCTAAATGTGATACTATTGCTCGTGATATTAAACAAAAGTATGATGTAGATATAGAAACGGCTGCCATTGATGCTGAAGATGTACCTGCGTTGGTTACCTTAATCAAATCGTTTCAGCCTAAATTGGTGGTACATTTAGCTTTGCCCTACCAAGATTTGACCATAATGGATGCTTGTTTAGAAGCAGGGGTTCATTATATGGACACTGCCAATTACGAACCTAAAGAAGAAGCTAAATTTGAATATAAATGGCAGTGGGCTTATCAAGAAAAATTTAAAAAAGCAGGGTTGTTAGCTTTGTTGGGTTGTGGTTTTGACCCTGGGGTGACTTCTATTTTTACTGCCAGAGCCGCTAAACACCACTTTGATGAAATACATTATTTAGATATTGTAGATTGTAATGCAGGCGATCACGGAAAAGCCTTTGCGACTAATTTCAATCCCGAAATTAATATCCGAGAAATAACTCAGAAAGGTAAATATTATGAAAATGGTGAATGGATAGAAACAGAGCCGCAAGAAATAAAAAAGGTATTAAACTACCCTAATATAGGTGCTAGAGATTCCTATTTAATATATCACGAAGAATTAGAATCATTGGTTAAAAATTATCCAACGCTCAAAAGAGCAAGGTTTTGGATGACTTTTGGTCAAGAGTATTTAACACATCTAAGAGTAATTGAGAATATTGGAATGTCTCGCATTGACCCTGTAATGTATAAAGGTGTTCCTGTTATTCCATTAGAATTTTTAAAAGAGGTGTTGCCTAACCCTGGAGAACTTGGCGAAAATTATTCTGGTCATACCTCTATTGGCTGTCGAATAAAAGGAATCAAAGACGGGGAAGAAAAGACTTACTATATTTGGAACAATTGCTCTCATCAGAAAGCTTATGAAGAAACAGGTACGCAAGGTGTTTCCTATACCACAGGTGTTCCTGCTATGATAGGTGCCAAAATGATTTTAACGGGCGAATGGTCAGGAGAAGGAGTCTTTAACGTAGAAGAATTCAACCCCGACCCATTTTTGAATGAATTAGCCGAAAGAGGGTTACCTTGGAATGAAGAAAGTAATATTGATTTAGAACTTTAATTTTTAACAATTAACGACAACCATGCAAATACCTTCTCCTTGTTATGTACTAAATGAAAAACAATTTAGACAAAACTTATCTAAGATTCAACAGGTTCAAGAACAGTCTGGAGCCTCTATTATTTTGGCGTTGAAAGGCTTTTCGATGTGGAAGGTATTTCCAATAATTAAAGAATATGGGATTAAAACAGCGACAGCCAGTTCTTTGAATGAAGCAATGTTGACGACAGATTGTTTTAATGCCAAAGCTCATACCTATTCACCCGTTTATTCTCCAACTGAAATTGATGAAATTCTAGCTTGTTCTAGCCACATTACATTCAATTCTCTTTCTCAGCTAGAAAGATATAAAGAAAAAGTGCTTCATCACCCTTCGAAAATATCGATAGGGTTGAGAGTAAATCCTGAATATTCTGTAGTAACAACACCTTTGTATGACCCTTGTACGCCAGGGTCTAGATTAGGAGTAGATATGTCCAAGTTGAAAGAACTTCCCGAAGGGGTAGAAGGCTTACATTTTCATAACTTATGTGAAAGCAATGCCATTGACTTACAAAAAACAATCGAAAAGGTAGAGTCTAATTTAGGTGGATTACTCTCTAAATTGAAATGGATGAATTTTGGTGGGGGACATTTAATGACTAGAAAGGACTATGATTTGAACAAACTTGTCCAAATCATTAAAACCATTAAGTCTAAATATGATGTAGATGTATATTTAGAACCAGGTTCCGCATTTGGTTGGGATTGTGGTCATTTAGAAGCTACTGTTTTGGATATTGTCGAAAATCACAATATTGCTACTGCTATTTTAGATGTTTCATTCACTGCTCATATGCCCGACACTTTGGAAATGCCGTATCGACCCAAAGTTTTGGAAGCCAACGAAAACGGAAAATATAAATACCGACTAGGAGGAACGAGTTGCTTGGCAGGAGATTTTTATTTTGAATATAGTTTCAACAACGCACTTACGGTGGGGGATCGATTGCGTTTTATGGATATGATGCATTACACAATGGTCAAAACTACATTTTTTAATGGAGTAAAACACCCTTCTATTGGCATGATAAATACGGAGGAAAAATTCGAACTTTTTAAAAGCTTTGGCTACGAAGAATATAAAAATAGACTCTCATAATACTTGGACGAAATTGCTGAAAAATTTACTTTATTGGTAATTATACATAATTACGAATGAGACTGTATGAGAGAAAAAACAGGTATTTTTACTTTAATCAAGCAAAGTGCGAAATTTAATACACATAGGTGTTAATATGAGTACTTGATAAAACGTGAAGTAAAAAGAACATTTTTAATCCGCATGAATACATTTGTAGTAATATCTATTAGTCGATTACGATTAATTTGTAATTGCATTGTCTTTTTGTTCATTTTGGCAAGAAATTTGACGTTTCCATATTAGGAAATAACATGAATGAAGAATTTGATTTCTTCCAAATTCATGATTTTCTAAAAACACACCTAGTCAAATTGTCCATATAAAAATAAGGTTGGTATTGTTTAAAGAAATGAGAGTGATATATTCTCTCATTAAATTGAATTATTCGTTAGTCCAATAATTTAGTCTCTGTATGAAAAAGTATCTTTTAGTATCGGTATTGTTAGTAAATTTGTTGTCAAACATCACTGGCATTTCAATGGAAGAATACAAGAACGATTACTTGTATTCAGACCAGAATAAATTATTGACTATTGATGATAACTGTAACTTTATTTTTGACAAGTTAGACGCTATTATTCAAGTGAACTTAGATGCGTATGCCGAAGCATTAAGAAATAACGAGCCTCAAAAAACATTTTTAATCGGAAACAATTTAATTAATTTTTATCTACCAAAATTAAATGAATTCGAACCGTTAGAAAAATTTTCTAATTTCCACATCAAACATCTATTGTCTAGGAATGATTTAGATGCGAAAGTAAAGATTCAAGTATTTTTGGAGTTGGCTGAAAAGTTTGATCAGTTCAAAGAATTTCAAAAGGGTGTGAGTGTCCTTGAAACCGCAAATAGTGTTGCAAGAAAGTCAGGAGATTTAGCTTTATTACACAAAGTAAATCAAGAGTTGCTAGAAATGTGTTATATCAATGGCGATAACTTTAAGTTGAATATTTTATATACCGAAATACTACCTCAGTTAAGTCTTAAAAATACTTTTGAGACGAAAAATGAAATAGAAAACTACTGGAAAATATATAAATTTTACGTTAAAAATAAAGCTAAGAAAGGAAGTGTAGACGAATCTATTTTAATGTTTAGGGATAGAATGAATGGAAAAATACCCGAAAACGTTGAAATTGAACTTGCACTTCTTGATATTAAAAGCAGATATTCAAATAAGCCATTTTTGAGTGAATCTGAATTAGAATTGATTTTTCAAAGAATCCTTGCTATATCTGATAAACGTGAGCAGAAAAGGTTACTAAAAGAATTTTATTTGACTTTCTTTCATCAAGATATAGCTACGTTCTCTAAGCCTTTCCTTCAACGAATTAGTTCTTCGTGTTTTTCTAATCTACCTGAATACCCTAACTATATCAAGAGTGTTTTAGAGCATGATTTGGTTGAAATTTTTACTTATTTAAACGATTCAGAGAAAATTAGGAATATTTTCAATTCTCACATACAAGCTAACCCTGAACCGTTATTCACAAACAAAGAGTATAATCACCTAGGAGTGTTAGAGGCCATTGATAGAATTGAAGAGTCGAAATTTAATGCAATCGAAAAAGATTTAATAAACCAAATGGATAATCAGTTTAATACTTTTTGTACTACAATATTGGGCTTTTTATTTGTGTCAGCCGTTAGCATACTCTTCTTTTTGTATGTATATCGGGGAATAATTGTAAAAAATAAAAGGTTAAAAACTAAAATCAAACAGAAGGATATTGAAATCCATGTAAAAGATACAACCATCAAGTTGTTTTATGAAAAAATAAGTAACAGCTTTCTTACTTCTCTGAAAAAAATTGAAGAAAATATAATAGTGCTAAATAATGACATCTTGGGAGAAGAAGAACAAAATGGTATTGTGCAAGATAATATTGCAAGTATAATGAATCTTAAAAATCAAATTGCGGATTATTCCTATTTTTTGGATTCAGAAGCAGAGGAGAGCCTTGACGCTTTTCAGCCAATAGGAACTGCTTTTGATGAAGCATTGAACAGTTTTGATGAGGAATTATTTGAAATCGAAGTACTAAATAGTTTGCCAAACTTTAAATTTGATAAATCAGATTTTGTAACTCTTTTTCAGCAATACTTGTCGTTTGTAATGAGTCAAAACACAGGCAAAAAGAAAATTGTAATAGATACGATATTGGTAGAAGACTCAATGGTTATTTCATTAAGAGATAATACTCCAAGTGAAGATGAAGACTATTTAGAAAATACTATTGAAAATCAAGAACTAGGAGACAAGAGCAGTTTGAATTTAATGATTTTGAATAAAATTGTAGAAAAATATGATGGGAGTATTAATTTAGATAACGAAAGCAAATCAATAGATATTTCTTTTCCTATTGCTCTTGAATGTACACTTAAAGTAAATGAGCTGGCAACAGTGGTTGCATAGTGAATTTGGGCGACAGTCTATATTTACATTTAATCAAATTTTACTATGAAATACTTAACACTTAAGGTTGATTTTATATGTGCATTTGTCCTGTTGTTTATGGCCAATACAACCATGTTTGCTATTGATATTGATGAATATAAGGATAAGTATCTTTATTGTTTTAGTGATTCTTGCCAGTCAAATATAGCCATAAATCAATTTTATAAAAATAGTACTGACGTAGCACTGTCAGTTAATTTAGATGCATATCACAAGGCTGTTAAAAATAAAAATATTGATTATATATATGAAATAGGAAAAAGAATAACAGTCCGTTTCTTAATTGAAAAAGGCACTATTATAGATCTTGAAAATTTCATTAATGTTCATATCGAATTAATGAAAGGTACTAAGTATGAAAGTCAATTATATTTAAATATATCTTACTGTTATGACCATTTTAATATTAGAGAGAAAGATGTTTTTTATACTCAAGAAGCCTACCGGATAGCCCAAAATACTAATGATACGATAATGATTTTAAAATCATTATCGTATTTGCTTTTTACTTATTCAGATATCGAAAATAATGAGAAAATAGAAGAAATTTTAGCATTTGATTATCAACAATACATCCCTACAGCTCAAAGCCCTTTAAATTATATTGATAGTTATTGGTTTATTTATAGGTTTAACCTAGTAAAAAACGTAGGAACGGAAAATTTTGATGATGAATTGAAAAAATTGAAAAACCAACCATTTTATTCGTTATTACCCCTATTTGCGATAACAGAAATAGCAATTTTAGATCTCAATAATAAAATAGCAAAAAAACAGAAAGTATCAATACAGGATCTTAATAAAATTATTTTAGCTGTTGAAGATGATAAGTTCTCGTGGCATATTAAAAAATACTTAAAAACAAAGTTTTATTTAGTCTTATTAGAGAATGAATTGCCATATATTTCTAAGCAAAAATGGGATGAATTATTGCCTCAATTTTTAGCCGACATCCGAGAGTTTGACTATTTCTCAAAAACAGAACATTTTAAGTCGTTAATTGCTAAGCATGAAAGATTGTATAATCCTGAAATAGCTTATCGTTTGAGTAAAGAATTAAATAATATACATGAAGAAAACAATTTAGATAGGACAAGTTCTCTAATATCTATAACGGTAGAACAAACTCAAGCATTAAATGAACTTAAGGTAAAGCTAAAAACAACGGCTTTGGAAAATTATTATTTGAATAAAAAAGTAAAGTGGACAATATTCAGTACCGTTTTATTACTAATTATTTGCTTAGTACTATTTTACTTTTATCGTTACTATTTGGAAGTTGAAAAGAAACTATCCAATCTGAATCAAAACCTAGTTTTAAAAAGTAAGAGTATTGACCATAAGAATAGTGTTTTAGAACAATTCTCGCACACTATTGCTCACGATTTTGCGGAACCTATTCGGAGTTTAAAAAATACACTAACGTTTATCAAGTCTGGTGTTTTAACTAAGAAGGATTCTGAAGAAATGATTGATGCTTCTTTCAAAAGTATAGGTTTTTTAAATAACCTAATTGCAGATTTCTTAACATTCTCTCAATCTTCTCATTTGCAATCGAGAAAGGCTATGTTGCCTCTTACAAATGCTATTGAACTAGCTCTTATCAATTTAAGAGAATTTGATTTTGATGTCGAAATTCCTGAAAGTGTACCCGAAATGATACATAACCAAAATGATTTTGTAAGTGTATTGCAAAACTTGATTAAAAACTCCATTAAATATTGCCCAAATACTCGTAAACCTATTATTAAAATAAAGTTTTCTTATACTGAAAATTGGGTACAATTATTATTAATTGATAATGGATTTGGTATCCCCGAAGACAAGCTTTCTACTATTTTTTCTCCTTTCACTAGATTACAACCAAAAGGAACAGTAAAAGGATCTGGTTTGGGACTTTCTATTGTTAGAAACACCTTAGATAAATATGACGCTCATATAGTCGCTAAAAATAATGATGGTGTGGGGGCTACCTTTATCATAAATCTGCCACGTACTATTTTCGCCTCTCCAATTAAAACTCAAAAAGTAGCTACATTTTTAACGTAATATATCAATCACATTACATCGGTTTTATTCCGAAAAACCAAGCACTTTACCCGTTAGTTTAATATAATCGTCAGGTACCATTTTGGTGCTAACTTCAGTGTAATGCTTAATTAAATTATACTAATAAATTATATATTATTTCCATTCTTTTTATTGAGTTAAAATTTTGATAATGAGATTTATATACATATTGAAATAAAAATATAATTTGTAGGAGACACATGAAAAATATAATCTCTACAAAATGGATTGAATTTTGTATAAAGTAAGGTAGATCTGAATGTTTTGCTTGTGACGGCATATTGAGCCTTATGAGTAACGCTTGTTTTTTTCTTAAAGGATCTAAGATTAATTAAAATCAATCATTAAAATAGTAGAATGACTTTTTTAAAATATAAAGAAAAAGTATTTTTAATTTCATTTTTGTTGTTGGCAATAAGCAACTTGCTTTACTCCCAGAAAATTACTTTTGATGAGTACAATGAAAAATATTTAAAATGTTTTGATGTAAGTTGTACTTCGAATCAAGAAATAGATAATTTTTATCAGAATAACTTAGATTCCCTACTCTCGATTAATTTAAAGGCATATGATCAAGCCTTGATTAATAATGACACAGCCTTGGTTTTTCAACTTGGCAAACGTATCCTTAGAAGGTTATTTCGTAAGAAAAAAGAATATAAAGGTATTCCTGATTTTACGATTATGCATACTAAAAATATGGAGAATACGGAATATAAAGTGAATGCTTTTTTAGACATTGCTTTTTGTTATTCCTTTCTTAATTTAAGAGATAAGACATTGTATTATGCTAATGAAGCTTTTCATACTGCTGAGGTTCAAAATGATACAACATCTGTGTTATTATCAGCAGCATACTTATTATTTTCATACCATGAAATAAAAAATATAGAAAAGGTTAAATCTTTTACCAATAAAATTATCGTAAAATATGAACCTGAAAATACCGTCGATAAGACATTGTTGACGAATTATTGGTTTGTATATCGATTTAAGATGTTGTTGGTTGTTGATTCGCCAGTGTACCCTCTTGAAAGAAAGCGTTTTTTAGATAAATATAAGTCAAAAATAGAACCGTTAGTAGAGATGGATATTCAAATAATGGACGAATATCATAAAATTAGCATTGGGGAGGTTCAAAGTATTTATAACCTTTTAGCATTAAATGAAGAGGTCGTAAATAGTGGTTACCCTTATGGTGTTAGGCAGTATCTTCAAGATAAGTGCTTTAGGGCTATTTTACATTCAAATGTTAATTTATTGCCCCGAGAAAAATGGGAGCGTATTTTAAATTCGATTGAAACAACTTTGACTTCGTTTAATTTTTCTTCTAATATTGGATTGACTGAACTTATTTTAAATAAATATAAAGAATTAGGGAATGTAAATAAAGAGTTGGAAACTTTGAGACGTATCAATGAAGAAATGATTGATAATAACAAAAAAATCAAGGCTTATGATATAACGTTGATTAGTAGCCAAATTAATAAATACAACGAAAAACAAGAAGAATTACAAGTCTCTATTGATAAGAATGAAGGACTAAATAAGAGAATTAAAATAATAATGTATGCTACGATATTGTTGGTAGTTATATGTTTAGTTCTAGTAGCATTTTATTCTTATCATATCAAAGTACAGAAAAAATTAAGAGTTCTAAATACAGGTTTGGTTAAATCGAACCAAGAAATTAATCTTAAGAATAACATATTGCAGCAGTTCTCACATACCATAGCACATGATTTTGAAGAACCGTTGAGAAGCTTAGAGAACACCGTTAAGTTATTGGTTGGAAATGTCCTCTCTAAAGACGAAAAAGAGGAGGTGATTACGGCTACTTATGGCAGTTTGAAGTATTTAAAAAACCTGATTGGAGATTTCCTAAATTATTCTAAATCTCACCAAATTAAGATACATAAAGAAAACAAAACACTTGAAGATGCACTAGACTTAGCAAAAATTAATTTACGTAAATATAATTTTGAAATTATATCTGAAAAAAAGCTACCTGAAATCAAGCACAATCAAAGTGATTTTGTAAGTATATTTCAAAATTTAATTAAAAATGCTATAAAATATTGTCCACCTGATCGTTCACCTGTGATTAATATTTCGTTTGAAGAACAAAGTGATGGGGTTAAGTTAATCGTAAAAGATAATGGAATAGGGATAGCAGAAGACAAATTGACTCAAATATTTAATCCATTTATGCGTATGTACCCACAGGGCGTTGCAAAGGGGTCTGGTTTAGGATTAACAATTATTAAAAACATATTAGATAGGTACAATGCTACTATAGTCGCAGAGAATAATAAATATATAGGAGCTAGGTTTATTATTTTTGTTCCTTATAAAGTAGAAAATAAAAACTTATCTGAACAAAGCATGGCCTTGAAACTTTAAGACTAAAGTCATTTAGACTATTAATGATACTTAATATTGTATTGTTTTTAATGTAATATTTTGTAAAATTGTGATTCATTCAAATTAAGCGTTAAAATGAATCTTTTACCTTTGATGGCTATGCCAGACTTTACGGAACCAACAATTTGGGTTTCACTACTTACCTTATTGTTCTTAGAAATTGTTTTGGGAGTAGATAATATAATATTCATATCTCTAGTTTCTGGTAAACTACCTGTCGAAGAAAGAAAAAAAGCAACCAATATCGGTGTGATGTTAGCAGGAGGTTTAAGAATACTTATGCTCTTCGGGATAAGCTGGGTTATAGCAATGAAAGACCCTTGGTTCTCTATTAATATTCCAGGAGTGCATGGTGCTTTTTCAGGACAAAGCTTGATACTCATTGCAGGAGGAATATTCTTATTATACAAAGCAGTTACTGAAATTCATCACAAATTAGAAGGGCAAGACGAAGAGGAAGGCTCTCCTAAAAAGTCCACTTTCGTAGATGCTATTGTACAAATTTCGGTAATTAATGTTGTATTTAGTTTCGATTCTATTCTAACGGCGGTAGGAATGACATCAGGTCTGAAAGGAGCTAATGGCCCCGAAGGAGAATTGGTTATTATGATTATTGCGGTTATTTTGACGGTTCTAATTTTGTTACTCTTTGCCAATCCTGTAGCTGACTTTGTGAATAAACACCCAACTATCCAATTATTAGGATTGTCCTTTTTGATTTTAATAGGTTTTATGCTAATTACAGAAGGTGCACATATGTCTCACTTGGAAGTAGCAGGTAGTGAAGTTGCTGCCATTCCGAAAGGATACCTTTATTTTACAATTGCTTTTTCATTATTAGTAGAATATTTAAATATGAAATTTAGAAAAAGTAAGCCCGTAACTTTGCACGGAGCAAGTGAAAAATTAGGAGATAAAAAAATATAATTGGAGTAAATATTCCAGCGTACAACAAACTATTAAATGAAAACAAATTCGCTACTGTTTTGCTTTATTCTTTTGCTTTTTGCCTGCAAAAATGATAACTCAAAAAAGCCAAATATTAAAGAGCATGATTTACCTCCATATTCAAAATTTGGAGGTAAGACCATGGGAACAACTTACCATATTTTGCATGCCAACCCTAAGGAAGTTCTATTAAAAAAAGCAATAGATTCTCTTTTAGAAGAGTTTAATCTCGAATTATCCACTTATATTGATAGTTCTACTATTTCTACTTTTAATTCGAGCGAAAAAGGAATAACTGTAAGTAAAAAATCCTTTTTTTATCAAAACCTTATTTTGGCGGATACCATTTTTAAAAACACAAAGGGAGCATTTGATCCCAGTGTCTATCCTTTGGTTCAATACTGGGGGTTTGGACCTAAAGAAAAAAATGGAAAAAATATTAATGACTTGGTTAAAGTTGTTGGTTACGACAAGTTGCAGTTCAAAGAACTGTCAGCAGATAGTGTTCAATTATTAAAACATTCCCCTGATTTTAAACTCGACTTTAGTGCTTTGGCAAAAGGATATGGTGTTGACGTCGTTTCCAAATTCCTTGAGAGGAATGGTATTCATGATTATTTGGTAGAAATAGGAGGGGAGACTCGTTTAAAAGGATTTAGCCCTAGTAGGAAAAAATGGAGATTAGGAATTAATACACCTGAAGAATCTGCTAGCGTAGATGATATTTATAGTTTTATTAATTTATCTGATGTAGCGATGGCGACCTCAGGAAACTATAGAAATTTTAAAATAAAAGATGGCAAAAAAATAGTACATACGATTTCGCCCAAAACAGGAAAACATATAGTATCTGATGTTTTGAGTGCTACGGTCACAAGCCCTAATTGTGCTGAAGCAGATGCTTATGCAACGGCATTTATGGTATTAGGAGTAAAAGAATCATTAGAAATAGTGGAAAAACTTCCTCGAATCGAAGCGTACTTTATCCACTCTAATGAAAAAGGAGAGTTTGAAGAAACTTATTCTACAGGAATGAAGGCGTATTTTGAAGATTTAAATTAGAATTGAATATTATGAAAATAGATTTAAAAAAAAGTATTGTTTTTTTTGATATTGAATCGACAGGCTTACACGTAATTCGAGATAGAATTATCCAAATAGCCATGATTAAATATAACGAAGATGGTAGTCAAGAGGAGTTTAATCAACTTATCAACCCTGGAATTCCTATCGGAGAAGAAGCATTAAGTGTTGTCTCTATTAGACCCGAAGACCTAAAAAACAAACCTACTTTTGCTCAAGTTGGTCAAAAAATATTTGATTTTATAGGAGATTCAGATCTAGGGGGCTACGCAATGAATCGTTTAGATATTCCCATTTTAATAGAAGAATTCGGAAGAATAGGTTTAGATTTTGAAATTAAAAACCGTTCGTTAATTGATGCCCAACGTATTTTTTATAAAATGGAACCCCGTACATTATCTGCGGCTATGAAATTTTATACGAATACACCTTTGGTCAATGCTCATGATGCTATGGCAGATGTAAAAGCTACCATTGCTGTATTGAATGGACAGTTGGAAAAATATCAGGGAGTCGATTTTGAAGAAAAAAGTGGAGAAATATTAGAATCTCCTATTCGTCCCGATGCTAAAAGTTTACATCAATTTACAAATGACACCAATCAGATTGACCCTACTCAACGACTGAAATACGATAATGACGGAAATATCGTTTTTAATTTTGGTAAGTATAATGGTCAATTAGTTGGACAAACCTTATTTAAGGATAGAAACTATTTAAATTGGTTGTTAGAGAAAGAATTCTCTTATCAAGTAAAGAAAATTGTAAAAAAAGAATTTGATGCCGAAGTTAAAAGACGTAAAAAATAATTTTTACTACTTATTTGCAATACTTTTTATGGCTTCTTCTTGTCATGAAAATGTAGAAGGGTGCTTGGATATAGAAGCTACCAGTTTTGACTTTGAAGCCGACGTTAATTGTTGTTGTGAGTATCCTTCTTTTGTTTTGAATTACGATTATAAGCAAACGGCAAACTCCGAAACTCAATTCCGAAAAGATTTAGTACTTTCTTCGAATGCTAAACCTTTTTACTTGGTTAGTGCTGTTTTTGCGTTAACAAACTTTAGGTTGGTAAGTGGAAACGACACCTTGACGGTTAATGAAAATATAAATTTAACTTCGTTAGAAAATGAAGAAAATTTGTCTTTAAGAACCGACTTTGTAGTAGTCGATAATAATTCGTTTTCTGAAGATTTGGGAATGTTTACTCGTAATATAACTAGCTACGATAAATTACTTTTTGATGTAGGGTTCTCAGATGTTCAGAAAAAAGTTGACCCAGAATTTCTTACTTCTTCAGATGCACAATTCAGTAATCAAGACGAATTATTCGATATGGATAATCAAACTTGGAATGATTATTATTTTGCAGTAACGACAGATACGGCGGATATCACAGATACTGTGAGTATAGCCGGAACACTTCAAGAAACCTTAACTTTTGAGTTTACAAACCCGATAGATTTAGAAATTAGAAATGACGTTTCTTTAAATTTGAGGATTAATTATTTGGATATTTTGAACGGATTAGACCCTGAATCTGTTAATAATAATGTATTAAACAATTTAATTCAGTCAAATTTAGTAATGTCTTTAGACATAGAATGAAATTTATTATCACAATCTAATTTTACTTAATTATGAATAAGCTACTCGTATTTTTGTTATGTACTGTAATATTTACGGCTTGCAAAGATGATGAAAAAACAGAAATAACAGAAAAATCTTCTTTGAGTATTAATTTTTACGCAAAAATGGGCGACAAAAGCATTGTCTTGGAAGAAACTATAGGGGTTTTGAATGGAAATAATTTACGTTTTTCTAAATTAGGATTTTTTATATCCGATTTTTCTTTAACAACAAACAATGGTGCCAACGTTACAGATATTTTTGATTTGAATCATATAGATTTTTCAAATAATAAAACGCTGGCTTTAGCAGAACAAGGCGTAACTATAAATAATGACCAAATTCCTGTTGGGAACTATACGGGGATTAAATTTAGTTTTGGAGTGAATAGCGATTTTAATGCTCAAGCACCCTCCGATTTTGCAGCAACTCATCCCGCAGGCAATTCAGATTTATATTGGAATGCATGGGAAAGTTACATTTTTTCAACTACCGAAGGCCGTTTAGATACTCAAGGAGATGATAATTTTGACAAATTATTTGTTTGGCATACAGGTTCTAATGATGCTTTAAGAATTGTGAATTTACCAATTGATATTGAAATTTCTCAAGATGAAGATGCTACAATAGACATTACGTTGGATTTAGAAACCTTACTTCTTAGTGAAGATTCTGTAAATCCGCTGGAAGTAGATCAGCTTCATACAGCCGAAAGCCTATCAAGTATGTTAATGGTTAGTGATTTGTATCAGCGTTCATTTTCTGTAAAATAAGCTTAATATGAACCCTTTTTTTAAGAAAATAAATTTTATTTATCTCTTTCTTGGGTTACTTTTTATAATCATTTGTTGTAAAAAAGATGATGAATCCTGCGAACCTATGGTCGATTTGTGTGATTTATCTTCTATACAATTTAACCCAACACCATTTGATTTAGAAATTCCGAATCATTTTCCGAATGTTTCTAACGAAATTTTGGAGAGCATAACAAATGAAAAAGTAAGTTTAGGGAGAAAATTATTTTATGACCCTATTTTGAGTAGAGATAGTACCATTAGCTGCTCTACTTGTCATATTCAATCATTATCTTTTACAGATGGACGTGCGAAAAGTATAGGAATTGATGGAGAATCTACCCCGAGAGGAAGTATGTCTTTGGTAAATTTAATTTTTTTTAACAATGGGTTTCAATGGGCAGGAGAGGCTGAAACCTTAAAAGAACAAGCGAGTTTACCCGTAGATAATCCCATAGAATTGCATGGAGATTGGGGCGAAATAGAGCAGCGGTTGGCATTAGATGAAAACTATCCTCTTGATTTTCGAAAAGCTTTTGGGATAGAAAAATGTACCGATATTTCGCAAGATATGGTTGTTGATGCTTTAGCTAGTTTTCAATCGACTATTATCAGCAAAAATACTCGCTACGATAGCTTGAAAATGGGGCTTGTCTTTTTTAATGAGCAAGAAGCAAGAGGCTTTGATAAATTTTTTGATGTTTCTCCAGGAGTCATTGACTTAGAGTGTGGACATTGCCATACTGACCCAACATTTACCTCTAATCAGTTTTTAGATAATGGACTAACTTCTGCATTGAATTTTTTAGATTTTGAAGACTTAGGTAGAGGAGGGGTAACTGGTTTCGAGGTTGATAATGGAAAATTTAAAGCTCCGACGCTTCGCAATATATTATTAACGGCACCCTATATGCATGATGGACGTTTTCAGACGATAGAACAAGTGATTGACCATTATAATAAAGGGGGAGAAGATTCAAATGTGAAAAATCCGTTATTGGTTCCACTAGAAATGACGAATCAAGATAAAGAAGATTTAATTGCATTTTTAAAAACGCTTAACGACAGAAGTGTTCTAACAAACCCAGATTTTAGTGACCCTTTTTAAGAAAAATGGGAATTTATTTCTTATAACATTTTATGTTTACTAATTTCACAGCTCAGTATATTATATTTATTCAATTTCAAGACATCCTTTAATGCGTAATTTATATATTATCGGTGCGGGTAGGAGTAGTTCTGCATTTGTTTCTAAAATTTTAAGTATTGCTCCAAAATTTGGGTGGTTTATAACAATTACTGACAAAAACCCTGAAAAAGCAATGGCTTATATTGGTACTAGTAACCACGCTCGTGCAAACTGGTTGGATGTAACCAATGTAAATGACAGAAGAGAAACACTATCCAAGGCCGATTTAGTGGTTTCTTTCTTACCTCCTAGAATGCATGTTCTTTTGGCGTCTGAGTGTGTCAATATGAAGAAAAAGCTTGTTGCTCCTTCTACTTTGAGCTACGATATGTTTGGGTATTCAAGAAGAATTCCGAGTATGGATGTGTTTTTCATATATGAACGAGTTATTAAGCCAGGAATTGAGATTTTCTTAGTTTCTAAACTGTTAGACGAAGTTAGAAATAACGGTGGAGTAGTGAAGTCTGTGCATAATTATATGAGTGGAGGCGGCTTAACAGCACCTAAATCGAATCCATGGAATTATAGTATCACTTGGAATCCGATGGGAATGATAACAGCTAATCAGGGTACTGCACAGTTCTTTGAAGGTGGAAAATATAGATATTTACCCTATAATAGAATTTATGAAAAACCACGTGTTGTAGAAATTCCTAAATTAGGGTTTTTCGAAGCCATTCCTTCTCGAGGCTCTTTCTTTATGGAAAAACTACATTCGTTGGAGGGCATAGACACTTATATTCGAGGGACATTAAGAAATATTGGGTTTTGTAAAGCGTGGAATGCACTTATCAAGTTAGGATTAACAGACAATAGTTATCCTATTTTCAATTCGGAACACCTAACTTATCAAGAATTTGTAGAGTCCTTGGTGAGGGATTTTCCAGGAACTTCGACACGTGAAAGAGTTGCTGCTTATTTGAATGAACCGATTGAAGGAGAAATAATGAAAAAAATCGAATATTTAGATTTGTTTTCTCGAAAGCAAATTCGGATTTCGAATGCTACTCCTGCTCAGATTTTGCAAAAAGCTATTAGCGAAAAATGGAAACCAGAAGATAATAAATACGACAAATCTATCATATATGCAGCGGTTCATTATATGCAGGACGGTAAGTTTCTGAAAAAAAGTGTTGTGCTAACTTCGAAAAGCTCTAAAAACCATACGGCTATTTCTAGGGTTTTAGGGTTGCCTGTTTCATTTATTGTTGAGAAATATTTTAAAGAAAATACACTGGATTTTAATGCTAAAATGACCGACCCTGAAATTTATAACTCATTTTTAGAAATGGCAGTAACGGAAGGAATGAAAATAAAGTATTATGATGAAGAGTTGACCTATGAATAGATGCTGAACTATTTTTATCGGTCTATATCCCCAGCTATTTCGTATCAATTGGCGATAGTGTTTAGGTCTATTTTTTTTATTCTTCTGGCTCTGCTGTGGGTTAGGTTGGATTTGGATTTGGGGACGATAGGGAAGATTGAATTTTTATTTTTATTAGGAGTATCAGCAACCAGTTTTATCGTCAACGGTACGATTCAGCATTTTTTATCGAAAGAAGAACTTTCTCCAACGCATCTTTTTTCAAACCTATTTTTTGTATCCTTTTTCCTTGCTATCCTTTTAATGAGCTTGTCTTATCTCAAACCCGACTGGCTGCTTAGTAATGGATTTATTTTGTATTCTTCTACATTATTACTTAGTAGTGGAATTGAACCTATTTTGTTGAAAAACAAAGAAATTAAAGTTCAAATTACCCAAGCCCTAATGTATTACTCCATTCTAATTTTGGCGGGTATCGGATTGTTATTTATTTCAATAGATTGGCAATATATTTTTGTATTCTGGGGCGGAGTAACGGTTATAAGAATATTGTGGTTTTTGAATTTTATCAAAATAAGAGCTTTACAATTTTATTCAGTAGGCATATTTTCTTTTTTAGGCTATAGTTTTTTTGCGACGGCTACTCAATTAATTGACCAAACGTTAGTGAAGATTTGGTATCTTGACGAGATTGCTTTTTTTGCAATTTTTAGGTACGGAGCAAGGGAAATTCCATTACTTTCTATTTTGTCTAGTTCATTTAGCAATAGTAAAATTCCTTTTGTCGAAGCGAATAGTAGTTTTTACGCTACATTTAGAAAGAAGTCCATATGGATTCTATTATTATTGTTTTCAATTTCATTTGTATCTATTTCTACCTCTAATGTTTGGTTTACTTTTTTGTTCGGCAATTTATTTAAGGATGCAATAGTTTTGGTAGATATTTTTGCTTTGTTAACCATCAGCAGAACTCTTTTTCCTCAGGTATTTGCCTTAGGTTTGGGCTACGAAAAACAAGTTTTTAAGATTAGCATTATAGAGTTTTTATTGAATTTATTACTAAGCGTTCTCTTTATAAATTGGTGGGGATTAGAGGGGGTAGCCATAGCTACTATTATTGCATTTTTGTTTGAGAAAATTGCGATTTTTTATTTGATTTACAAAAAAGAAAGAATTAAGGTTAATCAAATATCTTTTATCTACCTACATGTATTGCTGAGCATTTTATTAGTCGCGTTTATTTTAGTGAAATATCAGGTTTTATAACTTTTTGAGCATTTTAATATGTTTGATACCAACTTCTTCAAACATATTTCCCACAGACTTATAGCTCAATTTTTCATAGAATGGAATGGCATTACTTCTTGCATGGAGTTCAATGGTATCAAAACCTTTAGATTTTAATATTTTTTCTACACCAATACCTAGTTTTTTACCTAAACCTTTTCCTTGAAGGTGGGGAGCAACGGCTACTTGCCTTACTTTTGCTAGTGTATTCGTCAATATTCTAACAGATAAACAAGCAATTATGACATCATATTGATTAAACAGCGCAAAATGTAGTTCACTAGCTTCTTTGGCAATATCAATAGTATGAAAGACCATGTTTAACGGTTCTCTCAAAACTAAATGTCTTAATTGAATTGCGCAATCAAAATTTGGGCTACCGAATTCTATTTCTGAAATGTACATAAATACAGCGTTTAGTATGATAAAATTTCAAAAGCGGTTCTTCGATTTCTTTGATGCTGTTCGTCAGTACAACTGTTACATTCGCAGTATTCGATGGGGTTGGACTTTCCATAACCTTTGGCTAATAAACGGTTTGGTAGAATACCTTTGTTTATTAAATAACTAACTGCGGATTCAGCTCTTTTTTGAGATAATTTTTCGTTAAACTGTGTTTTTCCTCTACAATCAGTATGTGAGTTTAATTGTATTTTGATAGTGGGATTTTGGTTTAATAAAACAGCTAATTCATCTAATGATTGAGCGGCATCATCCCTAATATTCCATTTGTTATAATCATAGTAAATGCTTTCTAAAACGATTTCTTCATTTGTTTTAATTGGCGTTAAAATCAAATCTAAATTAAAGTTTAAATCCTTTGAGGTTAAGGCTATATTTTCACTACTAAAAGTATTGATATCATTGAGAAAACCGTTTTTTTCAGCACGTATATTCAAGGTTTCATCCTGTTGAACTTCAATTACTAATATCCCATTTTCATCAGTTTTATCATATAAAACGTCGTTAACAAATATATTGACAATAGATAACGTATTGAGTCCTACTTTATTTTTTTTATCGCCACTGAGCGTCTGGATAGACAATAGAATTTTTCCTTCACTTACTTCAGGTTCAGAAATATCTGTTGGAGTAGGTTTTTTTATCTCAGGGTCTGGAAGGGCTGGAGTTCTCGAAAATTGATAAATATCATCCAAGCCTTGACCTCCTTCACGATTAGAACTAAAATATCCTTTTTGTAGATAAGGCTTTGTGGTAGATTCTTTGAAATTAATAACATAACCGAAGTCATCTGAAGTCGAATTTAGAGGAGCTTTTAAGTTTTGAGCAGGTCTCCATTTTCCATTCGATAGATAAGATTGATAAATATCGTAACCACCCATTCCAACTCTACTATCCGAACTAAAATATAAAGTGTCTTTATCTACAAAAGGAAAGCCTTCATTTCCATCAGAATTAATACTTCTAGGTAAAACTTTGGGTTCTCCCCAGATACTTCCATTTTTTTCTATTTGATAAATATCTAAGCCGCCCCAACCATCTTTGTCATCAGAAACAAAAAATAATTTGGAACCATCGTCGTTTCCGAAGCAAGGCATTGTGTAGTTAATCTTACCTGATTGAAAAGGTAACTCTTCAGGTTCAGACCATTGGTTATCATACTTAGTAATCATAAATAATCTACAAAATTGATCTGCTTTCTTGTCTTCACTAGCACATTTTACGAAGATTGCTTTCGTATTATCTTTATTATAAACGATGTGCCCCTCATTACTAGGGGTGTTTACTAGATCGAATGATTTGGTTTGTTTCAGGTTTGACGAATATTGATATATATCCATATAGTGTTGTCCTGTCCATTTATAGACAGCTCCTTTTTTTTCGTCTCTATCGCTAGTAAAGTAAATAATGTCACCATCAAAATAATTTGCGTATTCTGTAAATGGAGTATTAATTTGGTTATAATTATTTATTTCAAAACCCGACAAATGTTGTAAGGTATCCCATCTTTGAATCATTTGAATTTGATTCACTATTCTACGGACAGACATATTTCCTATTGCATCTCGAAGTTCATCGCACTGTTTTAGAGCTTCTTGGTTTTGGTTAGTACGAATTAGAGCTTGGATATATTGTTCTAAATATTCGGGTTTTCTATCTATTTGATGTGCTTTTTTTATCCATTCTACAGAAGCAGAAAATTGGTTGCTTTTTTGATATGCAGTAGCAATCTGGATTGCTTTTTTTGCTTTTATTTTTTTATCCTTTTCTTTATTAAATTCTTTTTTTAATAAAGGTATAGCATAAGCAAATTGATTGTTTTCAAAAGCAGTAGGACCATCTTTTACATTTTTGTTAGACGGGTTGCAACCAATAATTAAAACAAAAACGACAATAATAAAACAGTATAAGTTAGATGGTTTCATATAAAGAATGGTTCTAAAATTAATGGTATCGTTAATTTTTACTCTAATATAAACCTACTAAATTGAACGGCAAAATTGAATTTTTTCTATTGAAAATTTATAATAAAAGACTGAATATGTAAATTCAATAAGTCCCGAAACTAAAAAAGGCTCTTCAACCTAAATTGAAGAGCCTTAAATTCTTTCGTATTAAATATCGTATTATGCCAAGCTGACATTAACTGCATTCAATCCTTTGCGACCTTCTTCTACGTCGTAAGAAACTGCGTCTCCTTCTGCGATAGAAATTCCGTTTAATCCTTTAATGTGAACAAATATGTCTTTACTCCCATCGTCTGGAGTTATGAAACCATATCCTTTGCTGTCGTTGAAAAATTTAACTGTACCGTTACTCATTTTAAAAAAAATATAAATTGTAAAAAAGGCGAGATATCAGTATAATATCCCTACCAAGTATTAAAAACGATTAAAAATTTAATATAGTTCCAAAATTACGTATTAAAAATTAGATTTTTTAGAAATTCTAACCTCTTTTCGTAGATGAAAAAATAATAAAGCACTAAGATACGGCTTTTTTTGCAAAAAAATATTAAAATTTCACTCAATATTATTCTTTTGAGTGTAATCCAATTTTATTTCCTTCAGAATCTATTATTTGAGCGAAAAAACCAAATTCACCAATATCTGTTTTTGGTATGATAATTTCACCTCCTATAGATTTTAAATTTTCTAATTCTGTATTAATTTCTTTAGTATTAAAATAGATTACTATTCCGTCGGTACTCGGATTATATCCTTCTGCTTCAACCAAAGCACCGCATGAACCTTCCTCGCCAGCTGTCCCAAACATGTACATTTTACTTTCGTCAGGAACATCAATAGCTTGAAAATTAAGGTTGAACACTGTTTCGTAGAATTTTTTTGCTCTTTCTATATCTATACAAGGTATTTCTAACCATTGAATATTATTATTTGTCACTGTTTATCATTTTAAATAAATGGTTAAAAAAATTAATTAAGGACAATAAAAGATATTCCAAAGCTAGGTTTTCTTTTTTGCCCTGTCGGATTAGTGATATCTAATTCATCCGCCAACCTATCTAAACCATACCTTTTTCCCAAAGGAATTTCAACAAATGGTTTAAGCATAGCAGATACCCGATCGCCGTTTAAAAAATTGAGACTAATAAAAGGTGTAATGGAAAAGACATTATCTTTCAATAATTCTGACCTTGAGCCAGAATCTACTTTTTGGCTAATTTTTAATCTCGAAAAATTATAATTTACACCTATACTATACCAGCTTTCTGAATATTCTAAGCCTGTGCTAAAGATCTGATTGTTAGTAGATAATGATCGAGTTGTGGTGGTGTTGTCCGCTTCGTTTATAATCGACTTATTAGTATGGAAAGAGGGAGACCAATCAACATTTATAAATATTGGCGAAAAGTCTATTCTAGCTCCTACAATCATTCCATTCGAAAAAGAATAAGGCTTAAACTCGCTATCTAAATCTTTATCTTGAGTGTTAAATGCTGTTAAAAGCGAATTTAATTGATGGTTACTATGGAAATTAGCGACATAACCAACTTTAATTCCTGCTTGAGCAACAACAGTTAGCGATGATAATACTAAAAACAAAAAAAATACTGTTCTTTTAAGCATATTGGTTTTTATTTTTAAATACAAGCCAAACAAATATATCATTAATACTACGTTTTACTTGCTCGTATGTTTTAAGGCGAATTTACGATTAATACTCAAATTTCATAATAATCAATATGTAATAAAATTCAAATATGTTGATTAATTCATTTTGATTGGTTGAAATATTCTATTTTTGCAAATTCATTCAGTATTTAGGCAATCTACCTTTGATTTTGAAAATATTTTATCATAGATGAATACAGATAATAAATTGAAATTTATCCCAATACTTGGAGCTTTTTTATTGCTTTTAGGCTTCGCCATAGGAAAAAAGACAAAATTGACTCCTACTCCAAATATTTCTATAGGTGAACTTGCAAATGTGAGCCAAGAAGATTTATTTATTGGTAACCAACCTGTTGAGGAAGTTTTACGATATATTGATTCAAAATATTTTGTACCCATTGACAAATCGACCCTTTCGGAATCGGCGATTAGGAGTATAATTCAGCAACTAGACCCTTTTTCCATCTATTTGAGCAAGGACGAACTTTCTTTTGAATCGTTGGATTTAGCGGGAGAATATGGCGGAATAGGAATTAATACTGTTTCTATCAATGACACTTTTTTTGTAAGTAAAATATTAGAACAAAGCGAGTTAATGCAAAAAGATGTAGCAATTGGTGATGCTATAATTGGGGTAGATTCTGTATCTATTATTGGAATGCCTGCTAATAAGGTAAGACAAATGGTTTTTGGTCAACCAGGTACTGAAATTGCATTATCTATTCTAAAACTAAGTTCTAATGATACGATAGAAGTAAAAGTAAAGAGAGTAACAATTGCGGATGAAGCTATTTCGAGACACTTTATGCTAGCGGATGGAATTGGTTACATAAAAATAGATGAGTTTAATAAGTCTACATTTGAAGAATTTATAGATAAAGTGGAGGAGCTAATTCGTCAGCACGAAATGAAAGATTTAGTGATTGACTTGAGAGGAAATTCTGGAGGATATTTGAACCAAGCAGTGAAAGTGATTAATCAGTTATTTGCAGAAAAAGATTTACTTATCGTTTATACTGAAGGTGAAAAATCTCCAAAGAATGAATTTAAAACTACGGGCAATAACTTTTTTGAAATAGGTAAAATAGCAGTTTTAATTGATGAATTATCAGCTTCAGCGAGTGAAGTACTTGCAGGAGCAGTACAAGATTTGGATAGAGGAACGATTTTGGGACAAACTTCCTTTGGTAAAGGGTTGGTGCAGACCCAATTTAAACTTAAAGATGGTGGTGGATTACGTCTTACTACTGCAAAATACTTTACCCCTTCGGGTAGATGTATCCAAAAAGATTATGATAAGGGAGATAGTTTTGAAGCAGATTCTACGGTCTATACAACATCAAAAGGAAGAGAAGTAAACGGAGGAGGAGGAATTGAACCTGATGTTATTGTTGAACAAGAGGAGTTTGATCTTGATTCGGATAGTTTGGTTTTTGAACAACAAAAAGAAATGGTAAAATACTGTTTTAATCTGTATCTAAATAATCCAATGCAGATAGGTAAAGATTCCATCGGTTCTTTTGCAGACGAACAATTCAAAAATTATAAGAATCAATCGAAATATAATTCTTCAAAATTATCTTTTTATGAATCTAAGAGAAAAGAATATTTTGTAAACGAAGTATATATGAGATTTTCTAACAAAGAGAGTTATTGGAAAATTGCGGCAGATAATGATAAAGTTATTCATGAAGCGGTAAAAAAACTATCACTATAAGGTTTTAAAAAGTGATAAAAAGTAAAACCCCGAATTTCTAATTAGAAGTTCGGGGTTTTACTTTTTATAGAGATATATAAATTATGATTTTACGATATCCATAAAAGTTTTACGAACATCTAAGATTTCTCCGTCAGCACTTTTTAGATAAACTGTTCCACAATTAGCAGCACAACCTATTTCTTTTTTCAGGTCGGCACGACTATAATAACCAATTCCACAAGCCTGAATTCCTCTTACACCCAAATAGCAATTTAATTTTTCGTTTTTAGGACATTCAATCATCATTACCGTTGCACTAGGATTTTTTTCGATTACATATCTAATGATTTCCATATCTTCTTCTCCGTTTAGGCTGAAGCTAGGAACGTTACAGTTAGAAACAACAGGCTCTGAATATACTCGTTTAGGTATATCTCTAATAACGCCTCTATCTATTTTGCCAGATCCACAACAAGTATTGCAAGCTTGTAATTGACTCAAATCTAAAATATATGCTTTCGGATAGCCATTTGACTGTGCTTGAGCAAGTAAATCTTCGAGAGATTGGCTTTCTGTTTTTTCTACATAATAATGAATGAATCCTTGGTAGTCAGTGTAATACTTTACGTCAGAGAATTGCGAAAAGTAGCCATTCGAAACTTTAGAATTGTAGGCCGCTAACTGAACTACGTTTTGAGATTGAGCAATGTTAGCTAGACAAAAAATAGCAAAAAATAAGGTTAATAATCTTTTCATGTTTAAAATTAGAATTTTGGTTTTATAAATTATTAGTTCAAAAATACTTTTATTAAAAGAATAGTTCATTAATTTGAAATATTCTTAACGATGCTTAATTTTTCGTTAATTAAAGAATGTTGTTTTTTGAGATTGTGTATGAGTAGTAATTACTTAGGAGTAAGAGATTTATTGTTATAAACAATATTTTATATTGACAGCAATATGTATTCCAATTTTACAATAATTAGTAACCTTTTATGATATATTTTCTTTTGTAGCCGAATATTTTATGTGGGTTAATAAAAAGGAAGTAGAAATAAATAGATCAAAAGTTGAATAAAGTGTAAAAATACTATTTCTTTAACATGAAATTCGTTGCCTAATTTACCCTAAAACGAAACTTTATATAGAATAAACCTTTCAAATTAGAGAAAAGACAACATTTTCAGTTCCCTTAATCAAAAGATAGTTATATCTTTGCGAAAAAATGACAATCCATGTTTGATAATTTACAAGATAAACTAGACTTAGCCTTTAAGTCGATAGCAGGTCAAGCCAAATTAACAGAAATTAATATTGCGACTTCTGTAAAAGAAATCAGAAGAGCTTTGGTTGCCGCTGATGTGAACTATAAAATTGCCAAAGAATTTACAGACAAAGTCAAAAAAGATGCTTTAGGTAAGCATAATGTTTTGAAAGCCGTAAAGCCTGGCGAATTGATGGTGAAAATTGTTCAAGATGAGATGACTGAACTCATGGGTGGACAATCGGTAGGTGCTAACCTAAAAGGAAACCCTGGTATAGTTTTAATCAGTGGACTACAAGGTTCGGGTAAGACTACTTTTTCTGGTAAACTTGCGAATTTCCTGAAAACTAAAAAAAGAATGCGTCCATTATTGGTAGCCTGTGATGTTTACAGACCTGCTGCCATTGACCAAATTACCGTTCTTGGGGAACAAATTGGAGTACCTGTTTTTAAAGATATTGAAAATAAAAATCCTGTTGATATTTCTCAACAAGCAATTGCCTATGCAAAACAGCATGACCACGATGTCGTTATTGTCGATACTGCAGGTCGTTTGGCAGTTGATGAAGAAATGATGAACGAGATTGAGGCGGTTAAAAATGCTATCAATCCTACGGAAACGCTATTTGTCGTGGATTCAATGACAGGACAAGATGCCGTTAATACAGCTAAAGCATTTAATGAAAAAATCAATTATGACGGTGTTGTATTGACTAAATTAGATGGTGATACACGTGGTGGTGCCGCTTTATCTGTAAAATACGTTGTCGGAAAACCAATCAAATTTATTTCGATGGGGGAGAAGATGGAGACTTTAGATGTTTTCCATCCAGAGCGTATGGCTCAACGTATTTTAGGAATGGGAGATATTGTTTCTTTGGTTGAAAAAGCTCAAGAACAATATGATGAAAAAGAGGCAAAAAGAATTGAAAAGAAAATCAAAAAGAATAAATTTGATTTTAATGATTTCTTGAGCCAATTGAACCAAATCAAAAAAATGGGTGATATCAAAAGTTTGATTGGTATGATTCCAGGGATGAGCAAAATGACTAAAAATATTGATATAGATGATAAGTCTTTCGGAAAAGTAGAAGCTATCATTTATTCAATGACAAAACAAGAACGTGCCAACCCTGCTCTTTTGAATATGAGTAGAAAGAAAAGAATAGCAAGAGGTTGCGGTCAAAGTATTCATGATATTAATATGTTTATTAAACAGTTTAATCAAATGAAAAAAATGATGCACCAGTTGAGTACTAATAAAGGAATGGCAAACTTTATGGCTCAAAATAGCAATAGAAAATAGGTTTATTAATATTAAGTTTATAACCTTAAAAGTCTCAGAATAAATGTGATATTTACATGTTGTTTTGAGACTTTTTACTTTTATTTGATATCGAAAATACCTCGTTTTATGAAATCTTTGTACTGGCTTTTATTTTTACCCTTTTTTTTCGCATGTCAATCGGTTCAACACACTAACCAATCAGAAGCTCCTGCAACCAATCAAAGCAACCCCGATAATGTTGCTCATATTCACTTGTATTTTTTGCAACCTGACACTTACGAACCTGCCAAATCTGCTATCGTATTTGATATTGAAGACAGGAAAGAGGCTGAGAAACTCGCTATTCAACTCAAAGCCGTATTAGATGCCAAGGGGATTTATGTTCCTGTTGGAAGTATGCCCATGCAAGGCGATTACAAAGACAGTCTTACGCTTCAACATCATTATGAACCTTTTCCGAAGGAATTACCAGGTTATTCGATGTCCAAGCTGGGAGGTAAATGGTATTATTCGTCAGAAACAGTTCATAAAACACCCATTTGGTATGCTCAAATATACAGTTGGCCTGTCAGAAGCTTTAATAAATTACTTTCAGAAATAGGGCTTAGTCATTTAGATAGATTAACAAAAACAGCCATTTCTTTTGCCATTTTATTACTCATTACGGGTATTGTATTTTTTATAATCAATCGTTTTCTATTACTACTGGCATCTAATATCAAAAGTTGGTTGTTTAAAAGAATAGAAAGTGACCATTTGAGTGAATTGGCAAGAATTATTTCACTGATTATAATGGTACTTTTGATAAGGTTTTTATTACCAGCTTTACAGTTAAAAGTTGAGTTCTCTAACTTCTTGCACAAATGTTTTTCAATCCTAATTATAAGTTTTTTCATTTTAGGAGGCTTTGTCTTAATAAAGATAGGAATGACCTATTTTGTGATGTTGACGGGTAAAACAAAAAGCAAAATGGATGACCAGTTGGTTCCCATTGTTCAACGAACGACCCAGTTTTTTGTGGCAGCTTTGGGGATTATTGAAATTTTATCCATTTTAGAAATCAATGTTACGGCACTTATTGCGGGTATTTCGATAGGCTCTTTAGCCATTGCATTAGCAGCTCAGGATACGATTAAAAACTTATTTGGCTCTGCAACTATTTTTATAGACAAACCTTTCCAAATTGGAGATTGGATTCAGGTAGAAGGGGTGGATGGTACCGTAGAAGAAGTGGGCTTTCGATCGACAAGAATACGAACATTTGCCAATTCTTTAGTTTATATTCCTAATGGAAAAGTGGCGGATGCAGTCATCAACAACTTTGGATTGCGATTATATAGACGTTTCAAGATGAATGTAGGAGTGACTTATAACACCCCTCCCGACAAGATTGAACAGTTTGTAGAATCGCTTCGAGAAATGGTAAAAAAACACCCATCTTGTCATAATGAAAGTTATCATATTTATGTAAATGGAATGAGTGCTTCGTCTATTGATATTTTGGTGTATGTATTTTTTGATGTGCCTGACTGGGCAGACGAACTCAAAGGAAAGCAAGAATTGATTTTAGAAATAATGAAAATTGCTCAACAGCAAAATGTTTCATTTGCCTTTCCTTCAACTTCGTTGTATTTTGAAAATGCAGTGCCCAAAGAATAGATTAAGTAGAGAATTAATAAAAATAAAATTAGATATAATGCTAAATATAGGAGAGTTTAACGAATTAGAAATACTGAGAGCCACTGATTTTGGTTGGTATTTGGGAAGTGAAGACGAAGACGTTTTATTACCGTTGAAATATGGTAATGAAAACCTAAAGATTGGAGACTTAATTAATGTTTTTGTATATAAAGATAATGAAGGCAGACCGATAAGTACAACGCTTACTCCTAAGTTATGTATCCATCAATTTGCATTGCTAAGCTGTCGTTCTACAACCAATAAAGGTTCGTTTATGGATATGGGACTATCGAAAGATTTGTTCGTTCCTTTCAATGAACAAGACATGAAAATCCAAGAAGGTTCGCAGCACATTATTATTATGTTATATGATTACGAAACAGATAGACTTTACGGTTCCGCCAAGTATGATAACTTTCTTTCTAATGAAGAATTATCTGTCGAAGAAGCCGAAAAAGTTGATTTGTTGATAGCTCGCCACACCGATTTAGGACGAGTTTGTATTATCAATAACCAACATTTGGGCTTGATTTTCAAATCCGACATTAGAGAACAGCTAAAAGTAGGACAGAAAAAAGAAGGTTTTATTCATAGAATTAGAGAAGATAACAAAATCGATGTACGCCTTAGTGAATCAGGGTATAGAAACTTCATCAACCCTATGGCAGACAGAGTAATGAAAGCAGTAGAAAGAAACGGTGGGGTGTTGAGCTTAGGAGATAAATCATCTCCTGAAGATATTTACGAAGCATTGAAAATGAGCAAAAAACAGTATAAGCAAACCATAGGACTGTTATATAAAAAGCGTTTGATTACAGTCGGTAAATTTGAAATTAAGAAGATTTAAGATAAGATGAAAAAAGATATACAGGAACGACAAATTGAAAATTTTTGTGTAGCTATTGTTCCTCCCGATGATAATATTGAAGCTTCTATGTGGGATTGTTATGTAATTAATACTTCCGAAAATCAATTAGAAGGTATGATGGTTGTATCGGAAGGTTTTGGTTCTAGAGATGGCAAACAAGTAGAAACCAATAAATTTAGACGATTTCATAACGAGGTAAATCCACTTACGGCTATCAAAGTAGAGCCTATTCCGAAGGAATATTTTGACTTATTTCATCAATTTTGGGTGTCTTTTCGTTTTGATGGCTATATGTATGACCGTAAATTTTTGTTTGCTCCCGGCAGTATGGACGAACTCAATTTTACCAATATTCCTATTCTTAACAAAAGAGGAGTAATGATTTCTTAATTTGAATAGACTCATTTGACGTTATTAGGGATTGGATTGTATGTGAGAAAAAATAGAAATTTTTAATCTATATAAATTCATTCGTAATAACGTCTATTATTTCAATTCGTATTTCTATCCACTGATGAATATTGAAAACATCATCGAAAAAGTGAAAAAAGACTTCGTTCGACAGACTCAAAATAAGTTGGACGCAAGTGTTTTGTGTGCGGTCAGCGGCGGCCCCGATTCTATGTTTTTGGCTTCTATCCTTTCTTCTTTTTGTGAAATTGTAGTTGCCAGTTGTGATTTTCAATTGCGTAATGAAAGTAAATCAGAAATCGAATTGATTGAAAATTGGTGCGAAGAAAATAATGTAAGATTCTTGAAAATTGCATTCGAAACTGAAGATTATGCTTTAGCCAATAAAATTTCTATTCAAGAAGGAGCACGCAAACTAAGATATAATTGGTTTGAAAAACAAAGAATAGAATTAGACTTGGACTTTATTGCAACTGGACATCATCAATTAGATAATGTAGAAACGGTACTTTGGAATATCATGCGAGGTACTGGAATAAAAGGAGCAGGCGGAATTCCTGCAAAAAGAGAAAAAATTATTCGCCCTATTCTAAATATTAGCAAAAAGGAAATTGAATATTATTTAGAATCTAAAAAAATTCCGTTCTGTATTGATAAAACTAATTTGATTTCTAAATATAGCCGTAATGCCATTCGATTAAAGGTTTTACCATTATTGGATGAAATTAAAGAAGAATCGACTTCTAATATCGTCGCTTTTGCACAACGTTGCAATGAAAGTAATGCCATTATAGAGAATCAAGCCAAATGGTATTGGGATAAATATGTTAAGGATGAAAATCCATTTACGGTAATTGATATTGAGGCTAGTTTTTTTATAAATGCTACATTTTGGTATTATTTATTAAAAAGATTCGGTGTAAATACAGACCAATCTAAGCAGTTTTATCAATCGAAAAATAACTTAATCGAAACGGCTACGCACTCCATTCAACAACATGGTGGAAGAATTATAATTATAGATAATTTAAAGAAAAAACGCTTGCTAAATGGAAAGGTCGAACTAATTATTTTAGCAAATTCAACGACACCAATTGGTATTTGGGGGCAATTAGAAATTCAGTATAAAGAAGATTTTAGGCTAAGTGAATTAATGCCAAATGACTTTACATTGCCTATCTCATTAGAAGGACAAACTTTAGTGATAAGAAATCGTCAAAATGGGGATCGAATGAATATGTTTGGGAATATAAATAGGACAACAAAGCTTAAAAAAATATTTATTGACAACCATATTAGCAATCTCGAAAAAAATTGCACTCCTATTTTTGAAGTTAATTCGAAAATTGTAGCTGTGGGTGATCTGAAAAAAAGCGAAATTACTCGAATAGAAGAGGGGAAACCTTGTTTTGTAATAAGGTGGATAAAAGCGAAATAAGACTAAAGAATAATGTGGTTTTTGAAAATTTAATATGAAACTTACTTACCTTTTAAATTGGAATAAAGAAGTTAAATGTTTTCCTTTGCAGATATTATTTTCTTTTCTCATAAAAACCCAACATAAATTATGAAACATCAAGTTTTATCTGAAAAATACGGCAAATGGATTGTAGAATATACATCTGATAAATGCAAAAAGCCCATCTTTTTTGTTTGGTTGACCGATACTTCTGATAATAATCAAGATAAACTTATCGTCAATAAAAAAGGTAAAATTGTTGCTACTAAATCTATAGGTAAAACATTAAAAGTAGTTCAAAAGTTATCTTCTTTACCTGATGCTAAAAGTACTCAGAAATGGATTAAGAAAAGCCGAGCTTTAGACCACCTAAGTAGTAATGTGGTAAGTATCAAAAAGTTAGAAAAGAAGATTGAAAGCAGTGAATTAACAGCTCTGGAAATAGAACAATTGGTTGACTTTTTAAGCCTTTTCGGTGATTACGAAACACAAATGGGCGTTAAAGAAGACAAATTAGTATCTCAAAAAGGCACTTTAGCAGCATTGGGAGAATATTATTACAATCAAATATTTTGGCCTTCTTTGAACGAAGAAAAAAAGCACAAACCTGCTAAATTTAAAATCAACCCGAAAAAATTAGCGGCTGATTTCAAAAATGCAAGAAAGTCTTTTGAAAAGTGTTTAGTTATTAAATAACACGTAGTTTATCATACCAAAGAGAGAACATTTTACGAAAAGTGTTCTCTCTTTCTGTGTCAGATATATTTAAAAATTAATTCCATTTTTATGATACACTTAATCGTTGGCAATACGGGAGCGGGAAAAACAACCTATGCTAAGAACCTTAAAAATAAAAATCAAGGAGTTGTTTTTTCAATAGATGAATGGAATAATACGCTTTTTATGCCCGATAAGACTGCAGAAGATGGGGTGGATTGGTTTTTGGAGCGAATCGAAAGAGCGGAACTTATGATTTGTAATTTACTTATTCAGTTAGAAAATTCAGGTACTGACAGTATTCTTGATCTAGGATTTTCGAAGGTTAGCCACCGTCTCAAGTTTGTTAATTTTGCAAAACAAAACAACTTCACGTTTCAATTCCATTATTTAGATATTCCTAAAGACCTTAGATGGAATCGTGTTATGAAAAGAAACACCGAAAAGGGAGAGACTTATCAATTTGAAGTAACACAAGAAAACTTAGTATTTATGGAACGTTGGTTCGAAATTCCGACGCCAAAAGAATTGAAAGGAGCTGTAATTATCAAAGAATAATATATTTTTAAATAACCTGTTTGTATTAAAATGAATTATACACCTGAAAGAATTAAAATAGGGGAGGGGAAAATTAGTGGTTTATTTGCTATTTTTTTTGCATCACTTTCATTTTTAGCGTTATTATGTTTTCGATTTCCAGAGCAATTAACAACACCTGATTTAAGAGCTGCTTATAGCGGAGAATTGGCGGGGAAATTACTTTTTTGTGGGATTATTGCCTCATTTATTTTTGCATTGGCGAGTTTTTTAATTAGTAAGAAAAAAAGGTATGCCGTTATAGCCTTGATTATTGCCTGTTTGACAATTGTTTTAGGCGGGTTTAATGTCGAAGGGCAAGCCGTAGATAAAGTAAATTGGAGTTTGGGCTTAGATTGGTTGGTCTTAGATTTATTATTAATGGCGGTTCTTTTTGTGCCAATAGAATTGGTCTTTCCACAGAATATAGACCAAACTAAGTTTCATGATGAATGGCGAACAGATTTTGTTTATTTTATTATATCTCATTTATTTATTCAATTTTTTGGTGTTGTTACTAAAAAGCCAGCGGAAGCTTTTTTTGGATGGATGGAATTAAGTGCTTTACGAGATTGGATAGAGGGTTTACCTTTTGTAGTAGAGCTCTTTTTTGCATTAGTACTTACGGATGTTTTTCAGTATTGGGCACATCGTATTTTTCATTCACATCATTTTTTATGGCGGTTTCACGCGGTGCACCATTCTACCAAAACAATGGATTGGTTAGCAGGTTCAAGGACACATTTTGTAGATATTTTTGTTACGCGTTCTATGTCTTATATGCCGTTGTATATATTAGGTTTTTCTACTATTACATTTAATACGTATATTGTTTTTATTGCGATTCATGCCGTTTTGATTCATGCGAATACGAGTATCAATTTTGGGGTTTTGAAATATATAATTACCACTCCTCAATATCATCATTGGCATCATTGCGAAGACCCTAAACACTATGGTAAAAACTTCGCGGTGGTATTTCCTTTTATTGATATGATATTTGGGACATTTTATTTACCAGGAAAGGTATGGCCAAAAAGAACAGGATTAGCTGAGGCGTCTTTTCCTAAAGGTTTTATTCGTCAAACAATTTATCCGTTTCGTACAAATCCATTTAAAAACTTATTAAAGGAGGACGAAAAGAGCAAACGTTAGAGGAGAGGGAATATAAAAAGCCCTTTCTACATAAAAGAAGAAAGAGCCATATATGGTTTTTTATAAGTGGGTTTAAAGAAATTCAGAATTGAATAGGTAATGGTGTTCTTAAAGTGGTCTTTTCGCATGCTAAGTTTTCATAGGAGTTTCTGTCCACCAATATGTTACTCATATACTTGAATACAAATAAACTATTACTGCTTACTTTTTCTATGAGTATAATTTCAATAAAAGAAAATATATAAAACCCAATTATATTATAAGTAATGATTGCGAGAAACGAATATAATTAAAATAAGCTCGTTTTTATAAATTTTTAACCATTTTTGTCTATTATCAGCATGATATAGCGTTTTAATTGTTATTGTTTATGACATTAGATGGAGAAATTAATATTTTTAATTTTGTCTTCGTTAAAAGGCATTATTATTAATGCACATCTTTAGTTCAATCCCCTATTTTTGAGATTGAAAACATTGCTCCCCCCTTTAAATAATCAAGATTAAGGAAATAAAGAAACAAGAAATCATGACAGAAATACCGCATTGTTTTTGAATGGCAACAAGCCCTATTCCTAAAAGAAAATTTTACTTTTCTTAATCTTTAATTTCTTTTCTGCTTCGAGTTGTTTTATACTTCGAATAACAGTTTCAACTCTCAAACCCGTTAAATTTGCAATCGTTTGGCGTGAAATTTTGACTTCTATTTCTGTTGAATTATCAGTATTTTCTTTAAGCACTTTTAATAACGTAAGAATACGGTGTTCGGCATTATAACTTTTAACTTCTTTGGATAGAATAGCTTTAAAACGGAGTCTTTTTGATAAAATTGAGAGCATTTCAATACTAATCTCAGGATGTTCTTGCAATAACAACAAAAACCTATCTTTAGACAGACGAATCAAAACTACCTCCGTTATCGCTTCTCCGTTAGCAGGGTAATCAAAATTACCCAAAATAGCGGGTTCTCCAAAACTCTGACCTTCTGAAAATAGTCCTTGAATCGTTTCATTTCCATTATCATCATAATTGTTCATTTTCATTTCTCCAGAAATAATTTGATAATAGAAATTGGCAGAATCACCTTCTTGAAAAAGCATTTCTTTTTTTGAAATTTTCTTTTCAGATGCTCCATAATTCTTTAATAAATCAACATTTATCATGGCTTATGATTTAGGTCATAAATAGTAGATACTGCTTCGCTCTACCTTTGTACTATTCTTAAAATAAAAATACAAGTTATGGTTCAAAGTACAAATATTAAAGTTATCACTAAAAAAGATAAAACTTCGATTAGTTTAAAAGAAAAGTATTTGAACTTTTGTGATGAACAGCTCAAAAACAGAATGTTATGGTATTTGGTACCACTTATTTCGTTGACGACTACTATTATGCCCATTTCTATTATAGCGATGTCTTATTTTGAAGGATATTTAGCTTTTATTGGGCTCAGTATGTTCTTATTTTTTGGAAATATAATTTTTAATATCGCCCAACTTCATACCCGTTATACCATTAGTATTTATTTACTGTCAGTCATTATTCATTTTATTATTCCGATATTATACTTTTTATTCTCGTTTTAAGCTAATTTTATAAAAACGATACTTATGCAAGATGATATAAGAGATATTGATGACATTAAATTATTTGTGGATGAATTTTATGCAAAAGTCCAAACCGATGAACTATTAGCACCTATTTTTGGTAGTAAAATAGAAGATGGAGAATGGGAAAAGCATCTTAATAAAATGTATTCTTTCTGGGAAACGGTACTTTTTCATAAACAATCTTACAAAGGAAGTCCGTTTATGAAGCATTACAATTTACCCATTGAATCAAAACATTTCAATCAATGGGTAGCGTTATTCAGTCAAACAATTGATGAAAACTTTAGGGGTGAAAAAGCTGTTGAAACCAAAGGTAGAGCAGCTAAAATGGCATTAATGTTCGAATCAAAAATGAATTATTATAATACCAACCCCAATGCAAAACCAATTGTTTGACATGGTTTTTTTTGAAAAATTAGGATAAAAACTCCTTATAAAAAGCGATAGGAATCAATCCAGTCCAACCACAGAAATCATATTTTGCAGGCATTCCGTAGGATACTAAATCAGGAGCATAATTTTCCCAAAAAGTACCTGTTGCTTCGAATACCTCAGCTACATTTTTATAGGTTTTGAATGCTAAATCTTTTGCCAATTCAGGTTCGTCATATTTCATCAAACCTTTCAGAACCATGTATGATGTGGGAGCCCAAACACCACCTAACCAATAATCTCCCCAACCTTTGTAATCGGGGTCATCGGCAGAAAGTGCAGGCAAAGGCATCTTTCTATAAAACTCATCTTCCGTAACAAGATGTTTCAAGAAATCATTAACTCTATCTTCAGGAACCAATTCGCCTAACAAAGTCCAATACATTCCGATATGCTTTCTTTTGATAGGTTTTCCATTGGCTAAATCATAATAAGTTTTGTCATTTTCGTCCCAACATAATGTATTGACAGCCTCTTTTACTTCCTTATGGAAAGCTTCTAATTGAGGAATATCCGCTTTTTGATTAACTATCGTTGCAATTTCAATTAATTGCTTCGCAAACATGGCCATTTGAGCAGAAAAGTCCACCAATCTACCTTGTTTGTTCCACAGTCCCGACAAAGATTTCACGTATTCAGCGATGAAGAAATTTAATTTATCTTCCCCTGTTCCATTCAAATTCTTTACCTTTTCACCCAATTCATGATGTGTCAAACCGATCCCATCATTATCCCATCCTTTTGGGTATCGAGGAATATTATCCATTCCCATACCTAAAGTATCTCCAAAGAAAAGCTTGTCTTCCCCTTGATAATTATTGACATGAAATTCAAAATTTTTCTTCAAAATTGGATATACTTTTGCTAACCGATTTTTATCTTTTAATGTGCTGTACAATTCCAATTCTGCAAAGGCTAGCAAAGGGGGATTGATAGAAACAGGATGGTCTTTTGACCATAAAGGACGTCCATCTTTTCTATATTCACGGCAGATATACCCATCTTCTTCTATTCTATCATAAAAATTATCTAAAGCCTGTGCCACAGGTAATTCATCTAAATGATGTTTGCAAAAACAGACCATAAAACAAGTATCCCAAAGAAAAATATTATCAGAAAAGGCTGCATCAATAAATGGTTTTTTGAAGAAAGTTTCACTATCTCCACCTCTCACTTTTGATTTGGTAATTTCTAATGCCTTATCATACATTTCTTGAACGGGCAAACCAGTCAAATCTATCGTTTCACCTTTCATTCCTTTTTCTTCTTTATTTTCTGATGTTTGGCAGCCAGTGGTGAAGCCTAAACCCAATGCTGTTCCCGCCAATCCCAAATTTTTGCTAAAATCTCTTCTGTTCATATTTTTTGGTTATAATTTTCGTGAAAATTTTATAATTCGTTCGCCTTACCAACAAAAAAAATAATTTTACTTCAAAATACCTAATTATATTCTACTTATTGTAATAAAAACAATAACAATACTCTTCTTCCAGTACTTTTACTTGTCCCATAACTTCACTATTTTTGCGTAAAATTGACACTAATGCAAATTCAACAAAATATAAAAGTAGCAGTAGATGCTGTTGTTTTCGGTTACAATGAAAATAAACTTCAAGTACTCCTAATTCAACAAAAATTTGGTTTAGAAAAAGACAATTGGGCTTTGCCTGGTGGTTTTGTGAAAGACGATGAAACCTTAGACGAAGCTGTCGTCAGAGAATTGAAAGAAGAAACCTCCGTAAAAGCCAATTATTTGGAGCAGCTTTATACTTTTGGAAAGCTCGATAGGGACAAAAGAAGACGTGTTGTTTCTATAGCTTATTTAGCACTGTTAAACACTAAAGACTTCACTATTCGAGCTGATACGGATGCAAAAGATGTTCAATGGTTTGATTTTGATAAAATACCAGCCTTAGCGTTTGACCACAAAGATATTTTGATGATGGCTTATAAACGACTACAAGCCAAAATTAATTACCAACCCATCGGTTTTGAATTATTAAAAAATGAATTTCCTTTTTCTGCTATCGAGAATTTATACCAAACCATTTTAAATAAAAAGATTGACCGTAGAAATTTTAGAAAGAAGCTATTAAGCTTTGGTTTTATAGAAGAAACGGAAAAAATACACAAACCTTCTAGCGGTCGTCCTGCCAAATTATTCAAGTTTAACCAAAAGAAATACAACGAATTAATTAAAACAGGAATTCATTTCGAAATTAAATTTGCGTAAAAAATACACAAAAAAATTGCATCATAAATAAACTTGCCTTAACTTTGCGTGAAAATAACGCATTATGTTTTTAAATCTCGATAACACATTTTCTCCTTTTGGTGATAAAAATAACATTCAATTTGAATCGTTTACTTTTTCGGGAGGAGAGCCGCATATTCGAATTTTAACTGATTTATCAACAGTTAAAGAGGTGAAAATCTCTCATCGAATACAATCATTCAACGATTTAGGAATTTTGTTTTTGGCTGTTGATGCTTTGCGAAGTTTGGCTGTAGAAAAAATTCATTTGTTTTTGCCTTATTTCCCTGCAGCAAGACAAGACCGAAGAATGCAAATAGGGGAACCTTTGTCAGTAAAAGTGTATGCTAATTTAATCAATGCTCAAAATTTTGATTCTGTAACCATTTTTGACCCACATTCGGATGTGACATCAGCTTTGATTGATAGATGTAAGGTGATTGATAATCATTTGTTCATTCAGAAAATCATCCCGAAGCTTCCTGAAAATTTGGTGCTTATTTCGCCCGATAGCGGTGCATTGAAAAAGGTGTACAAACTGGCAAGCTATTTAAAGGATTTTCCTGTGGTGGAATGTGGAAAAATAAGAGATGTAAAAACGGGAAAACTATCAGGTTTTAAAGTTTATACGGATGATTTACAAGGAAAAAACTGTTTGATAGTTGATGATATTTGTGATGGTGGCAGAACGTTTATGGGCTTAGCGAAAGTGTTGAAAGAAAAAAATGCAAATGGTTTGTTCTTAGCGGTCAGTCACGGAATTTTTAGCCGAGGTTTAGAAGAGTTAGACCAATATTTTGACCATATTTTTTGTACAGATTCGTTTAATAATATAGAAGAAAATCAGACTGTTAGCCAAATTAATTTAAAAGAATTATTATGAAAAAACTAATTGTATTATCAGGAGCAGGCATCAGTGCCGAAAGTGGCATTTCAACTTTTAGAGATAGCAACGGACTTTGGGAAAACCACAAAATTGAAGATGTTGCTTCTCCTGAAGGATGGCATAGAAACAAAAGTTTAGTCCTCGATTTTTATAATCAAAGACGAAGACAATTATTTGATGTAGAACCCAATAAAGCTCATTTTTTATTAAAAGATTTGGAAAATCATTTTGAGGTAAACATCATTACTCAAAATGTGGACGATTTACATGAAAGAGCAGGTTCTTCGAACGTAATGCATCTGCACGGGCAACTTCGTAAGTCTAGGTCAACCCAAAACCCGAGTTTAATTTATGACCAAATGGATGATATTAATCTGGGTGATACCGCAGAAGATGGTTCTCAATTGCGTCCACATATCGTTTGGTTTGGCGAAGATGTTCCTATGATTCCAAATGCTATTGAATGGGTAAAGGAAGCAGATATTATGTTGGTT
>CALAJP010000151.1 GCA_937922815.1 uncultured Saprospiraceae bacterium
GCATATTTGGCTTCATAATCGAAAAAAGAATTATGAGAAACAATCTCCGTAATTCCTAACACTTCAATTTTTCCCGTAAAATCAACCACACCAACAGAAACCTCTGTACCGTCCAAAAAGGATTCTATCAAAATATCTTTATCCTCTCCGAATGCAAAATCAATTGCTTTGGGCAAATCTTCCTTGTTTTCTACTTTGGATGCCCCCAAAGAACTACCTGCTCGATTAGGTTTTACAAAACAAGGCAGTCCTACTTTTTCAACAATTTCATCCACATCTATTGCTGAATTTTGATTCAAAAAAACAGATTTCGCCACTGGATAGCCTTGCTTTTCTAATACCGCCAAAGTATCTTTTTTATTAAATGTCAATGCTGATTCATAGAAAGGACAAGAAGTATGAGAAATGCCTATTACATCAAAATAAGCCTGAATCATTCCATCTTCCCCTGGTGTTCCATGAATAATATTGAAAGCAACATCAAAAACTACTTTTTTATCATTAATCGTAAATGAAAAATCAGATTTGCAAATAGGATAATGCACCCCATCAACATCAGCATACCAGTCATTTTTTAAAATAACGACTTTGTAGGGATGATATTTTTCCAAATCAACATGTTTGAAAATAGTTTCTCCACTTTTCAAGGATATCTTATATTCATCTGAATATCCTCCCATTACAATAGCTACATTTTTCATAGACAGTATCTAAAGTATATAAATTTGATATATTAATAGATTTAATACTAAACGAAAATAAGACAATTTTTTAATCTGTTGACCTCATAATTTTAGATAATTCATATTTAGAATAGAAAAACATTTGTTTGCACTCAATTAAAGCTATTTTTGTTAAAAAATAATTGGTTTTGAATTCTAAATCCATTGACAAAAAAATAGTTCGATTTGCCATTCCTAATATCTTAGGAAATGTTTCGGTTCCGCTATTATCAACACTCGATACTTGGCTAATGGGAACATTATCGGTTTTGCATTTAGGAGCCGTAGGTTTAGGGGCTATGCTTTTCGATTTGATGTATTGGAATTTTAGTTTTTTGAGAATGGGAACAACGGGTTTGACCGCCCAAGCGAGAGGAATCGGTTCCAGTACTAAAATTATGTCAACCTTAATACGAGGATTAATTTTAGCCATTTTTATTAGTGTATTATTAATGGCTATCCAAATGCCATTTTTCAAACTGGGGTCTTGGGCGTTAAATATCTCTAACGAACATCTCCAAATCGTAGCTCTTTATTTTGGGATAAGAATATTTGCTGCTCCTGCTACCTTGAGTATTTTCACGATAAAAGGTTGGTTTTTTGGAATGCACAATTCCGATTTCCCGCTTTACATGACCATTTTCACCACCTTAATTAATTTGAGTTTGAGTTATTATTGGGTGATAATACTGGGATGGGGTGTCGAAGGTGTAGCTTGGGGAACAGTCATTGCTCAATATTGTGGGCTTGGTTTGGGAATAGGGCTGTGGTTTTTCAAATACAAAAGTTATACACAATCTGTGGATTGGAATAAAATATTTATTGTCAAAGAGATTATTCAATTTATCAACCTGAATAAAGATATTTTCATCCGTACTTTCTGCTTACTTTTTGTGTTTACCTTTTTATATTCTCATGCTTCAAAAATGGGCGCTATTGCTTTAGCAACCAACGTACTTATTCTTCAAATGATGGGCTGGATGTCCTATGCCATTGACGGGTTTGCCTATGCTGCGGAATCTTTAGTTGGAGAATTTTATGGGTCAAAAAACAAAGCTAATATTAAAATTGTTATCAAAAAAGCATTCAAATACGGTGGCGTTATCGCCTTATTATTCGCCTTAGCTTATGGGGTTGGAGGAGAATATATTTTTTCACTTTTTACGGATAATCAAGAAGTAATTTCTTTTATTTCGCCTTTCAAATGGGGATTAGCCATGATGCCCTTAATTGGTTTTGGCTGTTATATTTGGGATGGAATTTTTGTAGGAATGATGGCTGCTCAATCCATGCGAAATAGTATGTTGGGAGCATTAATCACATTTTTAGTCACTTATTATTTTTTGAATATCTTTACTCCTTCGTTTGCCATTTGGATAGCATTTGCGATTTTTTTAATTAGCAGATGGATTATTCAACATATTTTATTTTATAAAAAGATTTTTCCAAACTCATAATTCCAATGGTTAGAGTTTTTTTCTTCTTTATTTTATGCAGCTATCAAATCAATGCTCAATCTACGCTGTTAGGTTCTATTCAATATGGCATTACGATTCCAGTAGACGAACTAAGCGTTAAAGAATCGGGGCAAAATGTAGGTTTTGGATTAATCTATGAATTCGAAAATCTATGGGGAGGATATATTGAAAGCAATTTTATGTTTGGAAGTTTATCAAACGATGAAATTATATCACCATACCTTGACGCTGATGGTATTTTGTACGGAAATGATGGATTGAGAAGCAACTATTCATTCAAACAAGAAGGGTTAAATATTAGTTTAGGAGTTCAAAAAACACATTTTTTCAACGAATCTATTTTTACTACTATTGGCGTTTCGGGAGGCTATATTCAAAGAAAGACGGAATTGCAAACCGATGTTTTATTACCTAAATTAATAACTGACGCTATTGATGATGGAGAAATAAAAGGCTTTCTAACCACTCAAAAACTGAGTATTGGTTGGCAAAATCAATACAAAAACTTTTTACTTTCTCTTGGGGTCAAAAACCATATCGGAATTACCAAAAGAACAAGAGTATTTGAAAATGAAGACGAGAATAAAAACCTATTTTTTGTAATGCCTTATTTAGAATGGCGTTTTCCGCTTTATAAATTTATTAATGCCGATGAAATTCAGTATTAAATCAAAGTTTGAACATGAAAACCATCTATAATATATCAATAAAACTGATGAAATGGGGGCTCTCCTTAGCTTCATTCATAGGACATTCCAAATCAAAATTAGGGATTGAAGGAAGAAAAAATACTTTTGAATATTTATCAAAAAATGAGGTAAAAAAACATCACCCCATTTGGTTTCATATTTCTTCATTAGGCGAATACGAACAGGCACTTCCTTTAATCGAAGCTTTAAAAAAACAACATCCCCAAAAAAAGATTTTGGTTAGCTTCTTCTCCCCTTCTGGCTATGAAATGAAGAAGAACGACCCTTTACTTGATTTTGTTGTTTACCTACCTTTTGATGAAAAGAAATCCGTTGACAAATGGTATCAATTCGTAAATCCGAGTTTAATTGTTTTTGTGAAATATGATTTATGGTATCAATTTTTATCAAAAGGAAATACGCTCAATATTCCTAAAATTCTAATTTCTGCTACTTTCCGAAAGAACCAAATTTTCTTCAAAGGATACGGTTCTATTTTTAGAGAAATGTTAGGCTTTTTTAATCATATTTTTGTACAAACTGCTTCCGATTTATCACTTTTAAAAACTATCAACATTACTGAAGTTACTGTTGCTGGCGATACCCGAATTGATAGAGTGGCACAAATTAGAAATCAAGTTCAAAATTTCCCTAAAGTAGTTAATTTTCTAAACGGACAAAAGGCCTGTATTTTTGGAAGTACCTGGGAAAGTGACGAGAAAGTAATCGAAAATTTCAT
>CALAJP010000152.1 GCA_937922815.1 uncultured Saprospiraceae bacterium
GGAATGGGAGGTTTTGGGTTAGCATTAGCATTACCATTTGCACTATTTGCAGCTTTCCCAGGTATGATGAGTGCCTTACCTAAATCAGGAGGTTGGATGACTACTGTCAAAGTTGTACTTGGTTTTATAGAATTGGCTTTAGCATTAAAATTCCTTTCAAATGCAGATTTAGTTAAGCATTGGGGTTTATTAAAAGTAGAAGTTTTCTTAGGTTTATGGATAATTATTGGAATTGGTTTAGGGCTATATTTATTAGGAAAAATCAGATTCCCACATGATAGTAAAAACGCAAAAATAGGACCCGTACGAATTGTTTTAGGTGTATTGTCTTTTGCTTTTGTAGCTTACTTAGCAACAGGGCTGATGGTGGACAAAGAAAAAGATTCTTTGAATTCATTAACACTACTTTCGGGTATTGCACCTCCAGCATGCTATAGTATTTTCCATCCGTGTGATTGTCCACAACAGTTGGACTGTTACAAAGATTTGGAAACAGGAATCGAGGTGGCAAGAAAACTAAACAAACCAATTTTATTAGACTTTACAGGCCATGCTTGTGTGAATTGTCGTAAAATGGAAGAAAACGTTTGGCCTCAGCAGAATGTTTATCCATACTTGAAAGACGATTATATTTTGATTTCATTATATGTAGACGAAAAAATTGACATTCCTGAAAATCAAAGGACAACGGTAACGAGTAGAATTGATGGTCGTTCGGTAACTTTCAAAAGAACAGGTCAGAAATGGGCGTTTATGCAAGCCGAATACTTTGGCGTTAATGCACAACCTTTTTATGTTTTGATGTCTCCTGACGGAAATTTATTAAACGAACCTATTGCCTACACACCCGATGCGGATGAATATGCAGCGTTTTTGAAGTGTGGTGTTGATAATTTCAAAAAGATGAATGGTAAGTAAATTCTATATGCAAATGAACTCAAACAATGAGCTTGAACATAGTATTTTTTTAAACATTAAATCGTTAATTGAATCAGCTAGAAGTAGAGTATTGAAAGAAATTAATATTTCTATGGTTCATACGTATTTTGAAATTGGGAAGATAATTGTTGAACTAAAACAAAACGGTGATTCAAGAGCAGAATATGGTAAAAGCGTATTAAAAAATATTTCAACCAAGTTAGCTGAAAACTTTGGAAAAGGATTTTCTGTTGATAATATAGAGAATATGAGACGTTTTTATGTTGCATATTCAAAATCCGAGAAAGCGTCTCGGAAATTTAATGCTTATAATTTTCAATTGAGTTGGTCTCATTATTTAAAATTAATGAGGATTCCTGACGAAGCCGAAAGAAAATTTTATGAGTTAGAAGCTATTGAAAATAATTGGAGTTTAAGAGAGTTGAAAAGACAATCCGATAGTGCCTTATATCAAAGACTTGTGTTAAGTCGAGATAAAAATAAAATCAAAGAATTATCAGAAAAAGGCTTACAAATAAATAATCCAAAAGATGCGATTAAGGATCCTTATATTTTAGAATTTATAGGGTTACCCGAACAGAAAAATTACTCAGAATCTGACTTAGAAAGCAAATTAATCGATAAACTTGAGCATTTTTTATTAGAATTAGGTAAAGGTTTTACTTTTGTTGCAAGGCAAAAGAGGATTACAATCGATGAAAAACACTTTAAAATTGATTTAGTTTTTTACAACAGGTTATTGAAAGCTTTTGTATTAATTGATTTGAAAATTGGAGAATTAAAACATCAAGACATAGGTCAAATTCAAATGTACGTGAACTATTACGATAGATTTGTAAAGTTGAATGATGAGAATAAAACGGTAGGTATTATTCTTTGTCAAGATAAAAGTGACTTATTGGTTGAAATCACGCTGCCTAAAGATAATGAGCAAATTTTTGCTAGTAAATATTTAACTATATTGCCTAGTAAAGAGCAATTTCTAAAACTTATTGATAAAAAATAATCTTAGTGAAAATATATTGGGCAGACACATTCAACTTCATCTCTAAGATGACCATAGGAAAAGCTTGGAATATACTAAAAGTGTATTTATCATATCAATATACTTGTTGGGTTAGAAAACCGATTCAATGGGGAATGCCTTTTTCTATCTCTATAGAACCAACAACGGCTTGTAATCTAAGGTGTCCCGAATGCCCCTCAGGTTTGAGAGCTTTTACGAGAGAGACAGGAAATTTAAAAATGGACTTTTTCAGAAAGGCAATAGCTGAAATGAAAGGAAAGTTAACGTATTTAATTTTCTATTTTCAAGGAGAACCCTATATCAATCCTAATTTTTTGGATATGGTAAAATACGCCTCCGACAAAGGTATTTACACCATTACTTCTACCAATGGACATTTTCTTAATGATGCAAATGCAAAAAAGACTATCGAATCTGGTTTGGATAGAGTAATAATTTCAGTGGATGGAGCGGACCAAGATACTTATGTTTCTTATCGAAAAGAAGGCAAACTAGAAAATGTGTTGGCAGGTTCTCGAAACTTGGTAAAGTGGAAGAAAAAAATGAATTCCAAAACACCACATATTATTTTTCAAATGTTGGTGGTAAAACCAAATGAACATCAAATTGATGAAATTCATGAATTGGCTAAAGAAATAGGAGTAGATGAGGTGAAATTAAAATCTGCACAGGTATATGATTATGAAAATGGTAACCCTCTAATTCCAACGCTCGAAAAATATAGTCGATACCGAAAATTACCCGATGGAAAATATACATTGAAACACAAATTAGTGGATCAGTGTTGGAAACTTTGGCACTCTTGTGTTATAACTTGGGACGGTATTGTTGTACCCTGTTGCTTTGATAAAGATGCTGACCATAAATTGGGAGACATGAAACAAATGTCATTTTTAAATATATGGAAAGGGAAAAAATACCAAGCCTTTCGAACACAAATTCTTAAAGGAAGGTCGGCTATTGATATATGTGCAAATTGTTCTGAAGGTTGCAAGGTATGGGTAGAATAGGTTGTCTTAACAATTAATAGTTAACAAAGCTAACTATCTTAAAATGAGATTTTTTTTAATTATTGTGAAAAGATATTTGTTTTTTTAGTTAAATATTAACATTTTGTGAATACCCTAGTAAATTAGTTTACATTTATGTAAAAAAACTATAACAAAGTATCATTTTTTTTACAAACGTAACATTTATGCAAATACTTTGTTATATAATATAATATTTACACACAAATGTGAAACTACAATTGTCATGGCATTTTTTTTGAATTAGATATACTATGTTTTAACTATTCAGAAAACAAATTGAAGTTTACCAGAACTTTTTGACCATCTGGCACTAAAATGAACCAAATTTCTACGTTTAATTATTTTAGCAGACTCTTTAAACAATACAATGGATCAAATTAAATTTATTTTAGTAGGTAATTTTTCCTTTGGAAAAGAAAAGACGTATCATACTGTATTTGAGCAGTTTCAACACCGTATGGAAACGTATTACAAGAATGATATCATCGTTGGTGAAGACGACTTTAAAGAAGATAAACTCACTTTCGAAGTTCCTAAGAAGATATCTTATGGAACAGGAAAGACGTGGAAGAATACTATTTCATTTTTGGAATTTCTTTCCCAATATGCAGTTTCTGGAAAGATGCAGGGCTGGAAAGTTGTCGAAAGAAAAGTAGTTGATCATTTTAGTATAGAGCCTAATAACGATAAGATTACGGTTCAAAGTTATGTGAAAGGGGTACAGTTTATAGATGAGAAGGGAAAAGAAGAATATTGTATCTCTGCTTTAGATAAAGCCATTAAAAAGTTTGATAAGCACGCTGAAGCCTACGAAAGAAGAGGTTTTATTAACTATAAAATGGGGAAATATGCTGACGCTATGCGAGACTTTACCAAAAGTATTACCATCAGCCCGTTTATTCCACAAGCATTTTTAGGAAGAGCAAAGCTTTATTGGAAAGAAGAGCGATTTGAAGATTGTATTCAAGATTTGGCAGCAGCTTTACGTACAAGTATTCCACATGAAGAAATATTTTGGCAGTGTAGAAAAATGAAAGGTGAATGTCATCTCAAGTTAGAGGACTATAAATCAGCTTCTGAAGAATTTAAGTATTATACCAATAAAAAATTCGAAGAATCGAATATAAACTATCGTTCTTTACCTGAAGTGTATATTCTTTATGGACAATCGTTATTAGCATTAGAAGAATACGAACTTGCTGTAAAAATATTTAATAAATCTAAGGAATTTGAAGATGATAAAGTAGATGAGTTAAACCCAGCGGAATCTACCTATTATTTAGCTGTGGCGAAACAGCAAGGCGGGTTTAGAGGGTATAAAAAAGAGTTTCAAAAAGCGGCCAGTTTAGGCTCAAAGAAAGCTAAAAAGTTATTAGCAAAATAGAGAACAAAAAAGTAAACGCTTAAAATGATAAATTTTAGGCGTTTACTTTTTTAAACCTTTCAGTAACCCAATCTAACTGTTCTTCTCTCGTCATTTCCGAATTATCTAACAATATTGCATCATCTGCCTGTCTCAAAGGACTATCTTCTCGATTACTATCAATAAAATCTCTTTTTTTGAGGTTTTTAGCAATTTCTGTTTTATCTACTTCCATGCCTTTTTGTTGTAGCTCATTCCACCTTCTTTCTACTCGAATTTCGTGACTTGCAGTTACAAATAATTTTAATGGAGCATCAGGAAATACAACAGTGCCTATATCTCGACCATCAAGAATATAATTCCCTTCTTTAGCCATCTCTCGTTGTTTTTCAACCATTAGTTTTCTGACCATAGATAAGGCCGCAATTTCACTGACCCAACGATTTACTTCAACAGAACGAATTTCTTTTTCTACATTTTTATTATTTAGGAAAGTAACATTCTCTCCATTAATGGATTTGAAATCTATTTTGGATTGTAGAATTTGTTTTTTTAATTCCAATTCCTGGAATATACTTAATCCATTAGAAATCATGATTAAAGTACAACAGCGATACATGGCCCCCGTATCAATATAACCATAGCCAATCTTTGAGGCCAAATTCTTAGCTAAAGTACTTTTTCCACAAGCCGAAAACCCATCAATTGCAATAATCATAAACTATTTTCTATTTTGGAGTCAAAAATACATTATTTTTATAAAACAAAATGAGATGTGTTTTTACATTTTATTAAATTTAAAAAATGCGAGAAAAAGAGTTTATAAATAAAAACTATGATAAATGGAGTAAGCTTGAAAAAATGCTGAAAGATTCATCATTAAACAATCCTGATGAGGTTTCAGATTTATTTGTGAGTATAACTGATGATTTATCTTATGCTCAAACTTTTTATAAAAACCGTTCTGTCCGAGTTTATTTGAATGGTTTGGGGCAAAACCTTTATAAATTAATTAATAAAACTCGACAAAAAGCAAAAATGTCGTTTGTTTATTTTTGGACGACCGAACTCCCTTTGAATGTTTATTATGCTCGCTACAATTTGCTGACCTCCTTATTAGTTTTTTTGTTGGCAATCGGAATTGGGGTATTTTCAACTATTGTCGACCCAGAATTTCCTCGTCTTATATTGGGAGATAACTATGTGAATATGACCATTGAAAACATAGAAAAAGGAGATCCACTATATGTTTACAAAGACAGCAAAGCGTTTGGAATGTCACTGGGCATTACTTCAAACAATTTATTAGTATCTTTTTGGACTTATTTTTTTGGGCTATTTGCAGGAATAGGCACTATAATCATTTTATTTAAGAATGGGGTTATGGTAGGAGCATTCCAATTTTTCTTTTATGATTATGGTTTACTTCACGAATCTTTTTTGACGATATTTATGCACGGAACCATTGAGCTTTCGTCTATTGTGATTGCAGGCGGAGCGGGTTTGACAATGGGGGCTGGACTAATTTTCCCTAAAACATATTCTCGAACACAAGCGTTTTCATTATCCGCCAAAAGAGGGTTTATGATAATGCTTGGTGTTATTCCCTTTATTATTATAGCAGGGGTAATAGAATCATATTTAACTCGATTAACCGATGTTCCTGACATATTGAGATGGCTCTTTATTATTTCGAATTTATCAATAATGCTTTTTTATTTTGTCTGGCTACCTTACAAAACGTATAATCGGCTGGGGCGACCTGAATTTAAAGAATCGACCTTATCTCCTGATAAAAAAATTGACTTCGAAAAAAATAATATTTACGCCAACGGTCAAATATTAGAATATGTGTTCTTATTCATTAAAAAGAATGTTACGTATTTTTTTGCCTTGCCAACACTCTATCTGACAATTTGGATGGCAATAACGATTATTTTATTTCCTATTATTTCAGGCTCCTCAATAGATACCTTAGAGATAGAAAACAAGAGTCTCTCTTTTATTACTTCGCTATTAGGAATTCCATTTTTTCTGATGATGATTTTGAAGGGGTGGAAGCAGTTTTCTGAAATTTTAGACTTGGAAGGAGTGAGCTCATTTCAATTTAAACAAATTTTTCAATTAATAGTATCTTCTATTTTATTAGCAGGAACTTTGTTTTGTTATTTGGAAGTAAATCAATTTTCAATAATAATTTTACCAGTTTTAATATATTGGGTTATAGTAGGCTTGATGGGAAAGAATACGGGACAACAGTTTCAAATGACTACTCGTTTTGTTTTGGGAAATAAGCTACAAGGGGCCGTATTAACTATATTGTGGATAGGTATATTTTTTTTGATTGAATATTTAATAGTGGAACTATTAAGTAACTTTTTATTTGAATTGGTTAGCTTTATAGGTTTAGAAAGTGAATATGTATTATTAAGTATGATAGGGCATTTTTTCAATTATTTGTTATTGATAGCGACCTCCTTGTTAATTTCGATTATTATCTATTTAACTTTTTCTGAAATAGAAGACGCCACTTTTTTAAAGAAAAAAATAAAGAAACTAAGTATTAAATACAAACCTGAATGAAAAATACTTACAGGGATACTTTTTATGTAGAACCTACAAGTCAATTAGATACTCAATATTATCATGATGTTTTGTCAAAACAATCATTTAGGTATACTATTAAAGAAGACCGAGACTTAGATAAGTCAGAAAAGAGTAGTTTTGAATTGCCAACAATTAATTTAGGAGGAGTATTAACAATTTTAGGATTGTCATTAATCTGTGTATTGTTAATTATTTTGAGTACTAAAAAAGGGCTTCTTTCTAAGAAGAAAATCAAGAATGAAGTTTCTCCTATTAAAATACTTTCCAACGAAGAAATAACGGAAGTTCATTTATTAGCAGATAGCCAAAAGTTAATAGCGTCTGCCTTAGAAACCAATGATTTGAGATTGATTAGCCGAGCTTTTTATATACTCAAACTAAAAGAATTGAATAAAAAAGGACTCATTACTTTTTTGAAAAACAAAACTAATCAACAATATATTGATGAAATAGACTCAAGAGAACTTAAATCATTATTTCATCAATATACAGCCGAGTATGAACGAATATGGTTCGGAAACCAACTTCCTTTAGGAGTAAACAAAGAAACATTACAAGACAACCATAAATTATTTATGAGTCTTGTTGAAAAAAATTAAGCCATTTCAAAAATTTCAAAATTAGGACTTACTTCATATTGCATCGGTTGAATAGCTCTATCGCTTGCATTCTTTTGAAAGTATTCAAACATTATATCATTTTCTATAAATAGAGAAATAGCTTGTTTGGCTGCTTTCATAGAATGATTTTTTAAGATGATTCCATTAAAGTGATGAAAAACTAAATCATAAGATATAGAGTCAGGTGTAGTAATAATAGGAACACCATTCATTATTGCTTTTAGGCAAGAACGGTGTGTCTTTTTGTTGCCTTGTAGCGATAAGTCAAGATAGAGTATAGATGAAAATAATTCTATATCAAAGTCATTTCTACAAGTAAAAATTTTAATATTACGAGGAAGACTTGTTTCAGAAATAAACTCTTCAACCATACTTTTTTCGTTGTCAAAGAATAAATTAAATTGAACACTTGTATAGTTCTTGGCTAGTCGAATATATTCAAACAATTCAATTCTGTTATCCAAATTACCTTCGATTGCTACGTTTTTCGTTCCGTTTTCTAACTGTAATGATAATAACAACTCACGTCTAACTATTCTTTCATTGGGACTAAAAGTAGTGTCATTGATAAATAAAATATTAGAAATATTCCATCGTTTCAACTTTGCAACTAAATCTTTATCGTTACAGATAACTTGTTCACAATATAACTTGATTGCTTGAAAATAAGTCCACTCTGTAAGAATGTTATTAAATTTTGGGAGTTTAGTTAATACTAACCGAATACTCTTTTTTGCATAGCTAAATTTTAATGCTGTTTGCCAATTGAAATTATCAATAAAATAATGATTTTCATTTTCAATAAACAACAATGAGTTAGCATTCAGTATTCTACTGCTAAGAGATGAATCTGAGTAAAATTTGTTTTGGTATTTGAAAGAAACTTTTTGGCCAAGGTGTGAGATTCTGTCCTGAATTAGTTTTATAATCTTTGATTCAGAGCTACTAATCCTTTTTTCTAAATGGAAAAGATTGTGCATTTTTTTTAATTTTAATGAGTTGTGTTTTATCTAATACAATTATATACTAATGTTATGCCACTTAGTTAAGTGTTTGGTTATTAGTTTTTTATAGGAAAGGAGTAGATTTTAATGTTCTAATTTTTGGAATTTTCGTTAAAATTGAATCTTTTTAAGAAAAAAAGCACTTTTATCCAATCTATTTTTATTTTTTTTCGTAACAATAAAAATACGGGACTAGAATGTCCATTTAGATAAGCAACTGTTATTATAAAATGCATTGAATTAATAGCATATCAGATAGTTTAATAATGAGTATATTGGCTTGATAGTTATTGGTTTATGTGCGGATAATTTTGGCTTAAAGTTTCTTACGTGTACTTTAAAAATCCAAAGTTTTAGAGAAAACTAAGGGAAAACCTTACAATATCTATTTTTAGAAGAAAAACCTTCGAAAGTTATTCTGATAACTAAAAAACTGGTTATATCGAATATTTTTCGTGTGATATTATGATATTCAAAATAAATCATAGGCTAAATTTTTGAATTATGAAAAAAGAGAACAACAAAATTAAACTTTTCGTGGTAGAGGATGATCCCATGTACCAACGAATGGTTAAGTATATTTTGGAGTTAAACCCTGATCATGAAGTTGTTGTGATGAGTTCAGGGACAGAGTGTTTAGAAAGGTTAGATGAGAACCCTTTAGCGATTACGTTGGATTATTCATTACCTGATTTACCAGGAAATACGGTTCTAAGTAAAATTAAAGAATATAACCCAGATATAGATGTAATTATTCTTTCAGGACAGAACGATATTCACACTGCCATTACTTTACTTAAAGAAGGGGCTTACGATTATATTCCGAAGGATGGTGAGACTAAAGAAAGGCTTTTAGCCGCACTTACCAACCTAAAAAAACAACACGAGCTTAAACAAAAAGTGGCTACATTGACCCATGAGGTTAATTCTTTGAAACAAGAATTAAATAGGTCGCATAGTTTTAAAAAATCAATTATTGGGAATAGTTCTGCCATGCAAAAAGTATTCGCAATGTTAGAAAAGTCTATCAAAACTAATATTACGGTATCGATTAAGGGGGAAACAGGAACAGGTAAAGAAGTTATTGCCCAAGCAATTCATAAAAATTCACCCCAAAAGGATGCTCCTTTTGTTGCCGTAAATATGAGTGCTATTCCTAAAGAATTATTAGAAAGCGAACTCTTTGGGCACGAAAAAGGCTCTTTTACGGGAGCAAATCAGCAAAAAAAGGGTAGATTTGAATTAGCCGATGGCGGTACTTTGTTTTTAGATGAAATAGCAGAAATGGACATTTCACTTCAGGCAAAAGTCCTTAGGGTTATTCAAGAAAGAGAAATAGTGAGAGTAGGCGGGCAGAAACCCATTAAATTCAATGCACGAATCTTGGTAGCAACGCATAGAGATTTGTTAGAAGAAGTTCAGTTGGGCAATTTTAGAGAAGATTTATATTATAGATTACTGGGACTTCCTATTAATTTGCCACCACTTCGTGAAAGAGGGAACGATATCATTATTCTTGCGGACTATTTTATTGATTTGTTTGCAAAACTTAATGACATGAAAAAGAAAGTCTTGTCTAAAGAAGCAAAGCAAAGACTATTGAGCTATTCTTATCCTGGTAATGTTAGAGAATTAAAAGCGATTATTGAATTAGCCGTTGTACTTTCTGAAAGTGATGTTATTGAACCCGATGACTTGCAATTCAATAGCAACAAAAAGGAAACATCATTCTTAGCGACAGAGTGTTCTTTAGAAGAATATAAAAAAAATATTATCAATCACTTTTTAGAAAAATATGACAATGATATTCTTTTAGTAGCGAATAAATTGGATATTGGTAAATCTACTATTTATAGGATGTTGAAGAACTCTAAACCTGTTAGGTAGTCCATTTTTAGGGACAAAATTAAAATTCTTAAGTATTAGATATTATTACGAATGAATTTATATGGATTAAAAATGTTCTTTTTACCTCACTCTTCGTCAAGTACTCATCTTTAGATTCCGTGCTTTCCTTGATTGAAATAAAAATTTCTATTTTTTCTCACATACAATCCAATTCTTAATAACGTCTATTAAAATTTGTTTTTAATTATGTGTATAATGTTTTATGTCAGTCTATTTATTATCTTTATCTTGACATAAAATATTACCATTTTTTAACTTAGACCTTTTATAAAAACACGATTCGTGTTTTTATGTTGAGATATAAATAATTAAAAATCGTAAATCATATCAAATATGACGAGCTTCTACAATTGTCTGAAGGTTTTAGAACTTCAGATAATGTATCGGTTGGACTTAATAATTTTATAAGTCAGGTTTGTAGTATTTTTAAAATAAATAAAGCCTGCTTCTTTTTTATAAAGTCAAAAGAAGCTTCACTACTAAGTTCTTTTAATTTTAGCATAGAAGAATCTAACTATTTTAGTCAGCGATTATCGTCTTCGACAAGAGAAGATGATACTTGGAAATATAATGAAGATTGTTACCAAAGTATTTCGAACGGAGAAATTATCTTTCTTTTTAAAATTCCAAACTTAGAATTATCGGATACCTTTTTCTTCTTTATTCAAATTTTTATAAGTCAGTTCCTAAACCCAAAACTTAGTGTAGAGAAATTAAACTCTTCTCCTAATTCATTATTACAACCTGCGGCAGAATCTTTAAAAAAATATCCATTAAAAAACACAAGTTTTAGCGAAGCACTGTTCAAGAAATCTCAAAAAGGCGTGGCTTTTTTGAAGGAAAACCGATTTGTGAAAGTTAATCGAATTTTTGCAGAATTTTGGGGCTATGAACCTGATGAATTAATACAACACAAATCTCCTCAAGAACTGTATGACTTTCCTTTTTTGAAAAATGGGATAAGAACATTTGAAAAAGTGGAAATTAAGGATGAAAAAGGAAACGAAAAAAGAGCTAATTTCGAATATATATATCTAAAAAAAGAGGATTCTAATTGTGTGATTATTCTCATTGATTCTATTAAAATAAAGAAAGAATCTGAGTGGGGGACAGACCGAGAACATATTTACCGAAAGATAATTGAAACTTCTCTAGATTCTATGATTGCCGTTAGTGCAAAAGGAAAAGTGATAGATTCTAATAGTACAACAACAATCATGTTTGGGTATCATGAAAATAGCATGAAAAGGTTAAATATTTTTGACCTTATTTTGTTTGAAGGGCGTGATGAGGAAGAAGATCTTTCCTTTCTGGTGAATGAGAATAATGATTTGAAAGTAAATAGGTTTGAAACCTTAGGTAAATTCAACGATAAGGGTACTTTTGATATTGAGGTATCTATTTCTTTTATTAAGAAAGATATTAAATCTAATATATTTTCATTTGTTATTAGAGATATATCAGAAACCAAAGCATCTGAGAAAGCATTGAAGGCCGCCATTATCCGAGCAGATGCCGCACGTGCTCAAGAACAGCGATTTCTTTCCAATATGAGCCATGAAATAAGAACACCTATGAACGCAATCATAGGAATGGCACATTTATTAAAAGAGTCTGGTCTTAATGATATACAAGAAGAGTATTTAAATGCGCTTTCATTTTCGTCTAATTCGCTATTAGGCGTTTTAAATAATGTGTTAGATTTATCAAAAATAGAGTCAGGCCAAATTATTTTTGAAAAAATTCTTTTTAACCTTAAAGAAGTATTAGAGAACGTTGTTAAGAAATTAAAGTATCAGGTAGCAGAAAGACCCATTAAAATTCATTTAAATTTTGATGATTCTATTCAGAGTATGTTATTAGGAGATGTGAACAAATTAAATCAAATCCTTGATAATATAACCAATAATGCGATTAAGTTTACCATCAAAGGAGAAATTAATATTAGTGTAAAAGTAATTTCTGAAATAGCGAATCGCTTGATTGTACAGTTTATCGTTCAAGATACTGGAATTGGAATAAAACCTTCGAAAGTCAATACTATTTTTGAAAATTTCCAACAAGCCAACATTGAGTCTAACCGACAATACGGAGGTTCGGGCTTGGGCCTATCTATTGTCAAACGGTTAATTAACTTTCAGAATGGATCAATCATACTGGAAAGTACCCCCAGTGTTGGGTCTAGTTTTATTTTTACGCTGCCATTTACCAAATCTATGGAGAAGGCTGTTTTTAGTAATAATGTAACACTTAAATCAGAAAAAAACTTAAAACAAGAATTTGCAAAATTAACTATCCTTGTGGTTGAGGATAATTATATGAATCAGAAACTTATCTCGAGAGTACTCTATAATTTAGGAATTAAATACGAAGTCGCTAATAACGGTCAAGAAGCATTAGAACTTTCAAAAATCAAAAAATACGATTTAATATTTATGGATATTCACATGCCTATTATGAATGGGTACGAAGTAACAAATGCGATTAAAAAAGACCCCGTAAATTTAAATTTCAAAACAAAAATTATAGCATTAACTGCTGCTGCTGTTGAACAGGAAAAGAAAAAAGCTTTAGCTAACGGAATGATTGATTATGTGACGAAACCTTTTACTCCTATTCAAATTAAAAATGTTATTAAACGTTGGTTCTTTGATGCAGAGTCTTTAGATAATTTGCCTGCCTACCAAGTAGATTTTTCTTTTTTAGAAAAAATTAGTGATAAAAATGGAGACTTTGTAGTAGAGATTATTAACATTTTTTTGAGAGACGTTCCCAAAGGCTTAAAAGATATGTATGCTGCAAAAGAGAAAGATGATTATAATGAAGTATTAAGAATCGCCCATTCTCTAAAGTCAAACTTCTTAGCCATGGGGATGACAGAATTATCCTTAAAAGCCAAAAAAATAGAAAGTGATTTGTCTTCAGAAAACCCAGAATATGCTTCTTTGGACAAACGAATTAAAGAAATAGTAGAAGGTCATGCTAGATATTTGCCTTTCTTGAGAAGTAAATTAGAAGAATATAACCAATAAGGCAACCATTACTTACGCACTAAATATCCCTGCGAAGCTTCGGCACCCCACATATTCATATGTTCTTTGAAATGAGGGTTAAAATCAATATTCAAGTCGAGCATCATCGGTCTGCCCGCATTCGTTTGAACAAAAGAGTCTAACAGTAGTGCAGATGCATGCAATACTTTTCCTTTTTTTGATTGAGCAGAAAATAGCACTACGCTTTTAGTGGTTAATGAAACAAAAAACGAAGCACAGACTAAATTCCCTTCATTATCTTCATAGCCAGAAAAGAATCCCCATCCTCTATGTAGAATATTATAAATGATTCTTAGTATAGTAAAATATGATTTCTTAACGTCAAGACCGAAATAACTGTTATTATCTACAATAAATTGAGCAAATTTTTCAGGTTTTAAAGAACTAACTGGTGTTAATGGAGTCTCAGTATTCGATAAAATAGTTTTTAATTCTGAGCTATAACCACCTTGTATTTCTTCATAAGAACGCATAATCATTAACGACCTTTGTTCTTTTTTTTCTATTCGAGAAAAACTACCATTTAGAACCTTGGAGTCATAGCCTGCCCCAATGTAAATACTCTCAATAGGTTGTTGTACTGACGAAAGGTTTTCAATAAATTTGGATAGTCGCTGAGAAGATAAAAACCCAGTAGTGAAAGGGCCCTGATGTAAACCAAAAGGGGAAGCCGAAATTACATTTTTCTTAAAAATCCAACCTTTTTCATGTATAATCAAAGGAAAAACTTCTTCATAATCTTTATACACTAGCCCTACCCATTCTTCCGAAATATTATTTAGGTACCAAGAGTACCCCCCTATATTGCCATTGACGGCATAGTGAATACAAGAATTCCATTTTTGAGTATCAATATTTTCGCTACTGATTAGCTGTATATCATTTGTTAATTTCATAAATAGTAAACAAAGGATTGTGGAGTAATGTTGAAGAAAGGACTTACTTTTTGAAATCTAATATGTTCAGTGTCTGAGTACAAAATGGATACTCTTTAGGTTCGTTAGAGCCGACTAAAATTGTTCTATTCTGAGCATATTGCTCCACTAAATCTAAATACCATAAACTAGAGTCAGCATCTAAATTAGCCGTAGGTTCATCTAAAAAAATAATTGAAACATCAGAGAGTAAAGCCAACGAAAGTTTAAGCCGTTGTTTCATTCCTGACGAAAAATGTTGAACATATTTATGTTGATGTTTTCCTAAATTGCTTATTTCTAGGCAATCATCAACAGTCATGTTTTGTAGTGTTTTCTTGAATTTAAAATGAAATTCAATCATTTCACGACAAGTAAAGTTTTCAACCAATTGAAGATAAGGAGCAGCATAAGAAATATGTAGATACCACGCATCGGCAGCTATTTTTTTATTCTTATCTAAATAAGAAATTTCACCTTTGGAAGGTACCGTATATCCTGCTAACGTTTTGAGGAGGGTTGATTTACCAGAACCATTAGGACCCAAGACACTTATTTTAGTGCCTTGAGTTATGGTTTGATTTATGTCTTTAAATATCCAATCAAACAAATATCTTTTACCAAGATTTTTTATATTGATGTCCAAATTATGGTTATTCTTCTATTTTTCTACGAACTATTTGAGCCGTTAATTCTCCTTCGGAAACAATTTTATCACCTACATAAGTAGTTCCATACATTTGACATATTCCTCTACGAATAGGAGCTAACAGTTCCATTTTTAAAATCAACGTATCTCCAGGAAGGACTTTTTGTTTGAATTTTGTTTTATCAATTTTCAAGAAATAAGTATCCCAATTTTCAGGGTCAGGTACTGTATTTAATGCTAATAAACCACCTGTCTGGGCCAATGCTTCTATTTGTAAAACACCAGGGAAAACAGGGTTTTTAGGAAAATGCCCTTGAAAAAACCATTCATTCATAGTTACATTTTTGATTCCAACTACTTTAGTATCGGTCAGTTCTACAACCTTATCTACTAGCAAGAATGGAAATCTGTGCGGTAACCGAGCTTCAATCTCATTAATGTTCAAAACAGAGGGCGTATTTTCATCGTAATGAGGTTTGCCTTTTAGTTTCTGCTGTTTTTGAAACGCTTTCTTGAGTAACTTTGCAAGTTGAACATTTGCAGTGTGCCCAGGTTTGTGAGCTACAACTCTACCTTTGATAAATGCACCTGCTAAACGCAAGTCGCCTACAATATCGAGTGTTTTGTGGCGGGCAGGTTCATTAACAAAAGATAAGTCTGTTGTATTTAAAACACCTTCACTTTCTACCTTTACATCTTTTCTACCTGTTTTTTCGCCGATTCTTTTTAACGTTTCTTCACTAACAGGTTTGTTGGCAATGACGATAGCGTTGTCTAAGTCACCTCCTTTGATTAACCCTGCATCTAAAAGTTGTTCTAATTCGTGTACGAATACAAAAGTCCGACAAGAAGATACTTCCTGCACATAATCATTTAGGCTATTTAATCTTGCAAACTGGGGCCCAAGAACAGGAGAGTTGAAATCAATTGTTGCTGTAACTTGAAACTCTTCGGAGGGTAACACCAGTAATTCGGCACCTGTTTCAGGGTCAGAATAAGAAATTGGTTTGTCAATTACTAAATAAACTCTTTCTTCGTCTTGTTCTTCTATTCCTGCACGTTGAATGGCTTCCACAAAATATTTTGCACTACCATCCATAATTGGAATTTCAGGGCCATCCACTTCTATTAAAACATTATCAATTTGAAGTCCTGTGAGAGCAGAAAGAATATGCTCTACTAAGCCAATGGTCGCATCTCCGCTTTTTAGAGTTGTACTTCTTCTGGTAGAAGAAACTTTATTAGCATCAGCAGGAATAATTGCTTTAGGTTCTAAGTCAATTCTTTGAAATTTAATTCCATGGTTTGCGGGTGCAGGTTTTAATATAACTTTTACGTTCTTTCCTGTATGTAAACCAATCCCTTCTAGTTCTACACTTTCCTTAATCGTGCATTGTTTCATCCGAATAGTATTATAGTTAGTAAGCTTAACTTTCAGTTAAAATGTAAATTAAAACTGCAAAACTAATCAATTCAAATGAAAAGGACAATTATGAGATAAAAAGCTATTTAGATTGCCCTTCAATATCTTTTAATTGACGTAATGAATCTTCGATTTTTTTGAGTTGTTTACCCAACTGAGGTAAGTTTTTGAAAACAGCATAGGATTTCAAATAATCGTTATATTTTAATGCGGGGCTGCCATAAAAAGCCTCATTTTCATGTTTAATAGCTTTATTTACCCCACTTTGAGCTTGGATTTTGGTGTAATCGGCAATTTGAATATGTCCAACAATTCCCACTTGACCACCAATTTGACAGTTTTTACCAATTTTGGTACTACCCGCTATTCCTGCTTGAGCAGCGATAACGGTATTTTCTCCGACAACGACATTATGAGCGATTTGAACTAAGTTATCTATTTTAGCTCCAGCTTTAATGATTGTACTCCCCATCATAGCTCTGTCAATTGTTGTATTAGAACCAATTTCTACATTAGTTTCTAATATAACGTTCCCCAATTGCGGTATTTTAGCATATTTGCCTTCGCTATCAGCGGCAAAACCGAATCCATCTGCACCGACAACAGTATTAGAATGGACAACAACATTATCTTGAATTTCGCAACTATGGTAGATTCGAACGCCAGGGTAAAGAATGCAATTTTTGCCAATTTTTACATGCTTCGCAATATGAACTTGTTCGTGAATAATTGTATTATCGCCAATCTCAACACCTTCGTCAATGCTTGTAAATGCTTTGATAGTTACTTGTTTTCCTATGGTCACAGACTCATGGATAGAAGTTAGTTTATCTATATTGTCCTTAGGTATTTCTTTGAGAGAGTCCCCGAATTGCTGCATTAATTGACTAATAGCAAAATGAGCATTTTCGACTCTAATCAAAGTTGTATGAACTTCTTTTTGGGGAATAAAGTCATTATTTACGATTACAGCAGAAGCTTTTGTGTCGTAAATGTATTTTTCGTACCTCAAATTTGTCAAAAAAGAAATAGAGCCGACTTTACCCTCTTCAATTTTGCTCGGTTCATTAATTAGAGCCTGTGAATTTCCTTCTATTTTGCCGCCTACTAATTGGGCGATTTGTTCTACTGTTACTTGCATATCGCAAAAATATAAAAATACGTTATTCTTTAAAATTCTTAAAATACTAATTTTTGATATCAAAGACATAAGAGAGTTTTCCACATTCTCTTTTGGCGGCATAAGCGTCTTTTGCAAAACGATACCTTTTTATTACATCAACAGCAAGTTCAATTAATTCGGCATCGTCAATGGTAGAATCTTCATAATTATATTCAGCAAAGGTAACATCGCCATTGGGGTTAATACAAACATTGATAACCATTCGACCCGCATTTTTTATTAAATTACTGAAATCGGCTTTTTTTACTACATCACGCATCAGCACTCCATCTCCTGAAAAATCGTGTCCTCCACTTCCCGAATCTGCCTTTCCATCCGTATCGCTATCACCCGTTTTGGAAGAACCTTGGTCGCCTTCCCCTTCATTCCCCGATTCGTTGGCACTATCACCCTCTGCTGCGTCTCCTTCGTATGGCGGCGGACCAGAATATTTAGGGTCAAGAGCAACGGGGTCTTCTGTTATTTCAGTAGCAGGTTCTATATCAGGCTCTTCAACAGGTTCGGGATCTGGAAAACGAGGTGGTTCAGGAACTTCTTCCACTATCTCTTCAGGTATTTCTTCTGGAGGGGGAGGAGGTGCCTTGGGAACTTCAAATTTGGGTTGAGGAAGTTCTTGCTTTATAACGGGTTTTGTTTTTTGTGGCGGTATGGGCTTAGGAGTAGGTTTGGGCTTGGGTTTGGGAGTCTCTTTCTTTTTAGGTACAGGAGGTGTTGTTTTTTTCTTTTCCTGCATTTTTTCTGTTTTCTTTCCTCTTTTAGAAGAACGTTCAGAGGCACTACCCATTTCTTGCTCAAACTTAATAACTATACCATCGGGTTTTTTCTTATCCTCTTCAATATTAGCAATCCATGGTATAAATAGCATTGCTACAACTCCTGAATGAACTAGAAATGTAAAAAAGAAACCCCTTTTCTTATTCTTTTTTTCTTCCCTTTTTTGAATATAATCCATATGTCAGTGCGGTATAAATTAATATTTTTTTGATACAAATGTATTCAGTAATCAAGTATTGTTAGGGATTATTGTATAATTAATAACTGAAAAAAGTAATAAGATAAATATACTTAACCTCCTATTTTTAATTTAATTAACAATTAAAGTGCCTAGAAACATAAAATTAGAATTATTTAGTAATTTTTGACACCAAATTTTAAACGCTAAAGAGCATTTTCTTAAGGGTTTTGAATTGAATTAAAACAAACTTAATAAATATTTTAATCGACTTCTATTACTTTTACAGTGCAATACTTTTTAATTTTCAGGTATTAGAATTATATTTACTGTCCCTCTACTTACATTTTAACTACTAAAAGACACATTTGTATATGGTTTAATAACTTCGTTGAATATTAATTTTAGTAATATGTTGTTAGCGAGATTACAAAATAACGATAGGTCTGCTTTCGAAGAAATCTATCAAATTTATAACCGAAAGGTGTATTGTTTCATATTAAGGTATGTAAAGCAATCCTGTGAGGCTAAGGAATTAACACAACAACTTTTTATTCGTTTGTGGGAGAAGAGAATGTCTTTGTCTTTAGATAAACCTCTTGATGCACAGTTGTTTGTGATTGCTAAGAATTTAACAATAGATGGTTTAAGACGAAGAAATTCTATATTAAATGTGGAGCAGAAATATACAGACGGACATACTTATATAAAAAATATTACGGAGGATACAATTTCCTATAGAGAACTTCAACGGACATTAGATACTATTTTATCTACCTTACCATCTGTGAGAAAAAACATCTTTTTGATGAGTAGAAATGGATTTACTTATAAAGAAATCGCAAAGGAATTTTCCATTTCTACAAAGACTGTAGAAGCTCATATTAGTAAAACTTTGAAAGTGTTGCGGACGAAATTAACTTTGTTATTATTTGTAATTACGGCTTTAGTATTCTTTTGAAATATTCTGCATTTTTGTTCTTTGTGAAATAAAATTTTAAAAAATACTTAAAAAGCTATAGGGTGTTTTCATTTCAGGTTCGTGTATAAGATATACAGGATAAGTGAAATGATATAAATGATAGATAAAGCAACATTAAAGAGATATATAAATAATCAATATTCAGATAACGATTTACTTCTAGTAAAGCAGTACCTTGAAAGTGAAGACCTAAGTTTGCTAAATGAGGTAATGAACGAAGATTGGGATAGAAGTGAAATGAACGCTAAAGAACTTCACTTCATTCATTCCAAAGAAATGCTTGCCAATATTAATGCTAAAATAAAGAGTCCTAAACTGATTCCTACAAAAAAGATATTTTGTTTAAGAAGTGCTGCAGCCGTTCTAGTTTTAGTAATTAGTACATTGGGCGTGATGGATTTTATGGGGCGTAAGAATACTGTTAATGAAAATATTACATACCAAACCACATTTGGCGAAATTAAACACATTACACTACCTGATAGTTCTATCGTAACCTTGAATGCAAATTCAAAACTATATTATGCGAAAAACACTCCAAGAGAGGTTTGGCTTGAAGGCGAAGCCTTCTTTAAGGTGAAAAAGAAAATTTCTACGAAAGCTAAATTTTGGGTTCATACTGATGATTTGGAAGTAGAAGTTCTAGGTACTGCTTTTAATGTACGAAACAGAGGACAAAGCACAGAGGTGTACTTGGAAGAAGGTAAAGTTACATTAGACTTAAAAGATGAGAACAGTTCAGAAATATCAATGAAACCAGGAGAGGTAATCGAATATTCTGTTGAAAAAAATAAAATTCTAGATAAAAAAGTTAAAAACGTTGTCAAAGACGATTGGAAAACAGGAGTGAAGGAGTTTCATGAAGCATCATTAAGTGTCTTGTTAAATGAAATAGAACTTATTCATGGACTTGATTTTGAAGTACAAGATTCTTCACTATTGCAGAACAAGTATTCTCTACCAATCCCTGTTCAAGATAGCGAACTAACCCTTAAAATGTTAGAAAGATTAATAGATATAAACATTCAATTAAAAGAAGGTAAGCACTTAGTAACCCCAAAAAACAATATGTAAGCCTTCTTTTATTTTAACCTAGTAAACTTAATGAAAGCTATGTACAATTTTTTAAAATCCAAACTACCGCCACTAGGGATTATGATAATAATCATGATTTTTAGCTTAAATTTATCTAAAGCTGCTTCTTTTGAAGACAGGGATTTCGATAAAGAGCCTAGGCATATTGAAGAAGTTTTAAAAGAAATAAGCGAGAAATACCAAGTGTTTTTTGCGTACAATATTTCTGATGTAAAAAACTCAATGATAGACTTTGAATGCTACAGCGACGAAACATTAAATGAAGTAATTGAACGATTCATTACGGTTACGAACTTGAGATATGAAATCTTAAATGACCAATTTTGTGTAATCTTTAAAAACGACAAGAAAGGTCAACGTAACAAAAAGAAGTTGCATAAAAAGATTAACCAAATTCAAAAAATTGAAACGAATGGAAAGGTTTCACTAAGGGTTAATAATGGGCAGAATTCTTCTTCTGATAAGTTGAAGTCATTAATTGCATTTAACCAACAGGAGGCTAAAATAACCGTTAATGGTATCGTGAAAGATGAGTTAAATGAACCCTTGATTGGTGTAAATGTACAGATTAAAGGAGAGGCAAATGGAACAGTTACTGATTATGATGGTTCGTATTCTTTAGAGGTTGAAGACGAAGCGATTCTGATTTTCTCTTACATCGGATATATAGAGCAAGAAGTAGCGGTTAATAAACAAACTCAAATAGATGTAGTTTTAAAAGAAAATGTTAGTGACTTGGAAGAAGTGGTTGTTATCGGTTACGGTACTGCCAAAAAACAAGATGTGACAGGTTCTGTAGCTAAAGTCGAAAACCTTAAAAACAGATCGGTTACAAATGTTGAAGAAGCACTTCAAGGAAATGTAGCTGGTTTGACTGTTGTAGGTGACGGCGGAGACCCAACGAGCGTTCCTAAAATTAGTATTCGTGGTGTAGGTTCTTTATCTGACGAATCTCCTTTGTGGGTAGTAGATGGAGTTCCTTATTATGGAGCACCTTTGAATCCGTACGATATTGAATCAATGACAGTATTAAAAGATGCGGCTTCTACTGCTATTTATGGAGTAAAGGCTGCCGGTGGTGTCATCTTAGTAACTACTAAAAAAGGTAGAAAAGGTAAATTAGATATTAACCTTAATGCATATACTGGTGTTCAAAATATTTGGAGAAAACCAGAAGCACTTAATGCAGCACAACAGGCAGAATATTACAATTTATCTGATGATAATACAGGTAAAGACCGTGATCCATTACATGATGCATCCGTTAATCCAGATGGTCAAATAACAAGAACAGATTGGGTTGATGAAATTTTCAGAACGGGTGTTATCCAAAACTATGATATCGGCATTAGTGGAGGAAGTGATAGATATACTTTTGCTTCGTCATTAGGGTATAACGAAAGAACGGGAACACTATTAAACACAAAGGCAAACAGAGTCAGTTTAAGGTTTAATTCTAGTTTTAAGATTAATGATAAAATAAGAGTAGGCGAAAATATTTCTTATACCAGAACGAACGGTAATAGTGCATTTACAGGAACACAAGCTGCGAATGGTGAAACAAACTATAATGGTATTATTGCTCAAGCAATAAAAGCTCCTCCTCACGTTCCCGTTTATGATGAAAACGGTAATTATTCAGACATGCCAGCAGCAGGTTATGGACTTACGATACATCCTGTAGCTACATTAGAAAGAATTAATATTGAAAACCCTGTAACCGATTTATTTGGAAACTTATATGCTGAGGTGGATATATTGAAAAACCTAAAACTAAGGTCTGCTATTGGGATTAATTTAAAGAATGGTCTGTATAAAGAATTTACACCTAGAGTTCCCGAAGCATCAAAAACAACAAGTAGCATAAATAGCTTAGAAATTGTGAACTTTTCACAAACGGATTGGTCTTGGGAAAACACGATTACCTTCACGCCTAAAATTGGAACTAGAAGTACTTTGACAGCTTTAGGAGGATATACACAACAATCATATTCGTACGATTTACAAAGAATCATCGGTGAAAATTTCCAAAACGAAGATGCTAATTCTAGATATTTAGTAAATGCAGGAAACTACAGAATACTAAAAGAAGAAGACGGGTTGGTAAGTAATTTTCAAGAAAATAGATTAATTTCCTTCTTTGGAAGGTTAAACTATGGATTGGATAGTAAATATTTAATCAGTGCCAGTGTAAGAACAGATGGTTCTTCTAAGTTAGGAAAAGATAATAGATGGGGCGTATTTCCTGCGGTATCATTAGCATGGCAATTATCAGAAGAAGACTTCATTAAAGATATTTCAATAATTGATGCATTGAAACTAAGATCAAGTTGGGGAAGAATAGGGAATATAACATCTTTATCCAATTATCCAACCAATGTTCCTTTAACATCGACAGCAGTTATATTAGGTGGTGTTGACCCTATAAATGGTTTCGCATTGGATGGTATTTCTAATCCGAATATTGCTTGGGAAACTTCAGAACAATTGAACTTTGGTGTAGATGCTTCTCTTTTTGACTATAAGTTTTCATTGAATGCAGACTATTTTATCAAAAACACTTTTGATTTGATTGTCCCTCTACCAATAACCTCTTTGGCAGGCGTAAATAATTTCCCTTATGTCAATGCAGGACAAGTAGAAAACAAAGGGATAGAATTGGGCTTGACTTATAAAAAGTTAGATGGTGACCTTACGTATAGTTTTACAGGAAATGTTGCAGCTATTAAAAACAGATTAGTGGCATTAGAAGAAGGAATTACTAAAATATTAGATAATACTCAAGTAGCTACTCACTTTCCATTAGAATCGGCAATAAATGAACCGTTACTTTCTTTCTATTTAATAGAGAGTGATGGTATTTTTCAATCCGATGCAGAAGCAGAAGCTTCTGTTCAGCCTAACGCAGTAGCAGGAGATTTACGTTTTGTTGACCAAAACAATGATGGAAAAATAGACGATTTAGATAAAGTTTATAAAGGAAATGCGTTCCCTGATTTTACCTATGGGTTTAATGCAAAGATTAATTATAAAAACTTTGATTTGAGTATGTTCCTTCAAGGTACTAAAGGAGCAGTGGCGTATAATGGGTTTAAAATAACAACGGTTTATCCTGCTCAAACATCAGTTTCTAGAGCAAATTTATCTGCCGAAGCACAAAACACTTGGAGCCCTAATAATACAGGTGCTGAATTGTTTAGATTATCAGATAATGACCCAAATGATAACTTAAGACCTTCTGATTTTTGGTTAGAAAGCACGGATTATTTAAGATTGAAAAATTTAACATTAGGATATAACTTTAATCCTACGGATAAAATTAAAAATCTTAGAGTTTATGTATCTGCTCAAAACTTATTCACCATTACAAAATATTCAGGGCTAGACCCAGAAGTAGCGAACAAAGGAATAGATGGGGGACAATACCCAATTGGACGAATTATTTTGTTTGGAGTTAATATGGGACTTTAATTTTTTTCTAAAATTATAAATATTAAATCAATGAATTACTTATATATAAAACTATCGGCTCTGTGCCTCTTTGTAGGTGTTTTTAGTTCTTGTAACGAAGATTTTTTAGAAGTTGACCCGAAAGGAGCACCTGCGGTTTCTAGTTTCTGGCAGACAGAAACAGATGCTGAATTGGCGGCTAATTCTCTATACATAATGAATGATTTTCAAGGAATTTATGGAAGAGGAATTCATCTGTATTCTTTGATTCCTAGTGATGACTTTGTTGTTGGAAAATCGAAAGGGCAAATTGAAAATATTAAAAACTTTTTCAATACAGGTACAGGTTCATACACACGTGATATATGGCCTCAACATTATATTGTTATCAAAAGAGCTAATGATATTATTAATAATGTACCTGGCATGACTATTAGCGAAGATGCTAAGAACTTTGCATTAGGGCAAGCATACTTTATGAGAGGGTTGGCTTATTTCCAATTGTCGATTTTGTACGGTGATGATAAAATGGGAGTACCTGTGGTTGACGAAAATACGGAAACATTCTATTTACCAAGAGCAGAAAATGTAAGTGTCAATTACCAATTTGCAGCGAATGACTTTACTAAAGCAGCAGAATTGTTACCTTATTTTGACCAAATGGCTACTGATAATTATGGTAAACCACATAAAAACGCAGCATTAGGATATTTGGCGAGAACCCATTTGCATAATGCGAGATTTGACGAGAGTTCGTGGAGTAAAACAATTGAAGCTTGTGACTTAATCATTAACTCAGGCAAAAACAAACTAGAAGATAACTTCGCCGATGTATTTAAAATGGCAAATAATTGGGGAAGCGAATATTTGTGGTCTGTACCGAGTAACATCAACGGAGGAAGCATCTTCCCTGGAGCTTCTTTAGAGAACAAAGGATGGGGAAAGTATAATGGTTGGGGCTACTTCGCACCTACGTTAGAACTTTATGAATCTTTTGATAATGATGATGAAAGAAGAGGTGTGACGATGTTGGCTTTTGGAGATGAATTTACTTATTTCGGAGAAGATAGACAATATTGGTCGTCAATTAATCTGACAGGGTTTCAGTTTGCAAAATACTTAGAACCTTATTCATACGCGGATGCCATTCACCTTAACGGTAATGGTGACCATCCCACTACCGATTTGAATCTTCCTCTTTTGAGATATTCCCATATTCTTTTAATGAAAGCGGAAGCTCAAATTATGCTAAACCAAAATGGAGACGAAGCATTAAATCTGGTTAGAAACCGAGCAGGTTTACCTTCTATCACTAATGCTACTTTAGCAGATTTAAAATATGAAAGAAGGTCTGAATTTGCAGGAGAATTATTCGGTAGGTATGAAGATTTAATTAGATGGGGAGATGCGTCTAATGTTATAGACAAAGCATTGCATGGACGTAACCATGAAGATAAAACTGACCCCGCGTCATCTTTTTCTGTTATCGAGGTATGGCCTTCAAGGGAACAATTTGACCCTAGTATTCATCATGTATGGCCAATTCCTCCTCAAGTAATTAATACAAGTGAAGGTACTTTAATACAAAATGCTGGATGGTAAACCCCGCCTTTCCAGTTCATAAAACTAAGCCTTCTAATTAACGTTAGAAGGCTTTTTTTGTAAAAATATTTCAGCTAAGCAACTACGTAGCCTAATTTGTTATCTTTATATTAGACGTTCTTACTAATTGGATCGTATGAGAGAAAAAAGGAGGGTTTTTAATCCATATAAATTCATTCGTAATAAAGTCTATTAGTTATTTGTTATAATGAATAATCTATTATCGCCTTATGTCTAAGCAATTTACTTTCATTTTTTTACTGTTAACTCACTGTCTTTTTTCTCAAGATACGATTACTATCGAGGGGAGAATTTTAGCTTCCAATACAGAAGAACCTCTTGCTTATGTTAGCATTCTTATCGAAAAAGCAGGAACAGGAACTATTTCTAACCAAGACGGAGTATATAATATTTCGTCATCAGCAATTGGAGGACTTGATACCATCCAATTTCAATATATTGGTTTTCAGACGCAAAGAAAATCTGTTAAAGAATTACTCAAAGAAGAAACCATTTATCTACAACCCGAAGTGTATAACCTAGCAGAAACTATCATTTTTGGGAATGAAATAGAGGTAGAGAAAATTATTGAAAAAGTAATCGAAAATAAAGACAAAAATTATAAGCCAACAAATTCTAAAAAAACATTCTTCCTACGTTCAAGCGGAACGGTGAAGAATAAAAAGTTTGGAATGGATTATAAAAAACTAAATATTGAGGGGTTAAATGAAGATGTATTAGACCAAACAATAGCCAATATTCCTAAAGAAACGACCTACTTTTCGGACTTTTTAGGTGAAACATACACGTATGAAAAAGAAGAACAAAAAGTATTTCCCATTCAAAAAGTGATTTTACAAGAGGTCGATCTAACGGATTCAGACGAGCTTGGAAAAGTATTTTCAAAAGCGTTTAAGGATACTGCAAAAGATGAATATTGGAAAGTTAAATCAGGAATGTTTTCTTTTAAAATAGACCAACCTTATGATAGTACCGAAACTAAAGCTAGAGTAACTATAGATACATTTTCTTACACTGAAAACTTAAGCGAAATTGATAATGCGAGTATAAGTGTAGAGAAAAAATGGGACTTTCTATATAAAACCAACCGCTATAAATATAAATTAGAGAGAGGAACGCAAGTCAATGGAGAAGATGTTTATATTATCTCTTTTTCGCCAAAAGGAAAAGGAATGTATGTGGGAACATTATATATCTCCGTAGAAAACTTTGCTTTGGTGAGAGCAGATTATGAATATGCTTCGGGCGAGAGTGGTTCTAACTTTCAATTATTAGGGGTAGGTTATTCAGAATTAGATTATTCAGCTTCTGTTTTTTATGAAAAAATAAACGGCTTCTATGAGGTGAAGTATTTTTCTTCAAAAAGAAAATCAAACTTTAGATTTGATCGAAAAGTCTCGTTGTTGAAGAAGAGAAAATCAGGAATGTTATTCGACCAGAAGTTAAGTGAATTTAAGGTTGGGCTTGAAATTAATAGTTTTACGGATGAATTTATTGAATACGTTGTGCTTTCTTCTCAGAGCATAGATAAACCCGTTTTTGATAATATAGAATTACCGAACACTTTTGAACCAATCGAAGTTAATCAATACGATCCCAGCCTGTGGAGTGGTTACTCTATCATAGAGCCGACCAGTGAAATGAAGGTGTATAGGAAACAAGAGAATTCGTACTGGGATTAGATTTATAGAGGAGGAAATGACTTAGTGTTAATTGCGTTTAGTTGTTTGACTAACTATTAATACACTATGTATGGTACAAATTTTTAATGCTTTTATTGGTTTAGTTAAGCTAAAGTTTTGGCGAAAAAAGTTCCTTTTATCCTGTTTTTGACGTTTTTTTAATGATTGTTAATTAAAATTTAAATTTTTCAATTTTTTTCAGCTTATAAAACTGTCAATTTTTATAGTTTTATTGTACATTGGTAACGTGTTTTTCTCATCTTCTTTTACGAGAAAACTCCAATGCATATTAGATGCTCCCATTTTTAATCTTACCAAGATAACTATAGTTTTATTTCCTATTGCCCAAGAATATTAAATTCCCTGTGCTGATTACGCCTGTCTTGTAATGCCGATTGCAATAATCTTTACGAACATACTTTTAGGAAAACTATAAACTCTAATCAAAATGAAGAAAGTTCTATTTGGAGTAACGCTCTTGGTGAGCCTTATTCTCTATTCGTGTGCCCTTTCTGCTCAAATTTCGGGTAATGTATTTAACGATGTCAACCAGAATGGTATGATTGATACAGGAGAAGAAGGGATAGCAACAGTCATAATTTCGGCATATAATGACGATGGATTTGTAAACTCAGCCTCCTCCTCAGTAGATGGTTCTTATACGATAATGGGCTTACCCGCAGGAGATTACCGTATTGAATTTTCGAACCTACCTTTAGGTTATGAATTCAGTGCTTCTAATTCTAATAATTCAATAGATACTAGAATAGAGGTTAGCCCATCTTCTAATGTTGATTTAGGGATATTAAATCCATTAGATTTTTGTGATTCTAATATAGGTAACCAATTAATTACAACTTGTTTTATTAACGGAGACCCAATAGGAGGGTCTGCTGCTTCGGGGGACGTGTTAATTCGCACGCCCAATCAGGGAGCATCAAGTAATGTGAATGAATATATTGATAATGCAGGAGTATTAGGCTCAATCTATGGATTAGCTTATCACAATATAGTAGATGTTCTATTTGCGTCTTCATACATTAAACGCCATGTAGGTCTTAAAGAAGATAACTTAGCAGCTATTTATAAGGTTGATGATGCATCATCTGTAAACAGTGGAGGTAGTTTATATTTTGATTTCGAAGATTTAGGTTTTGATTTTGGAAGTATACCTACTAATGCTGATAGGGGACTTACGACAGATAAAACGGCATTGAATAGAGATGCTTCTGCTTTTGGTAAAATAGGAAAAGAAGGCATCGGTGATATTGATATTTACCTTGCAGAAGACACCGCCTTATTATTGGTAGTAAACCTTTTCGATAAAAACTTATATATCGTTGATGTTTATGATGCTGGACAGCCTAATCGTATTAAATCTACGATAAGAAGTAATGATATTATACAAACAGCTCCTATTAGAAGTTGTACGGATAGCAGTGAATGGAGACCTTTCGGATTAGGACAAAGAAATGGTAAAGTATATTTGGGAGGAGTTTGTGACACTGAGCTATCGGCTTTGGTTTTTGAATTAGACTTGAATACCAATAATTGGACTGAGGTGGCAAGCTTTTCGCTTGATTATCGCAAGGGTTTTGCCAACGTAGATGAACTAGATCCTAATGGGCTTAATCCTCAATGCGAATTTTGGCTGCCCTGGACCGATGATTATAATGTAACCAATCAGGCTGATTATATAATAGATACAGATAATAGTGATACTTGGCAGGGACAATGCTACCCGCAGCCTATGTTGTCAGATATCGAGTTTAATACTTTAGATGGAACGATGATGGTAGGTTTTAGAGATAGGTTTGGTGACCAATTAGCTCATCGCCAATTACAACCAACAGGAAATAACAATAACTATTATATTTCTGCATTTGCATCTGGAGATGTTTTGAAATTAGAACCTAACGGGGCGGGTATGTTTGTATTAGAAGATGAAGGAAAATTAAGTAATGGTAATGGTGCGGGGGTAGGCGATTTTTCGATTAATGTTAATGAAACTCCTGGAGGAAACCCTTCTCACGTTCTCAACTATATTAAAATTTGTTGGGACAATCCAAGCGGAATTACGAATCCACGGTTGCATCATTTCGATAATATTTTACCAGCTTCTGATTTTAATAATGCACCTATTTTAATAAATGATGGTAATGGAAATTATTGTACTGATGTTTTAGCTGATGATAATATTAGTGTTATTATACATGATAATAACGGAATTAAAACATCTAATATGATGAATATAACAGGGTCTACCTATTTTACGGGAAATTTAATAAATGAAAATCCTTTGTCAATAGGTACTTTCCCGAATGGAGTGGACACTATTGTTAGTTTCGGCCCAGGTGGAGGGGAGTATTATGCAGGAGATGCGACCAATCTTCCAGGGAATGCTTTTGAAAACAATGCAAATCATCCAGAGGTATCATTAGGAGCTTTAGCTTTTTTACCTAAATATAATCAGTTGGTTGTTACAGCTGTTGATCCTATAGGTGCATTTAATAATGGGTTTATTTGGTTGAATGACAGCACAGGACTAAGAGAAAATGAATATGAAATTTTTACGGGCGAATTTTCTAATAACACAGGTGTTAGTGGAAAAGGAGCGGGGTTAGGAGATATAGAATTTTTGAGCCCATCAGCACCCGTAGAAATAGGAAATAGAGTGTGGGTGGATTTAGATGGAGATGGAATACAAGACCCATCTGAAATTCCATTAGGTGGATTAGAGATTACGCTTTATGATGCACAAGGAAACATTATAGGAACAACCACTACGGATGCTGACGGACATTGGTATTTTGATGTTGATCCATATCAAGAATACTATGTGGCACTTACAGATCCTGCTTTCGACCCTGCAACGGGAATATTATCGGTAATGGGAGATTCTATCCAATTAACTATGCCAAATGTTATGGATGGAGATGGTAATGACGGTAATGATAGTGATGCAACTCCAAATAGTAATAATATAGGAGATATTCCTATAGGTGCTCCAATAATTTACGTGGAAGTTGGAGGTCCAGGAGAAAATGATCATACTTTAGATATGGGATTCAATTGTGCTGCTTCAGATCCTGTATTGAAAAATGCAGAAGTTTGTTACGGAGAAGAAGTGGATGTTGATACTTTAGTCATTTTTGCTCACGATTATAGTTTTCATTCTACAAAAATGGGTGCAGAAACGAGTAGTATTACAGATGTTATTTCTGGAGGCACAATGGCTTATATGAATACTACAAAAATTTATGTTAGAGATTCTACGGCTTTGGGTTGTATTGTAGTGGATAGTTTTGAAGTTATAGTAAATGCTTTGCCTACATTAGAATTAACAGCTCAGATGATATGTTTAGGAGAAGACATCGACTTATCAGAATTGGTGGTAAATACAGATGGAGAATTGAGTTATTATGGAAGTTTATCAGATGCGGAGAACGAAGTTAATAATTTAGCTAGTCCGTTGGAAGGAGTTACATCAGAGCAAACTATTTATGTTAGGTCAGAAAGTGTAGCGGGTTGTTACGTGATAGAATCGGTAAATATAGCCGTAAATGCTTTGCCCGCATTAGAATTAACAGCTGAGATGATATGTTCAGGAGAAGACATCGACTTATTAGAATTGGTGGTAAATACAGATGGGGAATTGAGTTATTATGGAAGTTTATCAGATGCGGAGAACGAAGTTAATAATTTAGCTAGTCCGTTGGAAGGAGTTA